>JAWLEY010000320.1:0-2520 GCA_041685855.1 Perlabentimonas sp. | reverse complement strand
CATTGTCTGGGAGCTCTTTGGTAACATCCTTGCTAAATCCCATTTGGTGACTAATGTGCGTTATGAATGCTTTGCGTGGGCTTATCTCAGCAATAAACTTAAGGGCCTCGGGTAATGAAAAGTGTGAAATATGCTTCTGTTTTCTAAGAGCATTTATAACTAAGTACTTAGAGCCGATAATCTTCTCCTTCTCTTGCTCTGAAATAAAGTTAGCATCGGTAATGTAGGTAAAATCACCAAAACGAAATCCATAAACCGGCATTTTATAATGGTAGGCTCTAATGGGAATAATGTTAATTCCATTAACGTTAAAAGGAAGACCATCAATTGTATTAAGCCTCATATCAGGTACTCCCGGATATTTATTTTCAGCAAAAACGTAATCAAAATCTTTTTTAATTGCATTTTGCACTCGCTTTTCTGCCCATATATCCATTGGGCGCTTTTGTATAAAGTTAAACGCTCGCACATCGTCAAGACCAGCAATGTGGTCGCGGTGCTCGTGGGTTATAAGAATTGAATCTAAAGATTTTACGTTTGCTCTTAGCATTTGCTGTCGGAAATCGGGACCTGCATCAATCAGAATGGTTGTGTCTTCATACTCAATAAGTGCAGCGGTTCTAAGCCTTTTATCGTGAGGGTCGGTTGATTGGCATGCAGGGCAGGAGCAGGCTATTACAGGTACTCCTTGTGATGTGCCAGTTCCTAAAAATGTAAGTTTCACGATTTGCGGTGGAATTTAATATTTATTTTCCTTCAACTTATTTTTTCCTTTCGAATCTCAAAGATAAGAAAATTAGGTACAATAGCACCATAACAGCAAGAACAGCTGATGGTATTGCTGCCTCCTGACCAAAAATTGTTAGTGCAGTAAAAACGGAGAATCCGGAGCTCTTGATGGTTGTTAGCATGTTTTGTGTAATCATAGTAGGATAGGATACCCCCATTTTTTTTGAAACAAATTGATGAAGTATTCCCAGTCCAAAAATGCTAATAACCAATGTAGTAGCCACCAGTGCTAATAGCTGTGGATTTGTAAAAAACACTTGACGGTTTAGTCCAACTGCCACAAAAATTATTAGGGCAAAGCCAAAATCCACAACGCGCCCCCTAATGTAAAAAACTAGGGGAGCTACCTCTTTTATGCGAAGGAGCTGTGCAATAATTAATGGTACAATTACAAGCTTAACCATGGTGAAAAAAATCTCAGTAGATTTTATGCCTTCACTTTTCGCAAAGGTTTCCACGAGGAAGGGAGCAAGGAAAACCGATGCTATAAAGGCACCCGTAACGCCAATTATTGCATAGTCAACCCGTCCTTTTAAAATATGTGAGAATGGAATAATGGCCACCCCTGGTGGCGCTGCAATAATTACAACAAAACCATAGAATAGCTCCTTTGTTGGCATTAAAAACCATGCTAATGGTAGCATTACGGCTCCAAAAACAAGGTAGTTAAGTATAATACCCATGGTAAAAGGCTTAAAAACCTTCTTAAAACTATTAATTAACCGAAGGTCTAAGCCTGTCATGGAGAATGTCATGGTTACACCTAGAATATAGATATTATAATCCTTTAAGTACTGGGCGTAATCGCCAATAACAAGGCCTGCAATAACGGCAAGTATCAGTATAAAATTTCTATTAAGTAATATTGATTTAATAAAGTTCATGTACGCTTAATTTAAGATGTCTCAAAGATAACATCAAAAAATGGAACAACTTTATTTTTGAGTATTTCATGTAAAGGAAAGACTTAGTTAATCTATCTTTTTTTAATTTTACACAAAAAAATGCTGGGCAAATTATACCTAATTCCATCCACTTTAGGTGGAGACAATCCTGAGGATGTTATACCAAGTTTTGTGCTTAATAAGCTGAGGGAACTCAGAATTTTTCTTGCTGAAGATATTAGAACGGTGCGCAGATATTTGTCTCGTGTAGGAATGCCTGTTCCCATTTCTGAACTACAGTTTGAATTGCTTAATAAGCATACCAAGCAAGAGGAGCTACATAGGCTCCTGAAACCAATTATGCAAGGGGTTGACGTGGGGGTAGTTTCCGAGGCTGGTTTGCCTGCAGTGGCCGACCCCGGCGCAAACCTTGTTATGGCAGCACATGCAAAAGGTGTTAGGGTTATACCTTTAACTGGGCCAAGTAGCGTAACCCTTGCGTTAATGGCAAGTGGTTTAAATGGGCAGAATTTTGCATTTGTTGGCTACCTGCCAATAAAAACTCCGGAAAGGAATAAACGAATAAAGCAGTTAGAACAAATCTCGGGAGATTTCAAGCAGTCTCAATTCTTTATTGAAACGCCATACCGTAATAACCAACTAATGCAAGCGTTGGTGGGTACGCTTAAACCCAATACATTGATTCATGTTTCGTGCGATTTGACCCTTCCCACTGAGTTTACTGTAACAAAAACCGCGAAGGAATGGAAAAAAGAAATGCCCGACCTGCATAAGCGGCCGAGCATTTTTGGTATTCAATCTATTTAAGAAACTTACTCCTCGGGTT
>JAWLEY010000088.1:0-10871 GCA_041685855.1 Perlabentimonas sp. | reverse complement strand
TAAAGCGCATACCCTTCATTTGTTGTTTCCCTTCTAAAGCCAAGTGAATTATCGGGTCGGAGAACTAGTGTGTCTTCAATTGGGGCAAATATATCGGCAGAGTATAGAGTACCGATGAAATTCATATCGCTGAACTCAAAATTATTGATGTTTTTGAATGTAAACGGGAACACTTCAAAGAAGAATTCTTCTCTGTCATAAACCCCATTGTGAATTGTTTTATCGTCGTAATAAACGAATGAACTCTTGGTACTGTTAAAGATGGGGTAATCCTCATTCATAATTAAACCCGATTTATTGTTGGGTTCGTCTATTAGGATTTCACCAGTAATATTTTCTAGCGTACTGGTAACGTTATTTAGAACCCTTTGTCCATACTGGTCGTAATCATCGGTTTGGTAATCAAGTTGAAGCGAATCAATTGATGCAAGCTGAAGGCTAAAGTTTTCGTAATCAAAGTTAAAGTCATTACCATAAAAGGTAAACAACCCTGCTCTTACCCTACCATCAAAAGCAAAATTCCTATTACCCTTTAGTATTAACTCTTGATTTGCAGGATAAAGGAACACATTCTGTGAGTCACTAACGGAAACGTTCTCAACTCCTCTTATGAACATCTCTAAAGAATTCAGGTTGAGAATTGCATTGGGCTCCCCCTCGGCAGTTGAACTAAAACGAAGAACATCGTAATCGATAAACTGCCCCCGCGCTCTAATTGCATCGTAGAGTTTGGGTAGTGCCTGAACTTCACCGGTTTCAAACTCGTAAAAAACGTACCCCTCCATTGCGAGTCGCATTACAGCAATACGTGTCTGGTCAACTGGCTTTCTGATGAAACGGGAAAAGTCATCTACATTAAAAACTTTTGATTGGAGCCTTCTTGTAAAGTTTGCAACAGCAAAAAGAGGATGCACTTCGTCTCTACCCATAAGCTTATCAAACTCCTCCTCATCAAAAAAGTTATTTGATTCAAAGTTTGCTCTACCAAGCGATGAGCCGACAGGTGAACCAAAAACCAGCTCATCACTATCGAGGTTCCAACGAATCTGTCCAAAATTAATTGAGAAATTGTGGTAGCTACTCTGTATTGGGCTTTGTGTTGTTAAAAAATCGGTTGGTGCAACTGATGCGAGCCTTATACCATCGTTGTATGTAAAGCCCAACCCCGTATGGAAAAGGGAGTCTTCTGCCAGTTTAAATCTTACTCTGGCATAATCAGACATTACGGTTTGCCTTTTAAAGATATAAGTTTGCGACTCAATCCTGAGGAAATCTTGGTTATCTCTATAAATTTCAATAATTGCGGGGTTCTCACGAGTTCCACTACCTATAAACTGTGAGCCTAACATGTAGTAACCACCATCAAAATGAACGTTCTCAAAAAGGTTTCGGATTGAATGTCGTTGGTCGTATGTATAAAACTGAGGGTACTGAACCTTCTCGGGATTTGTAACCCTGGTGATTTTATCTTGAAGTTTACCCAGCGAGGGCTTCCTAAAATAGTCCATGTTGGTAAACAGAACGGAATCTGCGTGGTACTCGTTACGCGTAAGATTAATGGAATAATTGGATAAGGTTGCATAAATTTCGTCAGTTGGGAACTCACTTCGTATCCACGTTACTTTACCTCCCTGACCAACCAGCGTATCATCTAATGGGTAAAATGTTGCACTGGTAGATAAAATTGCAATAGAATCGTTCCGATTTGCGCAAATTACATCAGTATTGTCAAATTTTACCAGCAGGGTCTCATCAAAAACAAACCTATAGTTATTGTTACTTATCTTCCAATTATAGGCAGGATTAATATAAAACGTGCTATCGGTAAAAAGTGCATAAGAGTTTTCAAGAAATCTATTTATAAAAGTGATTCTAATGGTTTCATCTTCGGCATAATTTTTCAAACCTTCAATCCATGTATCTACCTCATTCTGAAACTTCTCCTGCTCTGAATAGAGCATTAAGGTTTTTGCCAGTATAAATAGGTGCTTTGTGGAAACAACTGTTTTTTTAAGCAGCAAGTTTGAAATGCTAACAACCTCAGCTTTAATATCTGTCGAAAGTGTATCGGAACCCCAAAAATCCTCAAATGGGTCAAAAACCTCCTCCTCACCTTTCTCAAGTTGCCCTTCAACTACGTTTTTAAGTTCTGATGGATACATAGAAATATCCTCTGAGAATGAATCGAGACGCTGAGCGTAAGCCTGGTATGCAAAAAAGTGTATTGCAATACAGAATAAAATATTGACAATTATGGCAGGTCTTAGGGAAGGTAACTTCATATTAATAGCATTTCTTGATTACATTTTTTCAATAGCAATTAACGCCCAATCGTTTTTCTTTTTTTCAGATATCAGTTTACACCTAAACCTATTTACATGCGCTTTAAGTGTCTCAATATCATTGGTTAAGATTCCGCTCATAAGAATTTTCCCACCATCAGTTACACTATTGAAATATGTTTCAAAATCCGATAGCAGTATATTTAAATTGATATTAGCCAGAACAACATCAAATTTTGCTTGATTAATTTGGGCTGCATCGCCAAGAATGGTGGTTATTTTTGAGCAATTATTCATTGCTACATTTTCTTCTGCGTTTCTAAAGGCCCAGTCGTCATTATCAATAGCCATCACCTCTGATGCTCCAAGTTTTTCTGCAATAATAGCTAGTATTCCAGTACCACAACCCATGTCAAGAACCCTCTTGTTTTTTATATCGAGGCTAAAAATTTCTCTGGCCATCAGCCAGGTTGTTTGGTGGTGCCCCGTACCAAACGACATTTTTGGCTCAATGGTTACCTCGAGTTTGTATCCAGTTTCTGATTTATGAAAAGGTGCTCTTATGTAACAAAGATTTTCAATTGATATTGGACTAAAGTTCGATTCCCACTCCTTATTCCAGTTCTGCTCTTTTACCTGATTTAGGTTGTAACTAATGTCACACCCTAAAGTAAGGTTAGAAATTACGCTTTCTAAATCGCTCCTATTTAGCTGTTTTTTTGGTATGTAAGCTAACAGTCCATTTTCTGTATCTGAAAAACTATCAAAACCCAACTCAGCCAGCAATGCTGTTATTATTTCTGCATTTTGCTGGCTGTATGGTTCAATTTTTATTGCCACCTCAGAATACTGCATGCTACTGAGGGAAAGATTTTGCTATTGCAATAAAATCGGCTGCTTTTAGCGACGCTCCACCAATCAGACCGCCATCAACATCGGGATTAGCAAAAATCTCCTTAGCGTTGCTTGGTTTACAGCTTCCGCCGTACAGAATGCTTAAATCTTGTGATATTTTCTTTCCAAAATGCTTTTCCACAAATTCTCTGATATTAAGGTGCATCTCCTGAGCCTGTTCTGGTGTTGCGGTGCGTCCGGTACCAATTGCCCAAACAGGTTCATAAGCAACCACTATACTCTTCATCTCCTCTGGTGATAAGTTGAAAAGCACTTCTTTAATTTGAGTTTGCACAACTTCAAAATGCTTGTTCGCATCGCGCTCGTCCAAATTCTCTCCACAGCAAAAAATAACAGTCAACTTATTATTGAGTGCTTGTTGAACTTTTGCTAAAAGGGATTGGCTATCCTCTTTAAAATACTCTCTACGTTCAGAATGGCCTACTATTACATGGGTAGCTGCTGCTGAGGCTATCATTCGGGCAGAAACCTCTCCCGTATATGCTCCACTTTCCCATTGTGCGCAATTCTGACTACTCACCTTAACCTTGCTCTCTTTAAGAATTTGAACCATAGGAATAATATGGGTAAAGGGTGGTGCCAAAATTAACTCAACATTGCTGGGTGTTGAGCTTGACAAGTCACTAATTTCCTGAGCAAGTATTAACCCCTCGGCTGGGGTTGTATTCATTTTCCAGTTGCCGGCTACAATATTTTTTCTCATTAGTAGTAGTATTTATGTTGTAAAAATAAGGTGAAAAATTTCCATGTTTATCTCACTAGTAATATCCAAATATAAGAAAAATAAATTATCCAATTCGTATCCTTGGGTCAAGCATTGAGTATATAATATCAACCGCAAAATTAACCAAAACAAATACAATGGAGATTGTTATAACCGACCCAAGAACCAGCGGGATATCATAGCTATTAAGCGCATTAACCACTACGTAACCTAAACCCTTCCATCCAAAAATATACTCAATAAACACAACGCCAGCCATTAGGGAAGCAAACCAACCCGACACTGCAGAAACAACCGGATTTAGTGAGTTTTTTAGTGCATGTCTCCAAATGACTTTGGAAAAGGTTAATCCTTTGGCCTTAGCTGTTCTAATATAATCTTGCGATAATGTATCGAGCATTGAGTTTCTGGAAAGTTGTGTAACAATTGCTAAAGGCCTAATTCCAAGCGTAAAAGCAGGGAGTATCAAATTTTGTAGTTTCATATTAACACCTTCGCCAAAATTATCAACCTCCCAAATATTGCCCGTTAAGTTTAACCCTGTATAATCACCTAATAAATATGCAAATATCCATCCGAAGAGTATGGCTGCAAAGAATGAGGGTACGCTCATACCAAATGCAGAGAATACCAGAAACACCCTGTCAATAAAAGTGTCTTTTTTAATTGCAGCAATAACGCCTAATCCTATTCCAAAACAAGTAGCAAAGAATATTGCCGTAAATGCAAGGATAAATGTGTTAGGTAACGCCTCTGCAATGATTGCCGAAACGTTCCTTCCGCTTTGGAACGAACGACGTAAATATGGAGTTTTAACTACAAACGCTCTTTTTTGAGTAATTGGAATTGAGAAGGCTGTTGAATAGAGTTCTGGGTTTAGATATATGTAACTACTCGGATTATGCGGATTATGTATAGAAAGTGGTGAAAGGTCGTTTAAATATTTTAGGTACTGATGTGCAAGGGATTTATCTAGCCCAAGGTCACGCCGTACAGCATTAAGAGATACTTCATCGGAGCGCTGTCCCATTACCATGCGAGCCGGATCGCCTGGTATAAGGTAGAAAAGCATAAACACCAAAGAAATTACTCCCCAAATTACCAGTATACTGTAAAATGTTCGTTTGGCTAAAAACTTAAACATAGAAAAATTGGTTAATCGAACTTTTTCGCTTCATCCCAAATTTCATTCATCTCATCAAGCGTCATAGATTTAAGCGAGCGCCCCTCTTTAATGGTTTTGCTCTCTAGGTAGTCGAAACGTTTCATAAATTTTTTATTGGTTCGCTCCAGCGCTGTTTCAGGGTCAACGCCATATAGTCGGGCAGCATTAACAAGGGAAAAGAACAAGTCGCCAAATTCACCCTCAATAGCATCCCTGTTATCATTCTTTATCTCATTTTTAAGTTCGTCCAACTCCTCATCAACCTTATCCCACACCTGGTTACGAACCTCCCAATCGAATCCAACAGCCCTTACTTTTTCCTGTATTCTGTTGGCTTTAATTAGTGATGATAACGATTTGGGTACGCCAGAAAGGACCGTTTTATTTCCTTTCTTCTCCGTCATTTTTATTTGCTCCCAATTATTAACCACATCATTAGCCCCTTCAACCTTTGTGTTACCAAAGACATGCGGATGACGAAAAATCAGCTTCTCACATATCCCTTCAATCACATCATTTATGTCGAACAGGTTGGTCTCCGATGCAATTTTTGAGTAAAAAACTATGTGTAGGAGAATATCACCAAGCTCTTTTTTAACCCCCTCCATATCGTTCTCAATTATTGCATCGGTAAGTTCGTATGTCTCCTCAATGGTAAGGTTCCTAATGCTCTCTATTGTTTGCTCCCTATCCCACGGGCATTTCTCTCGTAGCTCGTCCATAATTTTAAGCAGACGGCTAAATGCTTCGCTAGCTTTTTCCATTTTAAAAAATTTATTTGGCAAAGATAAAAATATATTGGAGTGCTTTTAACAAGCTAAGCCTGTTAATGCTTATAGTAATCACTCTAAAAAATCAATTCTTACATTACCTCCAGTTCCAAGGTTTAGAAGTTCCGCAGCATATCCATTCCTAATGCCAATTTCTAAAAGATTTGCTGAGTTAAACAAAGCAATCAGCTCGCCCTGGTCCACCTGATTGTATGTATTGGAAATTTTACTAATCATATTGTACTTGCTCTGCACGTATATTTTAAAGTTTCTATTGTTACCAATACGATCGAACAAACTCTTGGAGATATTGGTAATTACATTCCTATACGAATCAACGTAAATAATACTGCCGTTTATTACCGAGTCGTCAATTGTTGCCCTTAGGGCAATCTTCTGGCTATACTCGTCCGTTTTTTGGCCAATGGCATGAATGGGCTCACCATCATATATTTTTTTAATAATATCCAAGAAACCATCCAACGAGGCAAAACTTCCTACTTCATTATACTTTGCCTGATAAATATTTTCGGGCTCTGTATTAAATAGGAGGCCAAGCATTCCGTTATCAGGCAAAATAAAAAAATGCCCTTGCTCCTCAAGCAAAAGAAGGCGGGAATGCTCCGACTCCTCGCTATTTACCATTACTACATGTATTGTTCCTTTAGGGAAGTTGTAATAACTATGCTTAAGTACAAATGCTGCATGATGAATGTTAAAACTGGGAATACTGTGTGAGATATCAACAATTTGAATATTCGGGCATGCTGACACAATACGTCCCTTGAGCATACCACAATAATAATCGTGTTGTCCCCAGTCGGTTATAAGAGTTGCTATTGTTGATTTAATATCCGATTTGCTCATGCCTCTAAATTATTAGCAAATTTGGGTAAAATATTGCATGGTGCGAAATTATATAGAATCAAAATGTTTTCATACAATCATTTTCTTAACGGATGCGTAAATTTTCTAACTTTGCATTTGCTATGTAAAAAACATCTTTTACAAAAATTACTTGAAGGATACTAAATGATTGAAAGAACAATTCTAATTGAGGGGATTGACCCCCTTGCTCTTTTTGGAGTGAACAACTCAAATTTCAACCTAATAACATCCCATTACCCTAAGTTGAAAATAATTGCTCGTGGTGAGGAAATAAAGGTTCTTGGCGAAGAGAAAGACATACTTTCTTTTGAGAACAAGCTACTTAACATGATTAACTTTTACAGGAAGTATAACAAGCTAACTGAGGATAACGTAAAGGATTTTCTGAACGAAACCGACGAAACGCTCTCACAAACACAGGAAGATTTAGGCGATGTGCTTGTCTATGGAAATCAAGGAAGAATTATTAAAGCACGAACCGTTAATCAGCAGCAATTGGTAGAAAAATATCAGAAGAGCGATTTGCTTTTTGCCATTGGCCCTGCAGGTTCAGGCAAAACATACACATCCATTGCCTTAGCTGTTCGTGCACTTAAAAATAAGGAGGTAAAACGCATTATTCTTACCCGCCCTGCTGTAGAGGCAGGCGAAAGGCTAGGTTTCTTACCTGGCGATTTGAAAGAGAAGCTTGACCCCTACCTCCAGCCGCTTTACGATGCGTTGAATGATATGATTCCCGCACGAAAGCTAAATGAGTATATGGAGGATGGCGTTGTACAGATAGCGCCATTAGCCTACATGAGGGGTAGAACACTCGACAACGCATTTGTTATACTTGATGAGGCTCAAAACACCAGCATCAACCAAATGAAAATGTTCTTAACTCGTATGGGGAATAATGCAAAATTTATTGTTACGGGTGATATTACCCAGATTGACCTCCCTCATAAGAATGATTCAGGGCTGGTTCCTACTATAAATCTTTTGAAAAAAGTTCCTGGATTATCAGTTATCTATTTTGATGCTCGTGATATAATTAGGCATAAGCTGGTAAAATACATTGTACGTGCCTTCGAGAATCATACAAAGGACAAAGAGAAATCAAATGAGAATAATTCAAATAGTAACTAAAAACAATTAACCATGAGCAAAGCAGTTGTAAAAACTAATTTCATGTTTCCCGAACAAGAAAGTTTCTACCAGGGTAAAGTACGAGATGTTTACTCTTTAGCCAACGACATACTGGTTATGGTTGTATCCGATAGGATTTCAGCTTTTGATGTGGTTCTACCCAAAGGGATTCCGTATAAAGGTCAGGTGCTGAACCAAATAGCCGCAAAGTTTTTAGATGAAACCAGCCATATTGTACCTAACTGGAAAATTGCAACGCCCGACCCAATGGTTACCGTTGGCCATAAATGCGAACCTTTCCCTGTTGAGATGATTATTCGTGGATACTTAACCGGAAGTTCGTGGCGTGAGTATAAAAAAGGTGCCAGAGAAATTTGTGGAGTGCAAATACCCAATGATATGAAAGAGCATCAGGCCTTTCCAAAGGCAATTATTACACCAACAACAAAAGCAGAGCAAGGTGCCCACGACGAGAACATATCAAAAGAAGAGATAATAACTAGCGGACTTGTATCTGAACAAGACTACGCTATGCTGGAAGAGTACACATATAAACTATTTGAGCACGGCTCAAAGGTTGCCAACGAAAAAGGTCTTATACTAGTTGATACCAAGTACGAGTTTGGGAAAAAGGATGGCAAAATATATCTTATCGATGAGGTTCACACACCTGACTCCTCTCGTTATTTTTACTTGGACGGGTATCAGCAGCGTTTTGACAAAGGTGAAGCACAGCATCAGCTTTCAAAAGAATTTGTTAGGGAATGGTTAATTGATAGCGAATTTATGGGAGAAGAGGGCCAACAAATCCCTGAAATGACCGATGATATTGTTGAAGGTATTAGCAATAGGTACATTGAGCTTTACGAGAGCATTACTGGTGAAAAATTCAAGAAAGCATCAGCCGAGAATGTGCATGAGCGTATTGAACAAAATATAATGAAATGGATTGAGAATCATAAGTAAAAAGGCTCTTTTAGTAGGTTTTACTGTTATTTGAAGTAAAATTGGCTGCATAAGGGTAAGGCAATCTTATCATTAAATAATGAAACTGCTTGATACGAAAGCATAAAATGATGATTCTTTTCTATATTCAGTTTACAGAATTATTGTTTCTTTGACAGAAAGGAAAGATACTTTAACAACATCACAAACAAACAAAAAAACACAACTATGCTTGTTAAAATCCTAAGGTGCAGTCTTATACTTGCAGTAATATTTGTTATTAGCTGCTCACCCAACCAAAACAATGAAGAGAAACAGCCTGGCAAAGAGGATTCTACCAGAATAGGGTTTGTCCATTTATCGGCGGAACAGCTTCAGCAGCTCGGTGTATTCATAAAAGATACATCAATAATGTATAATAACAATATGGGCGAGGTTGGTACCCTGGATTTAGTTGTAAGTGGGAAAAAGTACAAAGGCAACTCTGCAACAATACAACAAACCACCCACGGTTTCTATCCTCGTTATATTACAACAATGGATACAGTTCAGCGTGCAATGTATATGATATCTGGCAATCATGCTAGAAGCGAAGAGGAAGCCTTAAAGTGGCAATCGTTCGAGAGTTTAATTCCAGTTGTAGTAGAGCAAAAGCAAGGCGACCATGTTTTTGGTGAAACGCTAGTATTCTGGATGACCAAAACACCAGAGCTTGAGCAGTTGATTAAAAAAATTAAAAGCGAATAGCTTTACAACACAATTGAATGTTAATGATACTCGTTAGTTTATCTAGGTACAAATTAATATTTTATATCAAAATTCTTGGTTTAGCATGAAACTGATTCTCTCTTTTACACTCGTACTCTTTTTTACAATAAACGCTTTTTCTCAAACTGAGGAAGCCAGCGATACTGTTTTTAATCAGGTTGACCATCTTGAAAGGAAGCAGGGTTTTTGGAAAAAGTACTACCCTAACGGCAAAAAAGCTTACGAAGGCTTCTTTAAGAATAATAAACCCAGGGGTGAATTTGTTAGGTACCATGAAAATGGATTGGTTAATGCCCGTATGGTTTTTACTGAATGTGGTGATACAGCAAACGCCGTTCTCTATAGTACTCAAGGAAGGAAAGTTGCTGAAGGGAAGTATTATAAAACAAAAAAACATGGCGTATGGAACTACTTCAATGCTAAAGGCAGAGTTGTTTTCACTGAGGAGTTTAAAGAAGGTGAAAAACATGGCGATTTTATTACATACTACCCAAGTGGAGAGAGATTTGAGAAGGTTTCCTGGCGTAATGATAAAAAGGATGGCTCAACAATTCAGTACTTTCGGGATGGTACTAAAAAATCGTTAATCTTTTATAGTAAAGGGGTTGAGCACGGACCTGTCAGAACGTACTACTTTGAGGGAAATGTTCGTTTAGAGGGCACTTATGATGCTGGGCTTAAAGATGGCACATGGAAAGTCCTATCACCTGATGGGGAAGAGATGAATGTAATTCATTACGAAAACGGTATAGCCAAAAACCAAAATGAACTGGTAGAAAAGGAGAGCCGCGAACTTGAGGAAATGCTTAAAAATGTTGGAAAGATTCAAGAACCAAGCGTTGAAGAGTTTGTTGGCGGTGGCATGTATTAGTTATGCCTACGGTGCGTTAAGCAAGTAAAAGAATTTTAAATAGAAAGAGCGACCCAATTAGCAGGTCGCTCTTTCTATTTAAATATAAATTATCAACTACTTAAAAAAGTCTTGAAACTAAATCAACAACACGACAAGAGTATCCCCACTCATTATCGTACCATGCAAGTACCTTAACGGTTTTACCGTTAACCATTGTTGCAGAAGCATCGAAAATGGAACTGTGCGAGTTGTGAATTATGTCAACTGATACTAGTGGATCCTCAGTATACTCAAGAATTCCCTTCATTGGCCCTTCAGCAGCTTTCTTAACAGCAGCATTAATCTCTTCCTTAGTTGTTTCCTTCTTTAAAACTGCAACAAGGTCAACAAGTGAGCCTGTTGGCACAGGAACACGTACTGCTAAACCGTC
>JAWLEY010000087.1:0-10963 GCA_041685855.1 Perlabentimonas sp. | reverse complement strand
AGCGTCCCTGTTTTTTCGAATTGCTCAGGGAATTTAGGTGTGTAGAAACTTTGCGCACCAAAAGCTTTGTCTTTATATCCTGTTTGAATATTTAGCGAGCTATTATTGCCAGCAACATTAGCATGTGCAAAAAGATTGTATGTATTAAAATCTGTATTGCTAATGTAACCATCCGATTTTGCTGTTGATGCAGCAACAAATAGATTGGTCTTATTCTCTTCTATAGCAGCCGATGCGCTACTTTTTAGCAAGCCATTTTCACCCGCTTTTGCTGATAACCGCGCATAGTTTTTTTTCTTGGGAGCAGTAATTATATTAATTGCTCCGCTATAGGTTCCTGGTCCGTAAACTCTGGCTCCTGGCCCTTGAAGTATCTCAATACGTTCAATTGATTCTAAATCGATGGGGATGTTTAGGTTGTGGTGTCCTGTTTGGGGGTCGGTTATGTTAATACCGTTGAGGAGAATTAAAACTTGGTCGAATGAGCCGCCCCGAATCATTAAATCGGCTTGAACACCATGTCCGCCTCTATTCCGAATGTCAACACTTGGTACATTCTCAAGCAGCTCTTGTAGTGTGGTTACTGGTAGCTGCGAGAACTCATCATTAGTGATTACTGTTACTGCCCGTGTTACCTCTGAGTAGGTAGATGCAGCCATAGGGGAACTTATAACAACCTCGTCCATATCAATGTTTTTACCAATAGCAACAGTGTCGGGTTGCTGTGCGAAAGTAAGCGCTGGTGTTGCTAGCATTAAGTATCTTGCTGAAATAATGCCAATTTTCACCGTAGCTTTTAAACTGGTAAAAACGCTGTACGATTTGTTTTCCCACCTACGGAAACATGCCACAGGCTTACAAATCAAATTTTGCTTCATTAATTATTTGTTTTTATGTATTAAGAATGAAGCAGCAAATGTAGTAGTTTTATAAATTGGTAATATGAATATTTTGGGAATAGTTATAATGAAAAAGATGCTTTTAAACAAACAAGCTGCCTATTTGATAAAACAGGAATGAGACTATCCATGCCAAAGAGGTAGTATAAAAGATGGTGAAGGCTGCCCACTTCCAGCTACCTGACTCTTTCCTAATGGCAGCAATAACAGCCACGCAGGGGAAGTAAATAAGAATAAACAGAAGGAACGAGAAGGCGCTTAAAGGTGTGTAAACCCTTTCGCCTTTCTTTGGCCCCTCAGTAAATGTCTCGTTTTTCAACTTACTTGTGAGTGATTGATTGGTTTCGTCGGACGATTCATCTGCCTGAACAAGAACTCCCAAGGTGCTAACTACAATTTCTTTTGCAGCAACCCCCGAAAGCAAACTTACTCCCATTTTCCAATCAAATCCTAAAGGTGCTATGGCAGGTTCAATAAATTTCCCAATTCTTCCAAGATATGAGTTTGCTTGCCTTTCGGCAATTTTTTTTGACTCTAGTTCAGAAATCTGCTTACTTTTTTCCTCACTTAAGCTATCAAGATTATTTTGGTTTGTGCTGCTTTCTGAAATATTGGTGTATTGTTCTTGAACTGATTCAATTCGTTTGTCATAATCTTGTGAAAAATCTACATCTTTGGGGTAGTATTCTAATGCCCAAATAATTATTACGGCAACCAGTATAACGCCTCCCATTTTTTTAAGGTATTGGGATGCCTTAAACCACATGTGCCTTATAGTAGCTTTCACTGTTGGTATTCTGTACGGTGGGAGCTCCATTACAAAAGGTATGTCATCGCCTTTAAAAAAGGTTTTCTTTAAAATAATTGACATTAAAATGGCCATGCCTATACCTATTAGGTATATTAAGAACAGAAGTGTGCCTGCATTATTGGGGAAGAATGCACCAAGTATAAGAATATAAACGGGTAGCCTTGCACTGCACGACATAAATGGGTTTATTAGCATGGTTACCAGCCTGTTGTTCTTGTTTTCAATGGTGCGGGTTGCCATAATGGCTGGAACGTTACAGCCAAAGCCCATTACGAGAGGAATAAAGGATTTACCGTGCAACCCAATTTTATGCATAAGCTTATCCATAATAAAAACAGCTCGGGCCATGTATCCAGTATCCTCCAGTAATGAAAGGAAGAAGAAAAGAAGCAAAATGTTAGGTAGAAATACTATTACACTTCCAACTCCATTTATTATGCCTCCCGTTACTAAATCTTTGAAAGCGCCATCAGGGAACGTTTCAATCAGAAAAGTATTAAGCAAGCCAACGCCTTGCTCTATCCAATCCATTGGGTAGGCGCCCAATTTAAATGTGGTGAAAAAGCTGAACCACATAAATAGCAGGAAGATTGGAAAACCAAAAATCTTGTGAGTTATTATTGAATCAATAACCTGAGTGTTCTGTCTTTTTTTATGAGTATTTTCCGTGTAGGTTTCTTTTAAGGCTCCTGCAATAAAACCGTATTTTGAATCGGTAATAAGCGTTTCGGAATCCTCTTTGTAAATATCTTCCAGTTCTTCTATCTGCTCGTGAGCTATGGCGCTTATTTTTTGGGAGGCATTTGAACTGCTTAAAATCTTATGTGCCTGCTTATCTTTCTCTAATAATTTAATAGACAGGTATCGGGATGAGTAGTGAATGTTTATATTCTTGTTATCCTGATTCTTAATGGGCTCTTGAATTGCTTCAATGGAGCGTTCAATAGGGTCCCCATAATTAATATGAACATGGCGGAGGGTTTTATCCTTATCGGCATAAACATTAATTATTGTATCAAAAAGTTCTGAAATGCCTTTACCCTTAGAACTCACGGTTGGTACCATAGGAATACCAATCATTCGTCCCATATCCTTGTAGTTGAATGTATCGCCAGACCTTTCCAACTCATCGTACATGTTAAGCGCCAGTACCACCTTAATATCCATGTCAATAAGTTGGGTGGTTAGGTAAAGGTTGCGTTCAAGGTTCGATGCATCAACCACATTAATAACCACATCAGGTTTCTGCTCATGAATAAATCGTCTTACATATAGTTCCTCTGGTGTATATGCGCTAAGCGAGTAGGTGCCAGGCAGGTCAGTAATATTAAAGGTGTATCCTTTGTGCTTAAAACGAGCCTGCTTTGAGTCAACCGTTACACCGCTATAGTTTCCAACGTGTTCACGAGCACCTGAGGCAATATTAAAAAGGGTTGTTTTACCCGAATTTGGGTTTCCAACCAGAGCTACATTAACAATCTTACTTCCCTCTTTTGCTCCCTTTTCCAACAAGTTAGGATGGGTGGTAGTGCTATGCACCCCATTGAAAGTTGATTTAGCTAGGTTTACAGCCTCATCAGGTGTAACAACCTCAATTAGGTTGGCTTCGCTTCGTCGGAGCGACACCTCATAACCCATTATGGTGTACTCAATAGGGTCTTTTAATGGTGCGTTTTTTATTACGGTAACCTTTTTTCCACGTATAAAACCCATCTCAATTATGCGCTTGCGAAAGGCTCCCCTTCCTCGCACTTTCGAGATAATTCCAAATTCGCCATTCTGTAGTTCGCTTAGCAGCATTATATATTGAAAGATTGGGTTAGTATTGCTTTGTAATAAAAAACTTCGGGATGCAAACTTAATATCTTTTAACTAATGTTAACATCCCAATTAGTTGGTATTTTTTAATAATTGAACTTAGTTTGTAGAATAAATTGTATTACTTTAACAGCCAAGAAGCAAAAGTGTTTTATGGAGGAATGATGTTGGAAGGTGACGATAACATATTAGATAGGATTAGGGAGATACTTGGAAGTAAAAGTGTCAGTTTTAGTGTGCTTGAGCATCAGGTTGATGTAAAAGTGCAGATGGAATACTTTGAGTTCACTAAAAGCCATCCGGCTAATAATAATTTTGACGAGATTTTGGATAAAGCTCCCACGCTTTATTCAGATGATATTGACACTCATAGTAAGAAGGAACTACTTGTTAACCTAGCTTCAATAGATAGGCCCGAAGCCTATAGGATTATTGAAAGATTTGTTGAGGATGCTCCCGGTGAGCTTAAGGAGTGGGCTCAAATGGCCCTGCAGGAGTGTAGGATGCTTCTTGAAAGTAAGTTGCTTGATGAGCAGCAAATTTTTATTTCAACAGGTCTGGGAGGTAGCGGTAGTAAACTACGTTACTTTGTTGCTTTTATTCCTGAAAAAGAGGAGCCCTTTACTTCAACGCAAAAGAAACTTATTGAGAGTGAACTTAAATTGTCGTTAAAAAATCACGATTCGGAGATTGAGGAGTTAAGTTTTAACAATAATTACGCATCTATAGTTGCGTTAGTTCCCCTTAGCGTTCATGTAAGGCAGCCCTTTAAGAATGCAATAGATGAGTGCAATTCCTTAGGGCGTTTCATTCGCGATAGTTTTTTAATAACCAACGTGAAAGTAATGTCCGAGCAGGAGGTTTATGATATTGTAAATAAGCCACCTGAAGACCAAATTTTATTAGACGAGGAGGAGTAGAATAGTACACAATAAAAAACCCCGACAATTTATTTTGCCGGGGTTTACTATTTCTGAGGATTGTTTATTTTTCTTCAAGGTCATCGAAACTAATATTCGAAAGCTCATTCTGCATGTTTTCCACATTCTCTGGCTCGTTCTCGTGCTTCTCCTCTGGAGTGTCCATCTGCTTGTTCCTCTTAATGTAGTCCACTGTTTCGCTTAAGCCCTCGGCAAATTTGTCGAAATCTTCTTTATACAGAAAGATTTTATGCTTCTCAAAATAGAATTTCCCTTCTTGCCCAAACTTCTTCTTACTCTCAGTAATGGTAAGGTAGTAATCATCCTGACGTGTGGCTTTTACATCGAAAAAATAGGTTCTTTTACCAGCTCTTACAACCTTCGAAAAAATATCATCACGCTCTTTTCTTCCTGAACCATTTTGATTATTAAGTTCATCCATCATTTCAACAAAATTTTATTTGATTCAACACTGTTAAATATCCCGTCCAAAATTATAAAAATATTTTCATTACCATGTTTTTATGTGTTAAAATCAAAAAAAATATTTTACGATAATCTATAATGATATCAAAATGACTTACGGTCATAATATAATTTGTGAAAAATGTACCTAAAGGTTTAAGCCTACAAGCGTACTCAGCAAATTAACCAGGTTTAGCATCACCGTTTAAGGGAATAGACAAAAAGCATTGCGGTTTTTGTGTTGAAGTACACCAGAATTTTCATAGCAGAACCGATTCTCTCATGTTGTTAAGATACTTAATGGTACTTATGCATTATCACCCTTGCTTCTTTAGTTTTAGTTAATGATAGTTTATTGGGTTATTATTTTTTAATGAAAAATTTGGGTGTATATTTGCAGTTCAATTAAAACTATTTTTTGCCACGTTCTTACAATGATAAGTAGAAGATTACTAAGAATTAAGACCCTTCACATATTGTTTGCTTTCTTTAGAGGCGATAATGATTCTCTAGGAAAAGCAGAAAAGGAGTTACTGCATAGTATAAGGAAGGGCTACGATTTATACCACTACCTTTTTTTACTCTTGCTTGATATACGAGATTATGCAGAGAAAAAAATTGACATGGCACGCAATAAACTTATGCCAAGTCAACTAGATTTAAACCCCAATACTCGGTTTGTTGATAACCCATTATTAAAACTGCTTGCAGAGAACGAGAGTATTTCTGAGCATTTAGCATACAATAAGCTTAGTTGGGTAAACTACCCTGAGCTTATTAAAAAGTTTTATCAGAAAATCTCAGCATCCGATTATTATAATCAGTATATGGAGGCTGAAACATGCACCTTTCAGGAGCATAGGCAAGTGTTGATAAATATACTAAGTAAGGAGCTTATCGATTTTGAAGATTTTGAACAATGCCTCGAAGAGCAAAGCATATACTGGAACGACGATGTAGACTTTATGATTGGCATGGTGGTGAAAACACTTAAAAAGTTTAAGGAGGACCAGCCTGAATCTACTCCAGTTTTCCCCATGTACAAGAATGAGGAGGATGAAGATTTTGCAAAAAAATTACTTAGAAAAGTTGTAGTAAAGCATGAGGAGAATGTGAAGGTTATTGATAGCTATACTAAAAACTGGGATATTGATAGGATTGCTGGTATGGATATTCTCATTATGGAGATGGCTCTTACCGAAATTACAGAGTTTCCCTCTGTTCCTGTTAAGGTTAGCTTCAATGAGTATATTGAGATTAGTAAATATTACAGCACCGATCAAAGTAGCGTATTTATAAATGGAGTGCTCGATAAGATAATAGCCTCGCTACGTAAGGATAACCTTATTAATAAGCAAGGGCGAGGGTTAGTTGGTGAAAACGGTGATTAAATTATAACTTATTACTAGACATGAAGCGTAGGTTAATTACTGTAATGTTAGTATCTTTTTTTATTGGCTATTCTTGTGGTTCCGAGAACACTGAGAGTAACCAGGATAGTACCATGGAGGAGTATATTGACGATGGTAGAGAGAAGCATGCGGCCATTAGTTTTGAGGAAGATTTTTACGACTTTGGTAAGGTTAAGCATGGCGAGGTGCTTTCGTACACGTTCACTTTTACCAATACCGGGAATATCCCCCTAATTATTAGCGATGTAATTGCCGGTTGCGGATGTACCACAACAAAGTTAACAAGAAAGGTGCTTAAACCTAATCAGGAAGCTAGTGTCGAAGTAGTTTTTAATACCAGAGGGTGGCATGGTTCACAGTACAAGAACGTAACCATCGTCTCAAATGCAGAAACATCAAAGCGTTCTGTTTCAATTAAAGCGAATGTTGTATCGTAACTATTAATAAATAAATAAGATTTTTTTAAACAATTAAACAGGAATATTATGACTAACACACTTTTTGTAATTCTAGAAGCAGCAGCTGGCAATAATCCATACATGTCATTCATTATGCTAGCGTTAATAATTGTGGTTTTCTACATGTTTATGATTAGGCCACAGATGAAACGCCAAAAAGAGCTGCGTAAATTTCAACAATCACTTGAAAAAGGCGATAAGGTAATTGTAGCTGGTGGCGTTTTTGGTAAGGTTACTGATGTTAAAGATGATCACCTTGTTGTTGAGATTTCTGACAACGTGCGTATTAAGGTAATTAAGAGTACAGTGCTTCGCGATTCTTCCGATTTGCAGCAGAAATAGTATTTTGTTAACTTTACAAAGTCCAATTTGTCCAAAATGGATAATTTTGGACTTTGTTGTTTTTACTAATCAAGGAAGAGGCATAGCATGGATACCGACTTATTAAAACAGTTTGGACAGGTATTTTCAAGGCAGCGAGCTAATCTTAAAGTAAGGCTGGCCATTTTCTCTTTCTTTCTGGTTGTAGCAACCATCCTATGGTATCTAAATAAATTAAGTTACGAGTACACTACCGAAGTAACTTTTCCTCTTGAACTAGAAAACACACCAAGGGGCAAAGTGATTGTAGGCGATGTGCCTGAAGAAATTATTCTTAATGTTCGTGGTCACGGTTATACGCTCCTAAGGTACTGGTTAGCCTCGCGTTTAACACCCATTAAAATTGACCTAAATCGCCTTCCCTTAGAGAGGATGGATGGCTCAGAGAATAAATTCTACCTCTTAACCTCCCGGGCACAAAGCACTGTTACCTCCCAGCTAAAAACCGAGTTGCAGCTTGATAGAATAATACCCGATCAACTTCATTTTGAGTTTGCAGAGCTAAAAGAAAAAAAGGTAAAGGTAGTTCCTCAATTAACATATTCTTTTGAACCACAGTACATGCTTGCAGGGCCAGTCACCGTTAATCCTGATAGTATTATAATTAGTGGACCAAACTCCATTGTTGATACCATAAACTCTGTGTCAACTAAAGAGCTGGATGTGGATAATATCACCAGCAAACAAACTTTAACCTCGGAGATTGTCAGAATAGATCAAGTAAGCCTATCAAAGCGTAATGTTAATATTACAATACCTTCTGAGAAATTTACCGAAGCCTCTTTCTCTAAACCCATTGCAATTAGGAATCTCCCCGATACGCTTAGTCTAATTTTACTGCCCAGAATGGTTAATGTAAAATGTAACGTGGTTTTAAGTAAGTACAGAACTGTTAGTGATATGTATGTGGAAGCCTACGTAGATTTTTTACAAGTAGAAAACTCCATGGATAATAGGCTGCGTGTACAAGTGAAGGGAGAAAAATATATTGTTGATAATCTTGATTTTGAGCCTAGACATGTTGAGTACTTTATAGAGCATCAGTAGTATGATTAAAATTGGAGTTACTGGGGGTATTGGCAGTGGGAAAACCATGGTATGTAAAGTAATTAGTGCTATGGGTTATCCCGTTTATCATGCTGATATTGAGGCTAAACGTATTGTTAATACCAATTCGGAAGTAATACTTAAAGTGAAGCAACTCTTTGGGAGTAATATATACACCCAAAATTCCTTGGATAGGAAAAAGTTGGCAGGTGTTGTGTTTAATAATGCTGATTTATTGCAGAAACTTAATAGCATTGTACATCCTGCCGTTGCTGATGATTTTGAAAAGTGGGTTGAGAATAACAGTAAAAGCCCATTAATATTTAAGGAAGCCGCAATTCTATTCGAAAGTGGTGCATACAAAACCGTAGATAAGGTTGTTGCCATATGGGCGCCAGAGGATTTAAGAATAAGTAGGGTATCGGAGCGCGATGGAGTTACCAAAGAGCAGGTTATGGAACGTATGGAAAATCAGATTAGCCAGGACGAGCTGCTGGAGAGAAGCGATTTTGTAATCAAAAATAGCCAACAGGAACTTCTAGTTCCTCAGGTAGTAAAGTTAATAAAGCATTTACATAAATTGGAAATTTCATAAATAACAGCGAATAAATAGATGGCAAAATATGGAAAGTGGATTGGCGGAGGATTAGGTTGGGCAATACTAGGCCCAATAGGAGGTATCATTGGTTTCGCCATAGGTTCAGTACTCGATAGTTCAGACAATATTGCAGTTTATTCGGGTCAAGCACAACCAAGCCGCAATAGTTTTCTTGTTAGCCTTCTGGTACTAGTAGCAGAGGTTATGCGTGCCGATGGCAAGGTGGTTAAATCGGAACTTGATTACGTTAAGCAGTACTTCCTTAAGAACTTTGGTAAAGATGCTGCCAATGAGGCGCTTATGCTCCTGCGCGATATCCTTAAAAAGGATGTGCCCCTAAAAGATGTAAGCTACCAGATTCGCAGCAACATGGATTATCCATCGCGTTTGCAACTGTTACACTTCCTCTTTGGTATAGCGAATGCCGATGGCGTTGTACATCCAAACGAGCAAAGTGTTATTACCAATATAGCAACGTGGATGGGAGTTTCAAATGCCGATTTTAATTCCATACGTTCAATGTTTGTTGATAACATTGAGGCATGTTACAAGGTTCTTGAGGTAACCCCATCTGCAACCAATGATGAAATTAAAAAAGCTTACCGAAAAATGGCACTTAAGTATCATCCCGATAAGGTGAGCTATTTAGGAGAGGATATACGAAAAGGCGCAGAAGAGAAGTTTCAAAAGGTGAACGAGGCCTACGAGAAGATCAAGAAGGACCGAGGGTTTATATAGCAACATAATTATTATTTGTGCGTAACGTTTTTTTATTTAAAGTGTATTATTGTTACCAAATTTTTATCTTTGCAAACTAAATTTTAAATCCATAGTATATGGCATTGAAAGATTACATGGCAATTTCCGGACAACCCGGATTGTATAAATTTGTTTCGCAAGGGCGAAATGGAATTATTGTTGAATCGTTAATTGATGGAAAACGTTCACATGTATCTGCATCGGCAAAAGTTAGCGCCCTTTCTGATATTGCTATCTTTACTAACGATGGTGAGAAACCTTTAAGCGAAGTGCTGGAGTTAATAAAGGAACGCGAGAATGGTCAGCCAACAATTTCTCCCAAATCTGGCAGTAATGAGCTTAAAGATTTTTTTCTTGAGATTCTACCAGATTATGACGTTGATAGGGTTTATGTCTCTGATATTAAGAAGGTGGTATCTTGGTACAATCAGTTGCAAAGTTTAGGTATTCTCGATTTTAAAGAAGAAGAGGAGGAAAAGCCAGCAGAAGAAACCGATAAGAATGCTGAAAAGGAGGAGGCTCCCAAGGCTGAGAGCAAGGAGAAGCCCGCAGCCAAAAAGGCCCAACCTAAGAAAACTAAGCAGAGCGAAACGGTAAAGAAACCAGCAGCAAAAAAAACTACGGCAAAAAAAGCAGGTAGTTCAGGCTCATCTTCAAAGAAATCATAGTTTAAATATTAAAAGAAAAGCTGGGGTAAAGCCCAGCTTTTTTTATATTAATACTTTTTATTTTGCTATCGATTCTTGTAATTTAACTTTCAGCAACCTCGGTATAAACCCTAATATCTGGAGGGTTTTGCAGATGCTTCTTCACTGCACATTGATCAGCAACCTTAATTAACGCATCGTGATACTTCTCGGGAAACGATTCTGGTACAGAAATCTCAAGGTTTATAGCATCAATCATATGAGTTGAGGGGTTAAAGCTATGCTTTTGAATTAATGTTATCCCATCAGTTGGTATTCCCCTTTGGTCGCAGAATGACTTAACGTATATTCCTGCGCAAGTTCCAATTGAGGCTAAGAATAAAGAGAAAGGAGCAGGCCCCTTATCGTCACCACCAGCATGTATGGGCTGGTCTGTTAATATTTGATGATCTCCTGCATGTGCAATTACCTGCTTACTACCTTGAAATGTGATTTTTAGCTCCATTAAAAAATGTCTTTAAAATTAATAAATGTATTTATACACATAAACGCATACGATGCAAAAAGGTTCAATTTTTTTTACTGGATTATTCCCAAGGGAATTAAGTGGTAAAGATTTATATTTATGTGTCGGCAAATAAGATTAGTTAACAGGCTGGCACTTCGCAGGTTTTGAGTATGCCATTAAATTTGAACAACCCAACAAAGTGCCAGCCTGAATGAAAGGACTATTCTTTTATTATTTTAT
>JAWLEY010000319.1:0-2549 GCA_041685855.1 Perlabentimonas sp. | reverse complement strand
TCATCAGGTTGCATGCCATGAGCGGTAAAGTATAACACTCTATTGTCATCATCAATTCCAACAATCCTGTGGCTGTGAAATGGCCCAGAGGTAATCTGATTCTTAAGGTTGCCCTCGGAATCGTACAGGTAAAAATGCGCCCATCCATCGCGCTCCGACCAATGGATTAGCTCCTCCCCGTTATTTACAAGGCCCAGCGAGCGTGTTTCAACATAAATATTTAATCGCTCCTCTATTAGTACCTTAACCTCACCTGTAAATGGATTTGCCTGACAGATATCGATGCGTTTTAAATCGCGAGAGGTTCGGGTAAAGTAAAACTTATCGGGAGTGTCGGATAACCATTGGCGGGCAACATAGTCCTCATCGCGCTCTTTCTGCAGCCTTGGCTTTGAAAGCAACGATATAGATTGGTCTGGAAACTCATCCACATCAACTTTAACAGGGATAGAGTCTGTAAAGTTTACAACCAAAAGTTCTTCTTCGGGAGCCTCCTTCTCACCAGGCATATGGTACTTATAGGTTTCAAGGGTAGGTCGAGGGTTTGAGAGTGATTTAATAACCCACAAATCCTTCACGTCCCGTAAATCGCTTCTGGTTAATGCAAACCTTTCAGAATTGGGCGACCATAGTACATACGCAGGTTTTCTTTTATCCTTGTTCTCCTCCTTCTCAACGTTATCTTCCCCTCTACGGTCATAAGCGTAACTGTAATGCTCCTCACCATCCCAGGTTAACTGATGCTCAACAATGGTTGAGTCCTCCTCGTCTTCCAGCGCTTTCTGGTAATTCTCCTTATCCATCCAGTACAGGTTGTGGTTTCGTCCAAAAACCACCCTCTCGCCATCGGGCGAAATATTTGCCCAGCGAGGTTTGTCCTCCGGCTTTTCAAAATCTTCCAACATTTTAAGCTGGCCTGTACTAATATTATACTCAAAATACCAAGTCTTTTTATCCGGTTTTTCTTTCTTGTCTTTCTTCTTTTTCCCCTGCTCCTCGGTCATATCATCCTCATCAATATCATCCTCCTCCTCATCAATAAGAATACTTTGTATCTCGAACTGAATACGATTCTCATCATCTAAGAATTTCAACTCCTTTATAGGAAGATTCTGAGCATCAAAAGGGTCGCCAGTAAGTCTCGACACATCCGCTGCCATTTTTACATTATCGAAAATTGGCTTCTGCGTGCGCTTAGCAGGATTAACTATATAAAAAGTTTTTCCCTGACTGGTTTCATACGTGTACCAAAAACGCTCACTGTTCTTTAACCAATGGGCATCAACAGAGGTGCTGAAAACCATGTTTTTAAGCCTTTTTGTTGAAAACCTTGAAGCCAGCTCATAGTTTGCCTCCTTAACTGGGGTATTTTGGGCGCTGACAAACCCGTAACAAAACATTAGAATGGAAATAATCAGAATAGATTTTCTCATGATAAACTATAATTTTATGTGAAAAAAAATGCTAAGAAAGGTTCTTTGCACTGAAATTTATTAATCTTTGGATGCCATTAACCCACATTGGGTTTAACCCTATACCCAGCATTTATGGATAAAATAATTAGGACCAATGCATACTATCAAGAAAAAGTATTATCGTTAACCTACATAGCAAAAGCCCGCTTGATTAAAGAACCAAACGGGCTTTGAAAGAGATTATGTATTAGGATTATTTTAACCGTGCGCTACCATACTTAACACTAACTTTAACCGATGCTTTTGGGCTCTCTTTTTCACCTACCGTACCATTTACAGATAGACTGTTTGTACGCTCTACCCTATTAACCTTTGCAGGCGAATGGTAGTTTAAGCCTCCATACGATGCTTTGCCATCAATTTTATATGAAACGGATGAGTTTATAGGTGCATAAATACTAGCGTAACTACCTTCAAATGCTATAGACTCAAAACTATTTTCTACCTCTTCAACACGTACATCGCCATAGCGGCTTTTAATATCGAGTTTCTTTCCCAACTTGTTAATACGATAGGTTGTGTAGCCGCTCTCTCCTACTATATTAGCAATTGTTCCAATTGTGTAAGTATCGTACTTTGAGTCAACCACCAGGGAGCTTACCTTACTTACAGAAACTTTTGAATATTTACTGAGCACAACCAGGGCTTTCCCCTTAACAACATCAACATTGGCGTACTTTATATCAAACCGCATCCAATCTACCTCATCAATTGATGCGTTACCATACCCCAGCGTTAACATGCTAAGCGGGTCGTTACTTCCGTAAATAATTCTGTTTGCCTTAAGATTTCCGTACTTTAAATTGATTTCTGTATGACCCGTTAGCTCATCAATAAACATGTCACCGTACTTATTCTTCAGGTTAACATCAAGGTGCTTAGGCATTTTTACGGTGTAATCAATATTAATTTCTTTAGAGGATGAACCTATATTAAACAAGCTGCTGGCCGATTTCATCAACCTCTCGTCAACTTTAGTTATGCCTCTAACCTCGTTGCCAACCTGCTCAAGCGTTATGTCGATTGCTGAGAGCATACGCTCTGCCCGCTCTTTGCTTGAATTCTCAACGGTAA
>JAWLEY010000086.1:0-11035 GCA_041685855.1 Perlabentimonas sp. | reverse complement strand
ATTTTCTATTTTTTTAGAAAAAATTTCTTTGCCAGATGCATCGAGCTGTACTAAGGTGTTTTCAAATTCTTCGTTATTTTGGCCCGATACTATGGTAGCGCAACCATCAGCGTATCCAAAATGAATATCTGCCTTATCGCCACTGGGAAGAGACTGCCGTCCTTTCGCTCCAACCTCCCTTATCCAATCTATCGAGTTTTTATCATCGGTCTGGCTAATTTTTGCTAAAAAAGCAAGCGGTTTGCTGCCTCTACGGTTTATATAGCCCGATGCGTATAAAGGCTCACCTTGTACAAAGGTTGTATTCTGGGTAACATAGGTTATATTACCTTGGCTAAGCATTGCGCTATCCACTGGCGAAAGTGGAACTTGAACCCCTCTTGAACCGCTTGCACTACCCAGCATTTTTCTATAAGCCGTCTCGTTTTGAAAGTATGCTTTAAGGTTGTTGAAGGATTCGTTGAGGGTTTCAGTTAGATACTGTTGCTCCGTTTCGTGAAATTTTAATAGCCCATTCTGCCCATTATACTGCTCCTGAAAAAAATTGCTAAACCGAATGATTTTCTCGGGCGAAATCGCATTTTTAAATTCATTGAGCTTTGTTTCAGATTGCATTTCCTCCCCAACTAAACTGTGATAATAGCGTAACTTCCTGTTCATAATTTCGGAAGAACTGTCGGTTGGTAGTGCAATGGGCATTTTTCTTGCAACAAGATAATTTTGGCGAGTTTTAAGGTAAATAAACAATTCTCTTACAAGCGAGTTGCTGTCATATTTTCCCAAGCGATACAGGAATAGATTATCGTAAGATTCAAAAGAATCATCCTCATCTATGCTTGGGATAAGTGATAATCTTCGTTTATTATTGTTGAATGTTCTTTGAATAGAGTTAATCTCCTTACGTATCGTAGCGATATCGGTATTGAAAGTTTCTTTAAAATCTTTTATCCATTGCCCGTAATTCCATATTGTGAAATTGTTATCCAGAAAGTTGCTGTTGGTTAACCCATCGAGCCTAAAGGTAAGGATTGGTGCTAATTCGTACTCCTGATGGTAATTCCCAATGGGAAATTCTTCTATTAACTTTTTATATTGTTTAAATTGTTCAATAGTTGCCTCATATTCAGCGTTTAGTTCATTTATCTTCTCTAAAAACTCATCGTTTGTTTGTAAAAGGCTCTCATTAAGGTTGTCGTATTTTTGGTTAATTTCGTTGAAAATTCTAACGCAATTGTTATAGTGATCTTTAGATTTCTCTAGTGCCAGGTAAGTCAACCTTACAGAATCGATGTAATTATTACAACGTTCTATTCTTTGCTGGGTGTATCTAATCACATCTTCATCGTCAAATCTTCGATTTTCAGTTTCAATCTTAAAATTATCGTAGAAATCCCTGTTGCGGCGAACCTCTCTTGATTTTAAATAAACAGGGTATAGTCCGTAGTAAAGAATAGCATTTTTAGCCCAGAACTCAAGCTGATTAAACTCTCGCAATGGGTCCAGATCACGAAAAATTTTCTCGCATGCATCGCCAAGTTGGATGTACGTATTGGCAAAATGAGGATCCTGTTTCTGGTATTGGAAGAATCTGGTGTAGCGTTGATTTGGATTCATATTGTTCAGATCCTCAATAATATCGTCATATTTAATATCTTGCGATAGTAGTGTTTGAGGTATAATTATTATAAAAATGCAAGAAAGGACTAGTCGTAGTTTATTTACTGTTGATGTCATGGTGATATTCTTAAATTTTCTGGTTACTGTTGGTTTACTTATGAGCTAAGGTTCTCTTCGTCTTGTTTCTCCTCAACATCAAGAATTTTAAATTCAACCCTTCGGTTTAGTGCTTTGTTCTCATCAGATGTGTTTGGAACCATGGGCTGAGTTAATCCGTACCCTTTGGCAACAATCTGGTCCTCTGGCACCCCATGTTCTAGCAGGTAGTTTACAACTGACTGCGCTCTGCGTTCAGATAGTAGCATATTGAAGCCTGCATTACCCACATTATCAGTATGAGCAGAAATTTCAAGGGTTAGGTCTGGATTATCGAAGATTAGTTCAACCACCCTGTTAAGTTCAGGAAATGATTCGGAGGACAGCTCGGCTGAATTGGAGTCAAAATTAATGTTGTTTAGCCTGATTGATGTTTTTGCCTTAAGTGATACCAACTCTGCTTTAAGCTCTCCCGACTCTTCCTCTTTCAAGTCAACCACTTGGTTATAAAAGGAGTATCCTTGGGCTCCCCGAACAGTGAATTCATACTCATCGCCCTCTCTTAGCATTGCCGATACTTTACCATCCTTTACATCTTCGGCGCTAAAAATAATTACCTCGTCGCGGCTGAGGTTTGTTATGAGTACCTCAGCAGCAACGCCTTCCTCTGTTTCAGAATCCGAAACAGTAATTTCAAAAGTTTTACGTACTGGTTTTAAATCCATATTCCTTTCAAAACGTGAGAAGATAACATCGCCCTCCAGCTTAAAATCGAATTGGTTGCTCTCAAAACCAGCAGAGCTACCCTTAACAACGTAGCTTTTTCCAATTGGCAGGGTTATTGAATACAGCCCTTCTGCAATCATTTCGCCCTTATAGCTTTTGCTTTTATCGGAAGCATCCTGAACTTCAACCTTAGCTTCAAGTGGACGGAACGTTTCGCTATCGTAAACTGTAAGTTGCAGGTTTATTTCATCAAAAAGTTCAATAAGCTCTGGGCCAAGTACTTTTTCGTCTTCCCTCAAATCAACCATAAAACTTGCAAAGGAGTACTTATTATTTCTTACATCAACAATATAGTTGCGTCCATCTAGCAATGGAAGTTCATAAGTTCCTGTTTCTGCGTTGCTCTCGTAGTACCCAAGCTCTTTTAGGGTGGTTGGGTCAAAAACGGTTAAGCTGGCATTAATTGGCTTCTTTGTATTTTGAATTAATACTTTCCCCTTTGATGTATAGGTTTTTAAGGGGGCAGCGTTACTTGGGAGGTCCACTTTGTATATTCTGCTATAATCCTGACGTCTTTCCGATGCTTTTCTGAGAAAGTATATGCTATTACCTGCAATTTGCGGTGCAATGTTTGTCCCATCAGATGCTGCGCTTTCAATTATGGTTGGCTCTAACCAGCTGTTCTCTAGAATTTCGCGTGTAAAGTATATGTTGTAACTATCTTTATGGTTCTCCTCATCAATAGAAGCGAAAACTATGGTTCTTCCATCATTAGCTACGCTTATTGATTTTTCACAGCCCCTGTTAATTTGATCGTGGAGAGGAAGTGGAGTGCCCCAGCTTTCATCTATATTCTTGATGGCGCTGAATAGTTTTTGGCATTCTGGTGTGTCTCTTGGTTTTTTAAAATCAGGATTGGGTGCTGAACGAGTGAAGAAGATTCTCTCCTTTCCAGGGCTTATACTTGGATACATCTCATTTTCCTGACTGTTTATTGGGGCTTCAAGATGTATTGGGGCGCTCCATCCGTCAGAGCTACGTTTTGAGTAGTAAATATCATAACCACCTAAAGAGTTATCAAAATCTGCATGGAAGAAAAGTATTTCGCCATTATAATTCAACGAGGGACCGCTTACATCAAATCCTTCACCAAAATGCTTGTTGATGGTTTCTATAGGTTTAGGCTCCGACCAAATTTCGTTATTTAGCGTAGTCTCAAAAAGTTGGTTTTTACCCAGAACCATCAGAGAAATAATCATATAGTTCTCGTCCTGATTAATACTAAATCCAGAAACTTGTTCCCATGGCCCAACTTTTTGAGGAGTTTGCTCCTGAGCGCATAGGATGCTGAACGAAAACGTTAGCAAAAAAAATAAAAATCCCTTAAGCATAGTAGTATAGTTGTGTTTTTTAAGGTGTAAAAGTTTGCTTGTTATGGTAGTATGTGAATCGCTATATCAAAATTATAGAAATAAATTTATTAAACAAAAGTTTTACTTTCATAATTGAATACTTGTGAAAATTTTGTCTAAATTAGCTTTACACCTAAATCATAATAGTTAATGAAAATGCGTAGTCTTCTCCTTGTTCTTGTTTCCATATTTCTTGGGAACATGAGTTCTCCTGCTCAAAACACAACCGATAGCTTAAAAAACGTGCTTAAAGGCAGAGCCGACAAGGTGGCAAGGATGCACGTAATGCTTGAGATTGGAGATGAGTTCCAGAAGCAAGCTCCCGATAGCGCAGTGCTTTGGTACGATAAGATTATACCTCAAAGCATTTTAGATGAGTCAGAAGTACTAGAAAACTGGTTTAGTGATGCACCTGAGGGCGAAAAGTATTATGTAACAGTTGCTCTTGCACGGTCTGGTATTATTCTGGCTCAATCATCCAGGAAAGAGGAGGGGGTTAGCAGGCTGAAGCTTTCGTTAAAGTTATCCGATAGGCAGAACTTATCCCAGTTGGCTGTTTATTGTTCCGATAACCTAGCCGTTATTTATGCACAGAATGGGAATCACGAAAAGGCTGTTGAGTTTTTTGAAAGTTCTCTTGGATTCTATCAAGAACTTAATGATAGCAGAGGAATGGCCTACTGCTTAAATAATTTGGGTGTAATAAACGTGAATCTTAATAACCTACATAAATCAGCCAATTATTTTGAGAAGCTTCTGGCCTTAAAAAGTCATCCTGATAATACACCCGAGAAGCTTGAGGAGATTCAGAATATTGCGATGCTATATACAAAGCTAGATGAGTTTGAGAGAGCGTACGAATTTTGGCAAGATGCTCTTGAGGTAGCCGAGGATATTAACGACCTGAATGCTAGACGAACAATTTTATCTAATCTCGGATTTACTGCATATAAGCAGAATAAACTGAAAGAAGCAGAAAAGGATTATAGCCAGCTTTTGGTGCTCGCAAAAAAAGAACCTAAGGATATCGCTCTTGAACTTACTGCTCAAACAAATATTTCAATTATCAAAGGGGCTCTTAATAAGCCTGATGAGGCAATAGCCAGTTGGCAAAGTACTTATAAACTTGCCAAATCCTTGAAGAGCATAGATGAGCAGTTGGATGCATTAATAAACCTGAGCTATCTTCATTCCTCAATTAATGAGAAGGAGAAGGCATCGGAGTATTATGAGCAGTACCTGATGATAGGAAAAGAGGTGGCTGATGTCAACTCCCTCATTAGTTCTTACGTAAGCATTGCAGAAATTCAAACTGCCATTGGCAACTTCGTAAAAGCCCGTGAATACTTTGCCAGCGCTTTGGAACTTTGCGAGGAGCACAATGAGATTGGTGAGTGGGCAAGGATTAATTTATTGGTTGCTAAAACGTTTCAGGAGGAGAAGAGGTACAATATGGCGCTGGACTTTATTCAAGCCAACATAAATCAGTTTGAATTTCTTGGGGCAAGTAGCATAGCCAAAACCCATCAGGCTAAGGCCGATATTATGCGCTTGCAAATGCAGTACACCCAGGCGTTGAACTTTTATGCCAAGGCGCTTGAAGTTTGGAATACCCAGATTAAAAAGAACGATGCTATAACCTGCCTAAATGCTATGGGGGCAATAAACGAGGTGATGGGAAATATGCCAGAAGCAGTTAAGCATTATGAGCAGGCATTTGAACTCGCTCATAATATTGGCAACAGGGAGGCCATTGCTGCTGTGTCAAATAATCTCGGGGTGGTTTATCGTCAGCTTGGCGATATAGAAAAGGCCAGTCAATCTTACCAGGATGCCCTGGCCGTTTATTTGGATATTGATGATGCAGACCGCGCATCGTATTGCTATAATAATCTGGGTATAGTTTATGAAATATCAGGCGAATACGACAAGGCCAATGAGTACTATGAAAAATCCATAGCAATTAAGCAGGATACAAAAGACCAAAAGGGGATGGCTGCAAGTCTGATGAACATGGGGAATGCGCATCGTTTCCTTGGCGACTTATCAAAAGCAGAATCATACTACAATCAGGCATTAAGTATTAGCACAGAAATTCACGATGAGCAGGGCATGGCTTTGGCATTAGGAAGTAAAGCAGCACTCATGCTAGAGCAGAACTCGTATGAACAAGCTATTGAATTAGCCCAGAAAAGTCTTGAAATTTCACAGAGGCTTGATTTAACGAACCTGATTAAGGAGGCCAACCGACAGCTGGCGTGGGCATATAATGCCACAAATGTACCAGAGTGGGCAGAGGATGCATACGTTAAAATCATTGAAATGAACCATGATGATATTAACAGAAACTTCTCCATACTCTCTGAAAGCGAAAAGGAGCTCTACTTTAGAACAGTATCGGAAGATTTCGACCGTTTCCATTCTTTTGCACTTAACCGTATGCACACAAATCCAAATATCACTCGTAACGTTTACAACAATTTGCTAAAGAATAAAGGGCTATTGTTAAAATCGAGCACTGCAATGCGTAATGCAATTCTATCCAGCAAAAATGAAGAGTTGATAAATAATTTTGAACAATGGATAAAGCTTAAGCAAGAGATTGCCAGTCTGTATACTTTACCAATAGATCAGCGTACGAGCAATCCGGAGGAGCTAGAAAATAAAGCTAATGAGCTTGAGCGAAACCTGGTGCGTAATTCTGCCGAATTTAGCAGTTTTGAGCAATCTCTAAAAGTCAACTGGGAAGAAGTTCGTAATAGCCTTGGGGATGGTGAAGCTGCAATAGAGTTTACACATTTTACTAATATGCACGATAGCACCTACTACGCAGCATTGGTAATTACACCACAATCTGAGAATCCAGTAATGGTAAAACTTTTCAACGAGAGCTTAATTGAACCAATTCTGGGTGAGTTTGGGGGCAATAGTCTTGGCTATATTAACAATGTATATGGAGTAAATACCGATTTGAATACGAAGCTTTACAGCTTAATATGGGAACCAATTGAACCGCATTTGAACAATATAAGCAATGTTTATATTTCTCCATCGGGTTTGCTACACAAGGTCTCCTTTGCTGCAATTAGCAAGAGCCAAAACAGGTATCTTATCGACGATTACTCTATGAATATGGTTAGTACAACAGCCAACACAATTAAAGAATCAGATTTTGAACTTACACCTGAAGCTTCGCTGGGGCTGTTTGGTGGCATAAAATATTCTACCCACCCCGATGCAAAAGAAACGTGGTCGTTTCTGGAGGGAACATTGGAAGAAACAACCTTAATAGAAAGCATAGCTAATCAGCATTTAGACAGTGTTACCATATATACCGATACCCTTGCAACTGAGAGTACGTTTAAAACACTTGCTTCACAAAGCAATATGCTTCACATAGCTACCCATGGATTTTTCTACCCAGACCCTCAGCTGGTTAAACACACAATTGAATCGGCAACCGAAGTGGGAGAGGTTGAGTTCAGAGGAGGTTCGCCAACCTTCGGAATGGATAATTTTGTAAACAACAAGAATCCGCTCATGCGTTCGGGTCTGGTATTTGCTGGTGTTAACGACTACTGGATCGGAGCAAAAGAGAAAAATGACGATGATGGCGTATTAACCGCCTTAGAAGTGATAAATATCGATTTGCGCAACAATCAGCTTGTTGTTATGTCAGCATGCGAAACTGGCTTAGGTGATATTGCTGGAAGCGAGGGTGTTTACGGTTTACAAAGAGCCTTTAAAATGGCAGGGACAAACCATTTAATTATGAGCTTATGGCAGGTACCCGACAAGGAAACTGCAGAATTTATGGAAACCTTCTATACCCAGCTTATTGAGCTTAAAGATTTACACGAAGCATTCTCAAATACACAAAATGCAATGCGCCAAAAGTACGACCCATACTACTGGGCTGCATTCGTTTTACTGGAGTAGCAGTTAAAAATAAAAGAGTTTTAGCTTAATTTGCTAATTATAATAAATGGTACTATATTTGTTACTATAACCTTTGATAATAAAACATTTACCTAAACCTATAGCCATGAAACACATTAATTTTCTATTACTTGCTTTAGCCTTTTCAATTCTCTCATATGCCCAGGTTCCTTTTAAGGTAATTACTGTTAATGGTGAGATTATTGCAACAAAGGCTAATGTTACCCTTGAGAATGGGGTAGAGGTGCTAAGCGATGATAATTTTGATTTTCGCAGGCCTAATTCCCGTGCTGCCATGATTAACTCTGAGAGAGGAAGAGTGGTACTTACCGAGAAGAATGCTACCGATGCATTCTCAAGAGCAGCCTTTGCTCCTGCAATGAGTACCGTTAGTGCCCGTAGCGGAGCTGTTAGCTCTCTGGCTGAGTTGCAGAGTATTTTTTCCGACAAATTGCTTGTTATTGATAAAATTGAAGTGCAGGTTGGTTCTGATTATTTCCCAATGGAGGATGAGCGTTTTTTCTTCATTAGATACGAATATAATGACGAAACAATCAACAAAAAGTTGTCATTCAATAACGATGTGCTAATTATTGATAAGGAAGAACTCTTTAAGGTTGATGGGAAATCCATTGAGAATGCAGAGGCCAAGGAGGTTTCCTTGTATTATCATAAAAGAACAGATGAGCAACCGGAATCGGTTCTGATTAACACTTTTGAACCGCTTTTTGTAACTAGTAATGACCTTAAGCCTGAAGTAGAAATTATAGTTGATGAGCTAAAAGGACAACCTGCTGACCGTGTACTAGCAGAGGTTTACGATTACCTAACTTCCTTTTACGGTAAGGTTGATCGCACACATCTTGAGGCATGGTTAAATAAAGAGTTTGATGTTTGTGTTAAGTAGAGCATTCTGGGCCTGCAAATAAAAACCATCTAGAGCAAAACCCACTTTAGCATTGAGAAAGAATTTACTTGTTCTTCTGCTTTTTGCCTGTGCATTTAGTTCTCAGGCACAGTTAATTCGTCAGCCAATATCAAACTTCACGCCACGTGAATACGGTCATGATGTGCCAGCTTATACGTACTCAATAGCAGAGTGTGATAACGGTCTCATTTATGCTGGAACAGCTTTTCGTGTCCTCCAATACGATGGTGTATCATGGAGGTACATTAATGTTAGGGAAGGTGCTGCAGTTACATCAGTAAAAGCACACAAGGGGGTTGTTTACCTTGGGAGTCATGGCGATTTTGGTTTATTACAGCCCAATGAAAATGGGAGGTTAGTTTACCGTTCATTGGCAGAAGAGCTTCCTGAGGATGCTGTAAACTTCTCTGCTATTAAAAAGGTGCTTACTATTAATGATACAATTGTTTTTCAGGCCGAAGAGAGCATCTTCTTATACCATAACAATGCTGTAACTGTTGTAAAACCAGAAACATCCTTTCATCTGGCTTTTGTTGAGGGCAATAACCTTTACGTAAGGGAGCGTGAGCATGGATTATTAGCTTTTGATGGTAGCAAGTTCAAAAAGATTGAAGGCAGTGATATTTTCAGCGAATTTGGCGTTTTTGCAATTCTGCCCTTTTCTAAATCCTCCCGATTGCTTGTTACCTTTGAGTTAGGCTTATGGGAATGGAGCCCTGACGGGATTAGCCAAATAGTGTTGGACAAAGATTTGCAGATTCTAATTGATGATGCTGAACTTATTGGTGGCATTCAGCTCGATGATGGGAACTACGCATTAAACTCACTTAACGGAGGTGTTATTATCCTCGATTCTAAACTTAATCTGGTTGCAAACTATACGGTTAACTCTGGGCTGCTCTCATCCGAAGTGCTGGATATAACTCAGGATAGTTATGGTAATATCTGGGTTTCAACACGTAAGGGGGTTTCTCGAATTCAATATACATCACCATTCTCAATCTTCAATCAGGCTGTTGGCCTGTATGGGAGCGTTCAGACAACAACAAAATTTAATAACAAATTATTTGTGGGAACAACTGAGGGGCTTTACTATAGCCAACCAAGTGGACTTAAAGTTTTCTCGCAGCATGAGAGTATTAGTAGTGGCGTTTGGGCTATTGAAAGAACGCCCAAAGGGTTATGGATTGCCTCCAATAATGATTTATGGTATTACAACGGAAAGAATTACAAACAAATCAACAAGCATAACACCTCGGGTTTGCTCTATATTCCTGAAAATGACTGGCTGGTTACAGCCGGGTTGGATGGGTTGTTTGTAATTGATGCGCATACACAGCAAACTATATTAAGTGTAGGCAACGTTAAGACTGATGCCTATGGGATTGCTTATAATTTTGATAGCAAATCACACGAGGTAGAAATTTGGATGGGGTCAAAAACCAGCGGAGTATGGCAAGTTATCATTTCTAAAGATTTAGAATATACACATGAGTTGTACACCATAGAGGATGGTTTGCCTCCCGACTGGGTTTGTGCTTATCAAGCAGGTAATAGCGTTCTTTTTGCAACATCGCATAATGGAATGCTGCGCTTTGTCACCCCAAAAGAATTGCACGAGTTGATGGATGATGGTACGGATGATTATTCATATCTAAAAGGGTATTTTGATATTGTTGATTTCCCAAAAAACTCTAATGACAAGGCTATTACAGCGTTCCAGTACGACACTTTGCTATCTTATGCTGTGCTCGATTATCATGTTCACGAAATCTCAATGAAGGATAGCATCCCCGATAGTTATAAATTTAAAACCCTAGAATTAGGCAGGTTAAATGTAATTAGCAAGGAAGATAGCATTCTTCTTGTTGGAGGCGACGATGGCTTAGCCATTGTAAATAGTATTGACAGAAAGGATAGGAAATACCCTGTTCCTGACCTTAATATCCGTTCAATTACAATTGGAGCCGACTCAATAATTTGGCATGGCGATGTATCATTGCATGAAAAACAAATAGTAGTCCCATACTCACTGAATAATGTTGAGGTGCAGCTAGCATCTAACTATTTCGATAACGGGTTTAAGGCATCCTACTCATGGAGAATTAAAGGCTCTGACGAGGAGTACACACGCTGGTCATCACAAAGCACGGTATCGCTCCCCAACCTTATGGAAGGTGAGTACGAACTATTAATGATAGCAAAAAATATTCACGGAGACCTTAGTAACGAGGTTTCGGTTGTGTTTAAAGTTTTGCCTCCCTGGTATAGAACTTGGTGGGCATATACCCTTTTTGCAATCATAGCAGCTTTAATA
>JAWLEY010000318.1:0-2557 GCA_041685855.1 Perlabentimonas sp. | reverse complement strand
TTTTACGAGCGATTTAGTAAAAACTTTACTACCTGTTTTCTTCTTCAGAAAGCTGGCCGTATTGAGGTATATCAGTTAAGGGATAGAACTTTTTACTCTCATTATCTATTTTACTACAAAAATGGGTAACCCCATTTGTTACAACCAGATAGTTGGCTTTTAGCGAGAGGTTATATCTGGCTGCTTGTGCATATGTTTCCCGTGTTAGTTTTACTTCGGGAGCTTTGCACTCAACAACAAGCGTTGGCTTACCTTGTTTGTTAAAGGCAACAATATCAACTCGTTGTTGCATGTTGTTTACCTTAACTGGGTGCTCAACTGCCAGTAGTCCTATAGGGTAATTCTTATGGGTTACAAGTAGGTTAATAAAATGTTGCCTAACCCATTCCTCTGGAGTAAGGGCTACGTATTTTTTTCGAATTGGGTCAAATATTTGCCTTGTATTACCCTCTTCTCGTATTTTCATTTCGTAAGCGGGCAAATTTATTCTGGTGTTCATTCCATTTGGTTTAGTGCAAAAACCACCCTCATAAACCCATACGATTATAAGGATACTTCATGCAAAGGTGAAAAAAAAAACGTATTTTTGCTTAATTATACACACTGAAAATTGGACTAAGCAGTACATAATTTGCTTGAATAAGATACGTTTTTCTTCTAACTAAAAATGAATCAGATGAAAACAAAAGAAGATATTGTAAAAAACTGGCTACCCCGCTATACTGGGCAAAAATTAGAGGATTTTGGAACACATATTCTACTTACTAATTTTAGGTACTATCTTGAGTTTTTTGCCGAATACAATAATACCGAGATAGTTGATCCTAATGCAAACATGCCCTGTGCAACCGCCGATGGAATTACAATGATTGATTTTAGCATGGGTAGTCCCAATGCTGCAACCATAATGGATCTTCTAAGTGCAACTAACCCGGATGCTGTTCTGTTTTTAGGTAAATGTGGGGGCCTAAAGAAGAAAAGTGAACTGGGGGATCTAATTCTCCCCATTGCAGCTATTCGTCACGAGGGAACATCTAGCGATTATCTTCCACCCGAGGTGCCAGCACTACCAGCATTTAATTTGCAGCGAGCCGTATCTACAACAATACGTAATTTTAATCGCGATTACTGGACAGGCACAGTGCTAACAACTAACCGCAGGGTTTGGGAGTACGACGATGCCTTTAAAAATTACCTTCGCGATATTAGAGCAATGGCAATTGATATGGAGACGGCAACCATCTTTACCGTTGGATTTGCTAATGAAATTCCAGCAGGAGCACTGTTGCTTGTGTCTGACCAGCCAATGATATCTTCAGGAGTTAAGACTTCCGACAGTGATAAACTTATAACCAATATGTTCGTTAATGATCATATTAAGATTGGGATAGAGTCGCTTAAAGAGATACGTGATAACGGAAAATCGGTAAAACACCTACGGTTTTAAGATTTAGTTTATGGCAAAAAGAAAGTTGTTGGCAGAAGCCTGCGCCGAGGTAATAAGAGATTTGGAGAAGAAGATATTCAGGCCAATCTATTTTCTGTATGGCGATGAATCGTACTATATTGATGTAATATCGGATTATATTGCAGAGAAAGTGCTGACAGAATCGGAGAAGGCATTTAATCAAACTGTAATGTATGGCAAAGATGTTAGTTCGCAGAGCGTAATAGAAGCCTCCCGGCGTTTCCCAATGATGGCAAACCAGCAAGTGATTATTGTTAAGGAAGCGCAGAATATTAAGGATATTGAAGAGTTAGATATTTACCTGAAATCACCACAGAACTCAACTATCCTGGTTGTTTGCTATAAGCTAAAACCAGGGGCAAAGCTTACAGAGAAGGTAAAGAAAATTTCCAGAGCTTCAGCAAAGATAGGGGTGTCATTCGAATCAAAACGATTGTACGATAATCAGGTGCCCGCCTGGATAACCAGCCATTTGAGCCAGCACGGAATTGGCATCTCCCCGCCATCAGCAGAGCTGCTTAAGGATTATTTGGGTAACGATCTTAGCAAGATTGCTAACGAACTTGATAAGCTGATTATTACGTTACCACCGGGAACCAAAAAGATTACAACCGAGCATATTGAGGAGAATATTGGCATTAGCAAGGATTTCAACAGGTTTGAGTTAACCAAGGCGCTTGGTCAACGAAATATTGAAAAGGCAAATAGAATTGTCGATTATTTTGCCAAGAACCCTACCAATAATCCCTTATTACTATCAGCATCTGTAATATATCAGTTCTTTAATAAGGTGTTCAAATATCATTTTTTGCCAAGCAAAGCGCAGCGCGATGTAGCCATTGAACTGGGGGTTAATCCGTTTTTTGTTTCTGATTATTCTAGTGCAGCACGAGTATATTCACCTCGAAAATGTGTTCAAATCTTTGCGTTGCTTCGTGAGTACGACATGCGATCGAAAGGTGTAAATAACGAGAGTGTTGATGATGGAGAACTCTTAAAAGAGCTGGTTTACAAAATAATGCACTAGTTTTATATTGCTCACCCTTGCAATTACAAATATTCTTAAAATATTAGCAAAAGCATGACTTT
>JAWLEY010000085.1:0-11050 GCA_041685855.1 Perlabentimonas sp. | reverse complement strand
AGAGCAAATTTAAACAATAAATCAACTTATTAAATAATTCCCAATTTAGATGATGTCCTATTTCAATTTTATAGGCAGAACTACTTCCTGTTTTTAAACTTCAGAAAAAGCAAAACGGCGAGATAAATTTCTCGCCGTTTTGCCATTATAATATATAAAGGTATCTATTCTCTTACAGCCTTTATTCCTGGTAAATCGCCATTCTCTAGATATTCTAACAAGGCTCCCCCACCTGTAGAAACGTAACTAACCTCGTTTGCTAATCCCAGTGAGTTAATAGCGGCCACGGAGTCGCCTCCGCCAACTAAGCTAAAGGCACCTTTCTCCGTTGCTTTGGCTATTGCTTTGGCTACCATTTTGGTTCCTTCAGCAAATTTTGGCATTTCAAATACTCCCATTGGGCCATTCCAAAGAATAGTTTTTGACTCTTCAATAACCTTTGCGAATTCTGCTACAGAACCCTCGCCAATATCTAAACCAAGCCATCCATCAGGTATCTCATCAACCTTAACCAGCTTGCTGCTTGCATCGTTGCTAAAGGAATCTGCAATTACTGCATCTATTGGCAAGTAAACATTCACTCCCATCTCTTTAGCTTTGCTAAGAATATCAAGCGCCATGTCCTGCTTATCGTCCTCTACCATCGATGCTCCAATCTTTCCTCCCTTGGCCTTTATAAAAGTAAACATCATACCACCGCCAATTATTAGGTTGTCAACCTTTCCGAGTAGATTCTCAATAATTGTGATTTTGCTGCTTACTTTTGCGCCGCCAAGAACTGCAGTGTATGGCTTTTGAGGATTATGAAGCACCTTCTCAAGCCCCTTTAGCTCGTTCTCAATTAGCTGGCCAAACATCTTGTTTTGGGCAAAATACTGAGCTATAATTGTTGTTGATGCGTGCGCCCGGTGAGCAGTACCAAAAGCATCGTTAACATAAACATCTGCAAGGCTTGCTAGTTTTTGAGCAAACCCCTCATCACCTTTTTCTTCTTCTTTATAAAATCTCAGGTTTTCGAGTAGCAATACCTCGCCTGGGTTCAAACTGCTAGAAAATTTAACGGCTTCGGCACCTATGCAATCTGGTGCAAATTGAACCTTTACTCCCAATAACTTTTCAAGTTCTGGAATAACGTGCTTAAGAGAGAATTTCTCCTCTGGTCCTTGCTTTGGCCTACCTAAGTGCGACATAAGTATAGGTGAACCACCATCATCAATTATCTTTTTTATGGTAGGTAAGGCAGCCTTAATTCGGTTATTGTCAGTTACCTCAAATTTATCATTTAGGGGTACGTTAAAATCAACCCTAACGATTGCTCGTTTACCCGCAAAATTATATGAGTTAAATTTTATCATTGCATTAAAGGTTTTTTGATTACAGTTACAAAGATACAAAAAAATAGGTTGTAAAGATGCTGAACCGCTGGCAATTCAATGCAATCGTTTGGAATTGAGAATATACTTCCAATACAATAAATTTATATCTTTTTGCTACCTTTGGAACCAAGGTTTCATAAAAAATATTGTGAAAGGTATGCAGTTTAAAGATATTGTTGGACAAGATAGCGTTAAGCAGCGCTTGATTAAAAGCGCAAAGGACAGCCGGATAGCACATGCACAACTTTTTGTTGGCCATGAAGGTACAGGAAAACTAGCAATGGCCATTGCTTATGCACAATACGTATCTTGCCACAACAAGGGTGAGAACGATTCTTGCGGAACCTGCCCTTCATGCCATAAATTTCAGAAGTTAATTCACCCTGATTTACACTTCGTATTCCCCGTTAACGAGAGCAAGAAGAATGATGACGAGGATAAAAGCAGCGGTAAAGGTAGCGATTCATACATTGCCCAGTGGCGCGAAACCATTTTGGAGAACCCTTACATAACCGAATCGAACTGGTACAATATAATTGGCTTGGAAAATAAGCTAGGCATTATTAGCACCAGCGAAAGCTCAGAAGTGATTAAAAAGATTAGCCTTAAGAGTTTTGAGTCTGAGTACAAAACGCTTATTATGTGGTTGCCCGAGCGAATGAACCTATATGCAGCCAACAAGCTGCTTAAGCTTATTGAAGAGCCCCCAGCCAAAACGCTCTTCTTACTAGTTTCAGATAATCCTGGTTCAATAATAAGCACCATCCTGTCAAGAACGCAGCTGGTAAAATTCCCCCCAGTGGCCCGGGAGGAGATTGCCACTGCTCTTGTTGAACGGCACAACCTTCAACCTGAAAAGGCAAACGAGATTAGCAGAGTGGCCTATGGAAGCTACAGAACGGCAATGTCATTGGCAGAATCGGACGAAGCAAACCCATACTTTGATTACCTTCGTGACCTAATGCGCCATTGCTACAGGAATAATGTACTTGGTCTGCTTAAATGGGTTGATAGTGCATCAGCTTTAGGGCGGGAAAAACAGAAGGAGATGCTAAACTACTCACTGAAGATACTTCGTGAAAGTTTCATGTTTAATCTTAATCTTAATGATATTGCTTATATTTATGGTGAAGAAGAAGATTTTAGTAAGAAGTTTTCTCCCTTTATCAACGGTAAAAATATTGTTCACATCTACAACGAGTTCAACGTGGCATGGGAGCATATTGCAAGGTACGGAAACCCACATATTGTATTCACCGATATGGCCATGAAGTTGGTTAAGCTAATTAATAAGAAGTAACCTTATTCATTATCATTCCGTCAAAAAAGCTAACTTTGCACCAATAAAACGCATAATAATTATGGAAAAGAGCATCTGCTCACGCGGAGTAATACTAACAGAGAAGGATGGCTACGAAAATTCGGTTTGCCAGCATAGCGGTTGCTCTAAACTTAGTACCTACGATTGGCTAAAAGATATTCCTACACCACCATTAACTGATGATATTGTTGAGGTACAGTTTAAGAACACCCGCAAGGCATTTTTCCGAAACGTTAATAATCTGAAAATTAAAAAGGGCGATGTTGTTGCAGTTGAAGCATCGCCAGGCCATGATATTGGAACAGTTACCCTTACCGGATGGATTGTAACCAGACAAATGAAGAAGGTTGGGGATGAGACTGACCCCGCTGAGCTTAAAAAGGTATACCGAAAAGCCAAACCAGCCGACATTGATAAATGGCTTGAGGCCATTGGTCGCGAACATAGCACAATGATACGCACCCGACAGATTGTGAACGACCTGAAGCTAAACATGAAAATTGGTGATGTGGAGTTTCAGGGAGACAATACAAAGGCTGTTTTCTTTTACATTGCCGATGAGCGGGTTGATTTTAGGGAGCTTATTAAGGTGCTTGCCGAAGAGTTTCAGATTAGAATAGAGATGCGCCAAATTGGTGCTCGTCAGGAGGCGGGACTAATTGGCGGCATTGGTTCATGCGGAAGAGAGCTCTGCTGCTCATCGTGGATAAATAATTTTGTTTCTGTTACAACAGGTGCTGCCAGGGTTCAAGAAATATCTCTTAACCCCCAAAAACTTGCTGGCCAGTGTAGCAAGTTGAAATGCTGCCTAAATTATGAGTTGGAAAGTTACAATGATGCCCGTAAGGACTTCCCAAAAACAACCATCCCGCTAGAAACGAAGGATGCAATATACTACCACCAAAAAACCGATATATTTAAAAAGATAATGTGGTACAGCAGCGAGCCAAATTCAGCTGTTAACCTAACTCCTGTTTCCGTTGAGCGCGTAAAGGAGGTTATTGAACTCAACTCAAAGAATAACAAGCCATTAAAACTGGTTGAAATTTTAATAAACCAGGAGGAAGAGGTAGGATACAAGAGCATTCTCGATGAGAATAGCCTCACCCGATTCGATGAGAAGAAAACGAAGAAGAAACCAGCAAAAAAGAAACGGCGAAAGGGTCGTAGAAAAAGAGACAATGATTAAGCATTTTGCATATCCATTAATTGCAGCTTTTGCAATACTTGCTGCTGCCTGCAGCGAAAGTGTTATCTACGAAGCTAATGTTGATATTCCTAAGGAAACCTGGAATGCCGACAGCACAGCCAACTTTATGGTTAACGTTGACGACACCTCATCAACATTTAACATTTACATCAATTTACGCAATACAACCAGCTACCCTAATAGCAATCTATACTTATTTGTACAAACAATTTCACCAAGCGGCGCGGTGCTTCGAGATACCGTTGAGTACCTCCTTGCCGACTCTAAAGGCAAGTGGCTTGGGAAAGGGTTCGGTTCAATCCGCGATAACAGGCTGCTGTATAAGCAATACATCCGTTTCCCCGAAAACGGAACATACACATTTGGCATTCAGCACGGAATGAGGACAGACAACCTAATGGGAATCCCCTCCGTTGGTTTGCGTGTGGAAACGGTAGAATAACTCAGGATTAATCTGGGGAAATGCAAATAATCTTTTTAATAACATTATAACTGCTATACTTAAAGTGGGAAAGAATAAGCTGAAAAGGTTTGCAGAAAACGAAACTTTTGAGAACCTATTTCAACCCTCATTCGAGGATGTTTTTAGAAAAGACCACAAGATAAAAGGGAAGTGGCATAAGAATCATTTCAAAAACGAAAATCCAATTGTTCTGGAGCTGGGATGTGGCAAAGGCGAATATGCTGTTAACATGGCACGCATGTTTCCTGATAAAAACTTTATTGGAATCGACATTAAAGGGGCACGATTGTGGAAAGGGGCAAAGGATGCACTTACGAATAATCTTAAAAACGTAGCCTTTGTACGCACTAAAATTGAGAACATTAACTCATTCTTTGAGCATAACGAGGTGAGCGAGATATGGGTTACTTTCCCTGACCCTCAACCCCGTTCCTCTAAAGCCAAGAAAAGGCTCACCTCCAGCAGGTTCTTATCATACTACCAGCAGGTTGCAAAACACAACTGCCTTGTTCATCTTAAAACCGATAGCCAAGACCTTCACGAATATACTAAAGCGCTTGTTGAACAGAACAATTTGGAAATTGAGGTGTGCACCAACAACCTCTACAACGATGGTACAGCGGACCCCATTCTTTCAATAAAAACTTTTTACGAAGGCATGTTTCTTGAGGAGGGTAAGCCAATTACATACATCCGTTTTCGTCTCGATAGCAGCAAACAGCTAAAAGAACCTACTCTTGACTAATAGCAACTTTTTTGACAAGGTGTACGCCGTAACTAAGCAAATTCCCCATGGGCGAGTAACCACCTACGGTGCAATTGCTCGCTATTTGGGTTCTGCCCAATCGTCTCGTATGGTAGGCTGGGCTTTAAACTCAACTAAAAATATGCCAGAATGGATTCCTGCCCACAGGGTAGTAAACCGTAACGGGCTGCTTACCGGGAAAAAATATTTCTCAGGCAGGGAAACAATGCGAGAACTCTTGGAGAGCGAGGGAGTGAAGATTCAAAACAACATGGTTATTAACCTTTCCGATTACCTTTGGGACCCAACACAGGAGCTAAAATTGTAAAATGAATCAACAACCAGCCATGCTTATATCAAAAAATGGTACTACTGCCTTTTTAGTGTAAGTTTTGTAAATATAAAATTAAAATTTATTGTGGGACTGGGTTGAAGTAAGAAGTAAGTAGTAAGAAGTAATAATTACTAAGTAATAAGTAATTAGTAAGCAACAGGAAGCAAGAAACAGAAAGCAACGCCACTTCTATTTTTTGGTTTCAAACTTCTAGCCTTAACATAAAGCTTAATTGCTGTATTTTTTAAAAAAAGGTAGTATAACCCAAAAAATAAATCCTAATAATTCCATTATGAAAAGAAAAACATTCCTTAGCATTTTAATTCTTGCATTAGCTGGTCTGCTTAGCAGCTGCTCAATTTCTAATCATTCAATGAAAAACCCAAATTATCACATAGAATTCTACAAGGCAGATTTTGATTACTCAAAACAAGTAGAGGCTGAAGCTACCTCTGTGCGGATTCTTGGTGTTGACTGGGAAAGGTTGTTTAAGTGGGAATCGGGGCAGGCTGAATACGAAAATCAAAATAACCAGAAGCAAAATATTTCAATTAGCGGAAATGTTATTGCCGACCCAATTATTGGCACAATCTCGGCAGTTGTACCAGTTCTCGGCGATATTGGCAAAGGGAAGGTAAGCAGCTACGCCCTGTATAAACTAATGCAGGAAAACCCGGGGTACGATGTTGTAATATACCCACAGTACGAAACAAAAAAGTTTATCATACCCATTTTTTATTCAAAAAGAACTGTTAAAGTTAAAGCACGTCTGGGTAAAATAAAATAACATGCAAGGAGCTGCTGAAGTATTGCAGATTAAAAAGGGGGATTAATACTGTAGCTGCAGATATAGCTTTACTAATTTCATACTAAACTTTTCTATTAAGTTTTTGGCAATAAGTATTAATTTGTTGATATTGCTAGCCCTGATTGATTAAGTAATAAAACACTACTGTGAAAAGAACGCTTTATGTTATAATAATAATTGCTGGACTATATTCCTGCTCAAAACGAATAAATCCCAGCAGTCCAACCTCCGGTGAACTAAAAAAACCACCACAGGTAGTGGAGTCTGTTATTGAAATGCCCGTATCAATTGATATAAATGAACTAAATAGCTACATTAATAGTTTAGTGCCCTATGAGATATACTCAGGGTTTGAGGATGGCCGGGAAAAAGCAAGGTTCAAAAAAGGGTTTATCAATATTTCCAAGGATTGGGAATGGAATGCAGATATAAGCATAGTAAGAGATGGCGAAATTATTTTTGATGTGTATGATGATGGCACTTTAAATTTTCTAGTCCCCCTCCACGTTAACTGCCACGCATGTGCCTCAGTTAATCTGGGAGCAAAAATAACCAAATGCGGAACCAGCACATCTGCGCTCGACCTCTTTATAAATACCCGTATATACTTTAATGAGGATTGGTCAATTACCTCGCAAACATCCATTGGCTACAACCTGCTGGACCCATACCTCTCAATCCCCTTTAATATATGGCAATTCCCAACCTTTTACATTAACCTAAATGTAAAGGATGCCCTTGAGAACCCCGTTAACAGCGAGCTAAACAAGCACGCTCAAAAGATTGACAGGATGATTACCGACTACTTTAATGGCTTAAACATTGAGCATAAGGCCAGCGAAGTATGGGAGAATCTGGCCAACTCACATAAAATTTCCGACTCCCCAAGCGCCTACCTAAACATTAGCCCCACACGAATTTTTATTGACAACATCTCAAGAAACTACGATAGGCTAACCACACACATAGGGGTAGCTGCATACATCGACCTAACATCTCAACCCAAAAATATTGAAAAACCCCCGTTGCCAAGCTTAGGCCTTGCCCACCAATCAGGCAATATTAACCTTAACATACCCATAAAAGTTAATTATACAATTCTCGAAGATTTAATAAAGGAGAATGTGCTGGACTCAACTTTTACGCACAACGATTACAGCGTAACAATTATGGACGTAAGCATATACGGCATTGAGGATGCCGTTGTAATTGACCTAACTATTGACGGTAGCATAAACAGCCTGTTCCGACAAGTGTCGGGGCATGTTTACCTGCTGGCCAAACCTGCATACGATAGGGACAACAACATCCTTTACCTTAAGCACGTGGAACTATCATCAGAAACCAACAGGATGCTAATTGACAGGAACATTAGCTGGCTATCGGGCAAGTACTACTATGAAAAAATAATCAACAAATCGCAAATACACCTAAACGACGAGATTGAAAAGTATGAGCAGCTTATAAACAGTCACCTACAGGAACTCACCTTTAACCAGCTAACCATATCTGGTAAAATTGAAAGCATTCAGCTCCTCGATTTTGTTATTGGTCAGGATAATATCACTGTTTTTCTTGAGAGCACAGGCAGACTCAACTCGGAGTTTGTTCTTGAGTAGTAGTCTAGATTAGTCCAGGTGCGACGGTAGCTGAGCATGTCGAAGCATCGGTCGCGCCCGAACCAATTTTTTGAATCGGCCAAATTCTAGTCACTAAAAAAGAATACCCACGCTAAGATTTATTCTGGAGGCTGAAATATCAACTTCATCAGGGGAGGTGCTAATCTCATCTCCATCAACCTCGGTTACCATGCTATAGGTAAGCTCTAGAGGCATTATATCAAAACCCAAAACAAGGTTGGCATACCTCACGTTTATTCCATAGTTTGTTCCCAAACCAAAAGCGAGTTGCGAGTAGCAATCAACCTCTCCCATTATGCATTAGATGAGAAATGAACTAAAAAAAAGAGATAACTGCAAGAAAGGATATAATTCTTTTCATTTCACTCCATACTACACCAAATACTTGCCTACTACTTTTTTATCTATAATCATTTTTATCAACAAAGTAAAAAGGTACTCGACACTAGTTGTCGCTCCCCGGATCTACATTTGAGGATAATGCATTTCCAGCAAGTAAAAGTTTAAAAAACTTATTTATGGAATGAGTCTTTCATCTTCCATATCTGAAAAAGCAGTAATAAAAATAGGATTCAGGAGCATAAATGAATATATAGCCTTTAGATTTTTTAATTTTAAATGAAAATTACTGATTATGTATAAATTAATTATTTTATTACTTGGCTTTATCCTACTGAGCTCGGTATCAAGTGCTCAGTAAAGTGTTAACAAAACAAAGTATGACCATGAAACATACGTTTTTCAACCAGGCGATCCGTATAACCCAACAGTGGCAGGCGTTGCCTCACTTTTTGTGCCAGGTCTAGGGCAGATGCTCTCTGGTGAAGGTGGCAGGGGAGCTGGCTTTCTTGTTGGCTACGTAGGCTGTTATGTGGTTTCGTACGTTGGATTAGTAAATGCTGTAAATAATATAAGCACTGGCGGAGATGGGGCTACCGGGCAAGGCCTAATGCTGGTCGGCTTTGGAGGCGCAATTGGTGTTGGAATATGGCCTATAGTTGATGCTGTTAAGGTGGCAAAAGTTAACAACCTTGCATTCCGTGACAAGAACAAAACCTCTATAAACCTAAGGGTTGAACCCTATTTCGATCAGATAAAAATGCAGAATAACACAAGCAGCGTCTCAACAGGGCTCTCTTTTAAGATTACCTTTTAAATACCAATATCGATTTGTATATTTTGGCTATATATTCATTTTTTAAAAATTTGAATTGTAATAAAAGCCCCCAATGCTAAACACATTGGGGGCTTGGAGTTATAGAGTGTTACGAAAAACTATCCGCATTTGGAGTTGCCGCAGTTTTGACAAATAAGGCACCCCTCCTGATAAATAAGCGATTCGGAACTACACTCAGTACACTTTTTCCCCATCTTAGCTTTTGTGCCGTTGGGTATGTACTTACGAAGCGCACGCTCCACACCAGCATTCCACGTGTTAATTGTTTCGTTATCGAGGCGTAACGAGCTAATTAGATTCACCACATCGGTAATGGGCATGCCATTTCGAAGTACACCTGAAATTAGCTTGGCATAGTTCCAGAACTCCTTGTTGAACATATGCGATAGCCCACCCAGTGTATTTGTGTAGCCAAACTTATCTACATACTGAAAATCGTAACGGCTACCGTTCTCGTCCTTAATCTTCAGGATTTTACCTTGTTTTACTGATTTAGGTATTGGTAGCACATCATCCTCTGACAAACCGGTAAATATTTCGTAGGGTCTGCCATCGTACATTCCTACAAAAGCAATCCAATTCTCATGATTATTTTTAAATCGGATAATATCACACTCTAAAACAGGCGGACGTTTTGAAGGAGAAGTACTCTCACCCTTTTTTTCTTTTTTCTCTGATGAGATAAGCACGCCATCGCGCGACCCATCACGATATACGGTACATCCTTTACAACCGCTCTCCCACGCTGTTTGGTAAACTTTGGCAACCATCTCCTCCGATACATCAGCAGGAAGGTTTACGGTAACGCTAATTGAGTGGTCAACCCATTTTTGAATCATCCCCTGCATTTTCACCTTACTCAACCAGTCCACATCGTTTGAGGTAGCCTTATGGTATGGTGACTTGGCTATAAGTTCTCTTACCTCTTCCTCGGGATAGGTTTTAACTTCCTCTGGGTTGTATCCATTCACCTCAAGCCATGTAAGGAACTTATGATGGAATACGTTAAACTCTTCCCATGAATCGCCTACCTCGTCGGTAAAGGAGATATTCACATTCTTGTCGTTAGGATTTACCTTGCGTCTGCGCTTGTAAAAGGGCATAAAAACTGGCTCAATCCCCGAGGTTGTTTGTGTCATTAGGCTGGTAGTTCCTGTTGGCGCAATGGTAAGCAGCGCAATGTTTCTACGTCCATACTTCACCATATCGTTGTATAATTCAGCATCCTCATCCTTTATCCTATTAATAAAGGGGTTGTTCTTTTCTCGCTGAGCTTCGAAAACAGGGAATGGGCCACGGTCTTTAGCCAGATATACAGACGAGCGGTACGCTTCAATTGCTAACGTTTTTTGCACCTCAACAGCAAAATCAGTTGCAATATCGGAACCATACTGAAGCCCTAACGAAGCTAGCATATCGCCTTCGGCAGTTATGCCAATGCCAGTTCGCCTGCCTTGTACCGCTTTATGACGAATCTTGCTCCACAGGTTACGCTCAACTGCCTTAATCTCCTCCTCTTCAGGGTCGCGGTCAATCTTCGCTTGTATTGCATCTATCTTCTCAAGCTCCAAATCAATAATATCATCCATTATGCGTTGGGCTGAGTGGACATGCTTTTTAAATAAATCGAAATTAAACTTCGCTTTGGATGTAAAAGGGTTCTCAACGTAGCTGTATAGGTTAAGGGCCAATAGGCGGCAGCTATCATATGGGCAAAGGGGAATTTCTCCACAAGGGTTTGTTGACACAGTTTGGAACCCCATGTCGGCATAACTATCAGGCACAGACTCCTGAATAACTGTATCCCAAAAAAGCACGCCAGGTTCGGCAGATTTCCATGCGTTATGTATAATTTTCTTCCAAAGCTCCTGTGCATTTACCTCCTGACGATACTTGGGTTTATCGGATTTTATTGGATACTGCTGTACATAAGGGGTTCCATCTACCACGGAGCGCATAAAATCGTTATCAATTTT
>JAWLEY010000317.1:0-2564 GCA_041685855.1 Perlabentimonas sp. | reverse complement strand
GCCTCTTTACGGTCATTAATTACTTCTGTATAAAGAATAATGCCACCTATCTCGTTGTTAACATCGTGCCAGGGACGACACTGCCAGCGGGTCCAGTCTCTGGTTCCGTCTGACCTAATAAAGTAATCCTCATCGGAGCTTATCACCTCTCCGTTTAAGGCCCTTCTATGCACTTCACGCCACTTTTCGGGTATCTCGGGGAAAACATCGTAATGATGGCGCCCAAGAACCTCTACTCCTTCTATCCTATAATCGGTTATAAACCGGTTACTTACATACATAAAATGCAGATTCTTATCAAGTAGCGCAATGGCGCTTGGGTCGTTTTCAATTACATATTGCATTAAGTAGTGAGAGTGCCTAAGGCTATCCTCAGCCCTTTTCTTCTCAGTTATATCGCGTGTGAAAGCTACAAGCAGCTCCTTTTCGCTTTCCCCATCAAATTTTTTAAGCCTAACCTCAGAGTCGAATGTGGCTCCCGAAAGGGTTTTATGCTTCCATTCAAACTCAACCAAATCCTTTTTATCCATCCCTTTAATAATTCTATTCGCCAATTCTTGCGAACCTTCGTTATTTGCTTGGAAGGAGGGAGAAAGGTCGATAATTGATTTCCCAATGATTTGTTCAGGCGTACCATCAAATAATTTACAGGCCTGTGGATTACAGTCAACTATAATTGAATTGTGAAGAAGATAAATGGCATCGGGGCTTGTTTCAAAAAGGTTTCTGTAGCGTAACCTCTCACGTATAATGCTCTTATTCTGTTCATCAACAACTGAAATAAAGGCGTTTATCTCCTTGGCCAACCTGCCCAACTCATCGTTATTAAATACTGGCAGAGGCTGGCGTATCCCCTGCTGCGCATTCTTGTCGAGTTGCAACACCATTGCCTCCACCGGACGTGTAAGATTTTTACTTAAGATGAAAACAATAATAAACGAAGTAGCCAGCAGAAAAACTATGGAGCCATATGCTGCATACCTGGCAATTCTTAAGGGTTTAAGAACTTCGTTGGGGTAAGCTGATGAAACAACAATCCACTCCAGCTCAGGAATGGTTTTGAAAACGGCAATTTTCCTATTTGGTTTTGTTTCATCGGGGTTCCTCCAAGCATACTCAATAGAACCATTTTTTTGCTCTACCATTTTGCGTGCAAACTCCGTGGGTAGCTCCTGCTGCTCAAAAACGTTTATATCGGAAAGAGATGGGTGTAGAAGCACATCACCATTGGGGGCAAAGATATAGGCGTAGCCTGTTTCGCCAAACTTAAGCGAGAGGACCGCTTCTCTAAAATCGGAAGGATTAATAAGCTGGCTAAACTCCGACCTGTAGCTTGATGCCGATATTATCCAGTCGAACGGCTCGAAGTACGACATGTAAAGCGCTTTGGGGCGTTTCTTGTCCTCGTTGGGGTTTTGCCAATCGTACTCAATGTACCCCTCCTTCATGCTAATCTGGTCGTGAATAAAAGGGAACTCAGTGTTGTCAGTTCCCTCAACCCCTTCTTTAGGGTGCACTACAGCAATACCTTCTGAATTTATGCAGTAAATATATCCGGAGGTACCAACTTGCTGACTAAATAAAATTTGACGAACCTTACTTTTTGCCTGATTAACTGTTAGCTCGCCCTGCTTCGCTTTATCATAGTAAAACTCTGCTATCTCACGATTTTTGTCGGCAATGGTTTTAAGATGATTTCTTATTGATGCTGTTGCTGCTGCTTCCACAGAGTTGTGTAGCAGTGCTGTTGTATTATCAAGCTCGTTTAAGGCTCTTTTTTTAACCAGAGGGACTAGCATTCCCTCCACCAGAATAATTAAAAGAATAAATATGGGTATTATAGAACCCAGGAAGGTTATGAGTACCTGCGAACGTAGCGGAGTGTTTTTTTTAAATATTCTTACCATTCTCAATAACTTAACCTTCAGGTAGTGGTTTCTTATAAAATTAAAAAAAATTATTTCACCATGATTATTTTTTATACATTTTTTTTATGAGTAATAACTATTGCTTTGATTGGTAAAGCTTAGAAGCATTGCTTAAAATTGCCTCCACATCTTTATAATCCCAAGGTTTTTCAATAAAACCGTAAAACGGATTTACGGGGATTTCGCCAATAATTTTGTTTATTTCAACCCATGCGGAGATAACTATAAATACTTTTTGAGGGAACTCTTCCTTTATCCGTAAAACAAAAGCAACCCCATCCTCTTTGGGCATTTTATAATCTACCAATACAACTCCAATTGAATCGTCCTCATTTAAAATTTTATATGCTTGCCTTGTGCTTTCGGCAGTAATAATTTTAAATGCTCTGGAGAATGCTGATTCAAATCCAATCAGGTTCTCCTTATCATCATCAATATAAAGAATTGTTGTAGGGTTTTGAAGGTTCATTATAATTTGTATTTATGTGACATAACAACATACAAGATAAATAATGACTTATTTGGGAAATTAAAGCCTAGTTATGTGTCAATCACAAAATATCTTATCCGTATCCGTCATTGCGAGCCTCGTACTTTGAGGCGAAGCAATCTCTATTTTTCGGAAAATAACAGATT
>JAWLEY010000084.1:0-11152 GCA_041685855.1 Perlabentimonas sp. | reverse complement strand
TGTACTTCGTCATCGAATTGGTTTAACCTATGAAGCAGAAGCCGAAAATATTACAACCGAAGATATTATTAATGAGATACTTAACACGGTAGAAGTTCCCTAGCGTATTATCATTATGGCTCGAATCTTTATATACATTCTCTTTTTGCTGCTTTCCTTTTCTGCTGTTAGTCAGAATTATATAGGAATACACAAGGATAAGATTCGAGAAAAAGTATCTGAGGAACTCTCTGGCTTTGCTTTTTCAAAGGAAGTTTACAATGGCAATAGGAGCTTCATAAAGTTTGAAAATAGGTTCGAGGAGCAAACGCTTATTTTTATGCTAAATACCAAAGGCTACTGTACTGCCGTATCACGGATGTATAACTCTTGGCTTTATAAAAGTTTACAGAAAGAACTAAATGAAAAATACGGAGAGAGCGAGATTTTAATCTGGGAGTATGAGAAGGACGGGCAAGAATATACGGTAGAGTTAAATAGAAAGAAATGGTTTGTATCTGTAATAACTAAAACAAAAAGGACAAATTAACTAATTATTAAAGCATTGCGTTTGCAAAAAAATATTATTGAGATTTACTAAAAATTGTTTAACAAGTGGATGCATCGGAACTACTAAAGCGGGTACGTAAGATAGAGATAAAAACACGTGGTTTATCCCGGCAAATTTTTGCAGGAGAATACCACAGTGCTTTTAAGGGCAGGGGTATGGCTTTTAGCGAGGTGCGAGAGTACCAGTATGGCGATGATATTCGTAATATTGATTGGAATGTTACTGCACGCTTTAATCAGCCATACATTAAGGTTTTTGAGGAGGAGCGTGAGCTTACCGTTATGCTTTTAATTGACGTTAGCGGGTCACGTATGTTTGGAACTACAAACATGCTGAAAAAAAATCTTATTACTGAAATTTCTGCAGTTCTTGCTTTTTCAGCTATTCAGAATAACGATAAGATTGGGGTAATATTTTTTAGCGATAAGGTGGAGAAATTCATTCCACCCAAAAAGGGGAGTTCCCACATTCTGCATATTATCAGGGAATTAATTAATCTTAAGCCCAGTAGCGAAGGAACAAACATATCCGAGGCTCTGAGGTACCTTACAAATGCCATAAAAAAGCGCTGTACCGCTTTTGTTTTAAGCGATTTTATGGATTTTAATGAGAGTACTGTTGAACCAAATTTTATTAATGCACTAAAGATTGCCAGCAATAAGCACGATTTGGTTAGCTTAAGAATTTTTGACCCTCGTGAGCAGCAGCTTCCTTCAATGGGGCTGGTGAAATTTAAGGATGCTGAAACCGGTCAATATGCCTGGATTGATACAGCCAGCAGTGTTGTTAGAAAAAAATATTCTGATTGGTGGCTGCAAACCGAAAGGGTGTTAAAGCAAACTTTCTCACGAACCAAGGTTGATTCTGTTGCTATTGCTACTAATGAAGATTATGTAAAACCACTAATTAAACTGTTTAAACTCAGGTCATAACAATTAATAGTAAAAATGAGAACATCATTTTACAACATATTGCATTTTTCTAGGCTGTTTCTCAAGAGCCTGCATAGTATTTCTGGGAACAGCAGAATAATGCTTATTACATTATTCTTAGTGCAGCTATCATTTTATGTTGATGCGCAACAGCCTACTCATAGTTTTAAATCGGAAATTTCTGCCGATAGCATTCTAATTGGCGACCAGGTTGATCTTACTATTAACGCCACAGTTCCTAAGAATTACGAGGTAGAGTTTCCCTTTTTTGCCGATACTATTGTAACTGGTGTCGAGGTAGTAGGTCAACCAAGCATTGATACGCTACAAAATAAATCAGGAGAGATTAAATATACTTACAATTTAAAGCTAACATCTTTCGATGAAGGGTCCTATCGTATACCAAAATTTAAGATTCCATTCACTGACGGAACGAGCAAAGATACCGCAGAAACATCTTCAATATGGTTTTTAGTGAACACCATTCCCCCCGATAGTACCGTAGCCACAATTTACGACATTAAAGGTCCAATTGAGGAACCGCTCACTTTTGCAGAGGTTGCCCCTTGGGTTGGTGGGGGATTATTGGCTGTCGCCCTAATAGCATTGCTGGTGCTATATTTAATTAAAAGGAAAAAAGGTGAACCATTGTTCTTTCCTGCAAAACCAGCGGAGCCACCTCACGTGGTTGCTCTCCGTGAGCTAAACAAAATTAAGGAACAGAAACTTTGGAATACAGATAAACATAAGCATTTCCATTCTGTATTAACCCAGATAATTAGAGATTATATTGAGGGTAGGTATGGAGTTCCCGCCATGGAGCAAACTACCGACGAAACAATTCGGAATCTTAAGAATTATGGCGAGATTGATTCCAAACTACTCGGTGATTTGCAAGAGAATCTCTCATTGGCTGATTTGGTGAAGTTTGCAAAATTTACTCCTGAAATATCGGAGAATGAAACAAGCTTAAAGTTTGGTTTTCGTTTTGTAAACGATACCAAGATAGAGGATAATGAGGATGAGGAGGCGGAACAGGATGAACAAATTGACAATACGAAGCCGCAAATCAACGAGAATACAAATACATCTTCCGTTGAATCAGGTAAAACGAGTAAATCATGAGCGGAATAACCTTTGCACATCCAAAATTACTATATCTGCTGATACTGATACCAGCTTTTGTAGCATGGTACATCTTTCGTCAGAAAGATTCCCGGGCAAGTTTGCAAATGTCATCCCTTATGCCATTTGGTTCATCGCCAAAAACAATAAGGGTGTATCTTCGCCATCTGCCTTTTGCCCTACGCATGGTGGCCATGGGATTTGTAATAATCGTTTTGGCTCGCCCTCAGTCATTCAACGTAACTCAGGATATAGAAACGGAAGGTATTGACATTATGCTCTCACTCGATATTTCTAGCAGTATGCTTGCTCAGGATTTTAATCCTGATAGACTTGAGGCTGCTAAAGATATTGCAATTCAATTTGTGTCAGGAAGACGGAGCGATAGGATAGGGCTCGTCACTTTTGCAGGAGAGAGCTTTACAATGTGTCCTCTTACTACGGATTACAAAACAATTGTTAATCAAATTAATGAGATTACCCTGGGACTAATTGAGGATGGTACTGCCATTGGAGTTGGACTTGCTACAGCCGTTGCAAGGTTGAAAGATAGTGATGCACAGAGTAAAGTGGTAATTCTACTTACTGATGGTGTAAACAATAAAGGGGAGGTTACTCCTATAACAGCTGCCGAAATTGCAAAAACATACAATATTCGGGTGTATACAGTTGGTGTTGGCTCTCATGGTACTGCACCTTACCCTGTTCAAACCCCTTTTGGCAGACGACTCCAGGAGATGAAAGTTGAGATAGATGAAAATACGCTTGAAGAAATTGCCCAATTAACAGGAGGTGAGTACTTTAGAGCAACTGATGGGGCTGGACTAAAAAGAGTTTACGAGAAAATTGATGAACTTGAAAAGACAAAGATTGAGGTTGTCGAAACCACCAGACAGAAAGAGGAATTTTCGCTGTATGCTATGCTGGCACTAGCTATACTTGGTTTAGAGATTCTCCTTCGTTCTACGGTATTAAGGAGTATTCCGTAGTTTTATAGTAAATGCGTTGTGAAAAATTATTTTAAAATCAACAATTAAGAGAAAGATGTTCCGATTTGCAAACATAGAATATTTATATATACTGCTGGTAGTTCCTGTGCTGGTAGGTTTGTACTTTTTTGCATCATACTTAAAAAAACGAAAGCTTGAAGAGTTTGGAGAAATGTCCCTCATCTGGCAGCTTATGCCTGGTGTTTCTTTCCGTAGAGGTTGGATCAAATTAATTATATATACCACAGCATTCTCCTTAATGGTTGTTGGCCTGGCTCGTCCTCAGTTTGGATCAAAACTAACAGAAGCAAAGCGTAAGGGAATAGAGTTAATTATTGCGCTGGATGTGTCAAATAGCATGATGGCTCAGGATATTCAGCCCAATAGGCTCGACCGGGCAAAGCAGGCAATATCAAGAATGGTTGACCAACTGGCCAACGATAGAATTGGACTTATTGTATTTGCCGGTGATGCATACGTACAACTTCCTATTACCAACGATTACACCTCGGCAAAAATGTTTCTCTCATCCATAAATCCAGGAATGGTTCCAAAGCAAGGAACCGCCATTGGCTCTGCCATTGATTTGGCTGCCAGCTCCTTTAGCCCTCAGGAGGAGACAGGTAAGGTGATTGTTGTTATTTCCGATGGAGAAAACCATGAGGATAATCCAATTGAAGCATCTAAACGTGCCCAAGAAAAGGGTGTTTTCGTTCATGCCATTGGTATTGGTTCTCGTCAGGGTTCACCCATTCCACAAGCGCCAGGTAGCTCCGATTTTTTACGCAATAAGGATGGAGATGTAGTGGTAACAAAGCTTGATGAGGAAACTCTATCCAAGGTTGCAGTGGCAGGAGAAGGTAAGTACATACGTGCCAGTAACAGCCAAATTGGCTTGTTGCCCCTTTTAGAAGAGATTAAAAGGATGGAGCGGGAAGAGTTTAAAGAGAAAGTCTTTTCAGAGTACAACGACCAGTTTCAGTACCTTTTTGGACTAGCATTGTTGCTTTTAATAATTGACTTCTTTATACTTGAAAGAAGGAACAAGCTTATTCGTAGGTTAAACCTGTTTGGAGAAAATAAAGAGGATTGATTGTAGGATTTTAATGTTCAACTAAGAATTAGGATAAAATAAATGCAATATATAGTAATGAAACGCAACTTATCCATACTTATAGTTTTAGTTTTTGTCTCCGTTTCTTTTGCGTTTGGGCAGTCTGAAAAAAAGGCTGTACGCCAGGGGAATAAGGAGTACAAAAATGGAGAATACCTCGATTCTGAAATATCCTACCGAACTGCAATTGATAAGAATCCCGATTCTTTTAAGGGTAACTTTAATTTAGGCGATGCCCTTTACAAGCAGGAGAAGTTCGATGAAGCCGTTCAGGTTTTTGAGGATGTTTCAAATTTAGATATAGACCCAAAAGAGAAAGCCAACGTTTACCATAATTTGGGTAATTCATTATACAAGCAGGAGAATTACGCCGAAAGTGTAGAGGCATACAAGAAAGCCCTGAAGCATAACCCAAATGATATGGAGACCAAGTATAATCTTGCTCAAGCTCAGCGATTACTTATGAATCAGGAGGAACAGCAAGAGAATGATTCCGATGGAGAAGGAGATGAGAATGAGGAAGAACAGGATGATCAGCAGCAAGAGCAAGATAAGGATAATGATGGAGATGATCAGCAGAATCAACAGGACCAACAGGATGAGCAGCAGGAAAAGAATGAGCAGAATGAGCAGCAACAGCAAAATATTTCCCCAGAGGATGCTCGTAGAATGCTTGAGGCTATTCAAAATAACGAGCAGCAAGTGCAGGAAAGAGTGAAAGAGGAAAAAGCAAAACAAGCAAAAATTAAAGTAGAAAAGAACTGGTAAAAATGCAACCATGATAACCAAAAAACTATTTATTGGATTATCGTTTATCCTGTTACTACTCAGCAATCTTTTTGCTCAGGATAAGGATGTTGAATTTTCTGTAACAGCGCCCAACGTGGTTGCTGTGGGAGAGCAATTCAGGATTGTGTATAAGTTAAATGCACGTCCACAGGAGTTTAATCCGCCATCTTTCGACAATTTCTATATTCTTGCTGGCCCAAGTACATCAACTAGTAGTAGCATTCAAATTGTAAATGGGCAGATGACCCAAACCCACGAGTTTTCATACACATACATACTTGAAGCAACCGAGGCAGGTAATTTCACAATCGACCCTGCTACAGCCACAGTATCCAAGAAAACCCATAAGAGCGAACCCCTCTCCCTGGAGGTTGTAAAGGGTTCATCTAGCCAATCGTCTGGTTCGCAGCAGCAACAGTCACAGCAGCAGCGTCAGCAAGATTCACAGCAGAAAGAGGAAGAAATGTTTGTGGCAGTTGAGTTTGATAGAAACTCGGCCTTCCGTGGTCAGCCAATTCTGGCAACTATTAAAATTTATACAAGGCAAAACATATCTGGCTTTGATGAGGTGAAATTTCCTTCCTTTAATGGTTTCTGGAGCCAAGAGATTGAGTCGCCAAACAATGTTACATTTCAAAGGGTTAATGTTAACGGAAGGATTTATAATATGGGGGTTCTGAAAAAATACCTGCTGTTCCCCCAACGTACTGGAGACATTCAGATTGAGCCTTTTGAACTTGTAGTGCTATCGCAACAGCGTGCAGGACAACCACAGTCAATATTCGATGAGTTTTTTGGTTCATTCCAAACGGTACGTAAAAAATTAGCTAGTAAGGGAACAAGCCTAAAAGTTAGGGCGCTCCCTCCAAATGCGCCTGAATCATTTACAGGTGCTGTGGGTAGCTTTAACTTCAAGGCCGAACTGGATAAATCGCAGGTTAAGGCGAACGAGGCCGTAAATGTAAAATTAAGAGTTGCAGGTACGGGAAACCTTAAGCTTATTGAAACACCTACCGTGGAGTTCCCTTCCAGCTTCGAGGTGTTTGACCCTAAATCGAGCGAAAGGTTATCGGTTACTTCCAAAGGAGTAACTGGCTCAAGAACGTTTGAATTTGTGGCTATTCCCCGTGGACCTGGCGAATACAATCTTGGAGAGTTGGAGTTTTCCTATTTTGACCCTAATCAGCAGCGGTATAAAACCATCAAATCCAATCCCATTACCATTACAGTGGATGCCGACGGAAGCGAACAAGAAAATAATCAAATGGTTGGTTTTGGTAGAGAGGATATACGTTTTATTGGTCAGGATATTCGATTTATTAAAACTGAAGGCGTAAAGCTCACAAAAAATGCCTCAATTCTTTTTGCAAGTACAAGCTACTACATTCTCATAATACTGATTATTATTGTATTTATTGGTCTGTTTTGGTGGATACATCAGCAGCGTAAAATTAGCGGCAATATTGATTTGGTTAAAATACGGAAGGCCAATAAGGTTGCAAAAAAAAGGCTCAAGCTTGCTCATCACCATCTAACAAGTTCCGATTCTGAACGTTTTTACGATGAGCTTTTAAGGGCTTTATGGGGGTATGTTTCTGACAAACTGAGCATTCCTATAGCAAACCTATCTAGCGATAGCGTGAAAACAACCCTCGAGAATAATGGTGTTGATAATGTGGATGTTGAAGAGTTTCTAAGAATAATAGCCGTTTGCGAATACGCTCGTTATGCTCCAAAAGAAGAGCAGTCGCAAATGAATGAGCTCTATAATAGTGCAATTAGCCTAATTTCAAAACTTGAGGAGGTAATTGGCAAGTGAAGTAGTATTGATAAAAATCTTGTAAATTAAAAACATGAAGTACATATTACTATCTTTCGTTTTTTCATTATTGCATTTGGCGCTTCAGGCTAAAACAGAGCCCGATTCGTTGCTTAACACTGCCAACGATTATTATATCAATGGTGATTTTGAAAGTGCAGCGAAAGTGTATCAGACCCTTGTCGATAGCGGATATCAAAGTGCCGACTTATACTATAATTTAGGCAATGCATATTTTAAGCAAAATAATATTCCGTATGCAATTCTTAATTATGAAAGAGCCTACCAGTTAAAACCCAACGACGAGGATATTGAGTACAACCTTGAATACGCAAGAACATACACCGTTGATAGGATAGAGCCATTACCGGTATTTTTTCTTACTAAATGGTACCGCTCGGTTCGTGGTTTACTCGCATCAAACTCATGGGCTTGGGTTAGTCTTTTATGCCTTGCTGCAGCCCTTGGCTTTGTCCTTGTTTTCTGGTTTGCATACCGGCCCTGGACTAAAAGAGTGTTTTTTGTATTGGCCATTTTTGCATTTATTCTTACTGTTCTGTCGGGGGTATTTAGTGCGCAAGAAAAGCAGCGTATGCAGCTTCGCAACCATGCAATTATTTTCCAACCTGTTGTTACCGTTAAGAGTTCTCCTGGCGATGCCGGACAAGAAATATTTATACTCCACTCCGGCACAAAGGTTAAGATTACCAAAACCATAGGCGAATGGGTAGAAGTTAGAATTGCAGACGGAAACAAAGGGTGGATACCAAGTGAAACAATAGAGCTGATATAGTTATCACCTGTTATTTTAATTATGCTTCTGGTTTACTAATTGTTATGATTTAGCTGTCTAGTATTTCTTTAGGTGGAGCAGGTCTTCTCATGTTAACAAGATAAACACCCAGAAGTACAATTATAATTCCAATAATCTGAACCCCATTAATGGTCTCTCCATCAAAAATGCCCCAAAGAATAGCAAAGAATGGTATAATGTAGGTAACCGATGTGGCAAAAAGTGCGCTGGTATTCTGTATTAAGCTATTAAAAATAAACAACGATATCACCGAGCCAACTCCTGATAATGTTAGAACGGCCAGCAAGCTGGGCCAAAAATCAGGAGATATCCACGCTGCATGCAGGTCGGTGAAAAATATTAGAATGATACCAGCCAGCGGACCTACAAGTAAGAACGATAATGCTGTTACTTGAATACCGTTCATGTTAGGTAACCTAAACCTTACTTCATTAACGTTTATTCCATATCCAATGGTTGCTAAAATAACAAATAGGGCATAGGAATTAGCTCCAAATATTGCGCTAAAATCACCGCCAGTTATAAGGGCCAACGCTCCAATAAATCCAACGGCAACACCAATAATGTGATTTGGTAATGGTCTGTTTTTATAAAAAACAATACCAACTATAAGCGCAAAAAGGGTGGCTGAGCTATTTAGCATCCCCGATAGTGCACTTGAGATATGTGTTTGTGCTAAGGCAAAAAGAAATGCAGGGAAGAAGATACCTGCATACCCCACAACGGCTAGCTGTTTTACATTATGTTTGCCAACCTTCGGGAAATGACGCACGATAACCGGCAAGAGCAGAATGAATCCGAAAAAAACCCTAATACCCGCAACCTGCATAAACGAAAAGGCCACAAGCCCTTTTTTCATTAAAATAAATGAGCTGCCCCAGACTAAAGCCAAGAAAAGCATTGCCAGCCATTGCCAAATCTTCTTTGAAAGGTCAAACATTCGTCATATTGTTATTCGTAAGAATAGAATAAAGGATAGAGGCATCGTAATGAAAAAGGTTTAATCAACTATTTGATGATTAATATCAAACTTTTTTTGTTTTCTGTGTAAGTAGGGGCAATATGGAATAATATTCATGTGCTATTTGTTGCTATTCAAGAGGCTATGTTTCAAATTTCAATTTTTAAAAAAATAAAACGTACCTTTGTGCGATTTTGCAAGCAGTTCAGAGCAATTTAATTTGCTGTAAAATAGTAACGAAATTTTTAATATAGCGTTATAACAATTAGTAATAAAACTTAGGTTAACGTTTATATTCAACATCTCTGCAATTAAACTATTAAACTATAATCTTCGCAACGTATCATATAAAAATTTATAGGGATGAGAAAAGCCTTTTTTATTATAAAACTCTTAACTATAACCTTTCTTTTAAATGCTCAGGAACAGGGCAAGCCTTTTATTAAAAATTATTTAGCTGAAGATTACAAAGCCCATGTTCAGAACTGGGCAATAATTCAAGATAATCGTGGTGTAATGTATTTTGGGAATACCGATGGTATCCTAGAGTATGATGGTGTTAGCTGGAGACTTATACGGATAGATAAAACCGATGTTGTAAGGTCATTTGCTAAGGATACCTCAGGGGTTATTTATGTTGGGGGCTCAAATGAGATAGGCTTACTTGCTCCCGATCCTAACGAAGGGATGGTTTACTTTTCTCTTCATCATAAAATACCTTCACAACATCAAAAATTTATGGACGTATGGGAAACACATGTTATTAATAACGAAGTGTTTTTCAGAACTGATAACTATATCTTTAAGTATTCAGACGATTCAATTACAACCTGGCAGAGCGATCAGGAGTTTGGGCAAAGTTTTGTACTTAATAACAGACTTTTCATTTCAATTTCAGGTAAAGGGCTTTACTATTTAGATGACCATGAATTGGTTCAAGCGCCAGAATCAGATTTCTTTCAATCACAGAATGTTTTAATATCGCACCCAATTTCCGATGAGGTTGCAATTATTGGAACATCAAAAGAAGGATTAGTAATGTATAACCCCTTCTTAACTAGTAAATCCGATATTGTTCAACCGCTTGAATCACCCCTTGAAAAAAGCTACACAAAATTTAGTCTGGCTTCAAAAGTTCAGCAACTTAACGATTTGCTTTACGTAAGCACTGCTGGTGATGGTTGTTTTGTTATTGATAAGAATGGTGATTTAAGGCACATTATTAATCAGGCTACAGGCTTGCAAACCGATAGGATTCATTCTGTATACATTGATAATCAGGATAACTTATGGTTAGCAACAAACAATGGTATTAGCAAGGTGAGTATATCATCCCCAATTACTTTTTGGGACTCTAAGGGTGGGCTTGATGGAACTGTTGAGTCTATAATAAGATTTAACGAAAGTTTGTATGTTGGTACCCATCAAGGTGTGTATTATATTGATAATGGAAAGGTTAATAAAATAAACGGTTTAAACTCTACCGCATGGAACTACCTTATATACAGTGATTCACTGCAAATTTCTAAACCAAAATTATTGGTAGGAACCAGCGAAGGGATTTGGGAGATAGACTCTAAAAATATTAAACCTGTAATAAGAACATCTACATACATTTATACTCTTTACAAAAGCAAATATTTTCCCAACAAAATTCTTGCAGGAACAAATGATGGCCTTTCAATTTTCTCATACAAAAACGGAACCTTAGTCCATGAGGGTAGGGTAGAAGGCCTTGTTGATAACATAAGGAGTATATACGAGGAGAATGAAAAAACTATATGGTTAGGTACTTTTAGGAATGGGGTTGTTAAATTATCTCTTCAGGAGTCAATATTTAGCCCAGAAGTGAAGTACTATCAAAAAGCGCAGGGTTTAGAATCCAACAAGAATCCCTACATTTTTCCTTACAAAGATTCATTTATTATTGGTTCTGATGGGGGAATCAATAGTTACAACCCTGTAACTGATAGAATGGAGCCCGACTCAACTTTTGGCAAGCAATTTTGCTGCGGAAATAATGATGTATTTTCTTTTATTCCTCATAAAGATGGCAAAA
>JAWLEY010000083.1:0-11169 GCA_041685855.1 Perlabentimonas sp. | reverse complement strand
AAAAATTTGCAATCATAAATGCTTACAAATTTAGTTTTTCTAAATCGGGGTTAAACCCAGCTAAGCCATTAGTTCGTAAAACTCCTAATGACAAATCCGGGTTAAAAACTACTCCTAATCATTTATGATACCAGCATTGTGACTTAATGTGGATGCGTTGTTCTGAATTAATTGGAGAGTTTAATCCATCAGGCTCTCAAAATCAATTTCAGATGTGTGTTCCGTTTCGGTTAATCGGGTTTTCTCACATTTAAGAGTTTTTGAAGGGAACTTTTTTAGAAGGCTGTAATTGTGTGTTGCCATTATTACTGCCCTCCCAGAAGCTGCAATATCAAAAAGTATCTTCATAATCTCGTCAGATGTTTCGGGGTCGAGGTTTCCGGTTGGCTCGTCAGCAAGTATAATATCTGGATTGTTTAGCAGGGCACGAGCAATTACCACCCTTTGTTGTTCTCCTCCAGATAGTTGGTGCGGCATCTTAAAATCCTTATGCTTTAAGCCCACTTTATCCATTACATCGTCAATCCGTTCCTTCATGGCCAGTTTATTCTTCCAGCCCGTAGCACGGAGAACAAAGGTTAGGTTTTCAAGAACCGTTCTGTCGGTCAAAAGTTGAAAGTCCTGAAAAACAATCCCGGTCTTTCGCCTAAGGTAGGGGATTTGGCTTTCTTTTAAATTCTTCAGGTTATATCCGGCAACGTAGCCATCTCCTTTTTTTAGGGGAATCTCAGCAGTTATGGTTTTAATTAGACTGCTTTTGCCGCTTCCAACCTTGCCAATTACGTATAAAAATTCTCCTTTATCAACCTTAAGGTTAACGTCGGCTAGTACAAGGTTATCATCCTGAAAAATGGATGCATTCTTAAATTCAATTATCGTGTCGAGTGCCATTAAAATTCAATTTTTTGTAGTTTGCCATAGGGTAATGATTCTGAAACATTGAGAACCTTTGCAAATTTTCTGTTGTCGTTAAAAAATCTTTTAATGCTATTGTGCGGAGGACAGTATCTAATGTTTGAAAGCAAAGAAAGATTTTTGTCCCTAATTTGCAAATAATCGGTGCTCTTACTTAGTCCTTTTACTTTTAGAATATAGATAATTTTATCCTCCATAAAAAATACTTATTGAAGGGCAAAGCCATTAAACCCGAACGATTTATAAATAATCACTGTCACCAAAAACTTTCAGGATTCAGCGAAATTTATTTAAAAGTTCAACTTTATCTATCGGGGTTAACCTATTACGCTTAACTTAATTATTTATGAATAATTCAAGTTAACAATCCATAAAGATAATTGCATTTTTTTACAAGGCGATATTTTTCCACTATTTTATCATGGTAAACATATTTAAAGAACGTCAATAGAACTTTGGGCAAGATATTTACAGATAATGCTACCCAAATGATTAGTTAGCGAGAATCTTTTAAATTAACAAGGAGTTAAACTTTATGGATTCTTAGATGTTTATTAGTATAATTGTTAATAGTAACTAAAAATGAAGGAATTATGAAAAAAGTATTGCTATTTGCCTTAGTAGGGCTATTCTCTTTGTCTTTCGTTTCTTGTGAGAAGGATGATGATTTTACAATTGTAGGGTCGTGGAATATTGATAAATTTACAGTTTATGTAAATGACGATACCAGCGTTGATGTAGCCGATGCAGGAACCTTAATCTTTAATAGCGATAAAAGTGGAAGTTTTAACCTTGAAAATGGCGAAGGAGAGTTTACCTGGATGCAAACATCGGGTAGTGTAACTATTAGCGGAACAGAACTTGCAGGGAGTTATAGCATTGTTGATAAATCTGATAACACTGTAATTCTTGAGAGAACAGTGCTAGAAACATTAACAAGGTACGAGATGTCAAGAATAAACTAGTCCATTGTAGTAAGTTTAAGTTAAACTAATCCGTATAGCTTTCAATTACTCTTTCAATTGCAGCCTGGCAAACTGGACAAAATTCGTTGGCGCTGTTACTTTTCATACGGCAATTCATAAAGGGTCTATATACGCCCTTTTCAACATATCCCCCTCCTTCAAAAACACCAATTTCGTCTTGGTGTTTTTTTGTGGCGGGTGTTGGAATTGGGGTTGTTTTTTCTACCATATCAGCCCACTTGTTTTCAAAATTAATCAATGTGGTTAAGTTTGGCTCCCAGGGTTCGCAATTAAGTGGGTAGTAATCTTGGTAAGCTACGTCTGATGTGTAGTATTCATCACCAAGGCCTGCCAAACCATGCCCCAATTCATGTATGAAAACTTTCTCCGATAGGCTATGGTCAGATGTTGTAATGCAGTAGTGATTGTAAATACCACCTCCACCATATTCGTTGGAGTTCACAAGAATATAAACAATGTCTGAGGGGGCATTTGCCGCAATATCCATAACCAGTTTAAACTTAAGGGTTGTAAGGTATCTTTCTATACCAAATGTATAAAACGACGAAAAAGCGGGAGTTACATTCCAAATACCTGCTTTGGGGTTGGATGGGCCCTCATCAATGGAGATTGATTCAATTGCCCAGATATTAATGTCGCTTTTATGTTTATCGAATGGTTTTTGACCTAGCAGGAATGATGTAAACTTCTTAACATCGCTCCTGAATTTATCTATCTGTTCTATTGTGTATCCTTCTGCAATAAAAGAAATGTCTAGTTTATTGTTATAGGCTCCGTTGTTGGTTATTTCTGTTACCCTAAAATTTGGAGGAGGGGTGTGTTTTACCAAGTAAGAATTTGGGTCAATTGGTAGGTTGTACAGTTCTTCAAAATCGCCCTGTTTGTTTCGTTGTTTAAATGAAACTACTACCTCGTTTTTGGGTAGAGGAATTCTTACTACTTGTTCAAAAGAGCGGCGAAGGGTTGATGCTTCTTTAACTGACTGCCATTCTTCAAACAAAGTGCAAAAGCCATGGGAGTATATAAGTTTGTTGGTTTTCTTATCGGTAACTTCTACTTTGTAAGAACCTAGTCCAAGTTTGTCAATAGTTTTACTATGGGGTTTGCTCCAGTACTTCTCTACCTTAACCTCATCAAGATAAAAGTGTTGGGAGTTACTATCGCCTCCCAGAACGTAATCAATTCGTAAGGCTTTGTTCTCAAACCAATCATCAAATTCCACCTGCACGGTTTGACCAAAAATATTAATTGGCCAAAGCCCCATAAAGAAAAGAGATACAGCAAAAAAACATGCTATAGCATTGGTAGGTTTTACATACATACTATTTGAATTAATGAGAAGTATATTACAGTTTACCCAAAATGAGAAACTCTAACTAGCCAAGATAACTTTTAAGTACTTTGCTTCTTGTGGTTTGTTTCAGTCGCTTAATAGCTTTTTCCTTAATTTGCCTAACCCTTTCACGGGTTAAATCTAACTCCTCGCCAATCTCTTCAAGAGTATGGGGGTGCTTGCCATTTAGTCCAAAATACAACCTAATAATGGAAGCTTCTCGTGGTGTAAGGGTTGCCAATGCACGCTCTATCTCTTTGCGGAGGCTGTCGTTAAGCAATCCTCTGTCTGGCGATGGTGATTCGTTGGATAGGAGCACATCATACATATCACTATCATCGTCTTGCGACAATGGAGCATCCATAGATACATGCCTGTTCGAACTTTTTAAAGCCTCCTTAATGTCTTTGGGAGCGAGCTCAAGAACCTCTGCCAGCTCATCAATTGATGGCTCCCTTTCAAATTTTTGCTCAAGGTTAATAAATGCTCTGTTTACCTTATTAATTGACCCTATCTTGTTCAAAGGTAGCTTAACTATTCTGGCTTGCTCTGCAAGCGCTTGCAGTATTGCTTGTCTTATCCACCAAACAGCATACGAGATAAACTTAAATCCACGGGTTTCGTCAAATCGTTGAGCAGCTTTTATGAGGCCAAGGTTCCCCTCGTTAATCAAGTCGGGAAGACTCAGCCCTTGGTTCTGATATTGCTTGGAAACTGAAACCACAAATCGGAGGTTTGCCTGCACAAGCTTATCGAGCGCCGCTTTGTCACCCTCTTTTAGCCGACGGGCTAGATTAACTTCCTCCTCTGTGGTTAAAAGTTCAACCTTGCCAATTTCATGTAAGTACTTATCAAGCGAAACGGTTTCCCTGTTGGTGACTTGCTTTATGATTTTTAGCTGTCTCATTGCCTTGAAGCCTATTTGAAATTTTGCTCAATATATATATTAATCGGTTTAATACATCACATTATTTAAATTATTTTAAAAAACAGCACTTTTTTTCGCTTAATTTGTGTGTTTAAATCAAAATTACTAATATTGCAAAAGTATTCCCAGTTTTTTTAATTCTCGTAATTCCCTAAAAGCCTTATTGGTGTAGTAATTCTCTTATTTTCAATAATATTTTATCGTAACGTTGGCATTACTATATATGCCAGAAATTCATTTAATTACATATGTATGACATTCTAGAGTTAAACAAAAAGCTTCTTGCAGAGTTAAAGGAGATTGCAAAAGGCATGAACATTAAGCGGGTAGAATCGCTTAGAAAACAGGATTTAATCTATCGCATACTGGACCAGCAAGCGATAGATGCTGCGGAGAATGATAGTAAGAAACCAAAATCGAAGGATGGTGACAACAGGCCTAAGCGACAACCAAAGCAACCGGCCTCAGCCAAGCCTTCTAGCAATGAGAAAGATAAACCAGTTGCCAAAGAGGTTGCTGCTAAAGAGGCCACTGATAATAAAGGTGGTGACGCTTCTCTGCAAAACGATAGGAACAAACGTAAGCGTTTTACACGTAAACCTCAGGGGCCAGACCAAGGAGGCCCCAAGAAATTCGATAAAGAGAAGGATGTAAATGTGCCTGAGGAAAAAGCACCTAAGCCTACTCCTGAAATAAATGAGAAAAAGAAGGACCCAAAAGTAGATATGCCAAATAAAGGGCCAAAGGAGATGACAGGTGTTCAGGATGCAAGGCAACAAAAGCCAAAAGGAGGTTCATCCCCTGAGGCAGAGCAAAATGTGCCAAATCAAAAGAAACCTTCAGGCAATAAGGATTTCCATCAAAAAAGAGGGCATGACAAGAGGAATGGTGATAGATTTGAGTTTGATGGAATAATTAACGCCTCTGGCGTGCTTGAAATAATGCCCGATGGGTATGGTTTCCTTCGCTCATCTGACTACAACTACCTTAATTCACCCGACGATATCTATGTTTCTCAGTCTCAAATTAAACTTTTTGGTTTAAAAACAGGCGATACTGTTACTGGCAGCATTCGCCCTCCAAAAGAGAATGAGAAGTATTTCCCTTTAATAAAGGTGTTGGAAATTAATGGTAGAAGCCCCGATTACATTCGCGACAGAATACCTTTTGATTACTTAACACCTCTATTCCCAGACCAAAAGTTTACCCTAATTGGCAACGGTCAAAATAACCTCTCTTCAAGGGTTGTTGATATGTTTAGCCCAATAGGTAAAGGTCAAAGGGGCCTAATTGTAGCTCAGCCTAAAACGGGTAAAACCATTTTGCTAAAGGATGTTGCAAACTCCATTGCTGCCAATCACCCAGAGGTTTATATGATTGTGCTTTTAATTGATGAGCGCCCTGAGGAGGTTACCGATATGGCTCGTAGCGTTAACGCTGAGGTGGTATCGTCAACATTTGACGAGCCTGCCGACCGCCATGTTCGAGTTGCAAACATTGTTCTTGAGAAGGCAAAGCGTATGGTTGAATGTGGTCACGATGTGGTTATCCTGCTCGACTCAATTACAAGGCTCGCACGTGCCTTCAATACAGTGCAGCCAGCATCTGGTAAAGTACTATCTGGCGGTGTTGATGCAAATGCACTTCACAAGCCTAAACGTTTCTTTGGTGCGGCTCGTAACATTGAGAATGGAGGTTCTTTAACCATCCTAGCAACCGCACTTATTGATACTGGTAGTAAGATGGATGAAGTTATTTTTGAGGAGTTTAAAGGAACCGGTAACATGGAGTTACAGCTTGATCGCAGACTTTCAAACAAGAGGGTTTACCCTGCTGTTGATGTTACAGTATCGAGTACACGTAGAGAAGATCTGCTGCTCGATCAGGATACGCTCAACAAAACATGGATACTTCGTAACTACCTAACTGACATGAATGCAGTTGAGGCAATGGAGTTTCTACGCTCTCGTTTAGTTAAAACCAAAACCAACGAGGAGTTCTTTATGACAATGAACAGCGATATTTAATAGAAATAAGACGGAATTTAGAAGACCGAAGGTTGAAGGTTTGAGTGATTTGTTAAAAATTACTAACTTCCATCTTCGGTCTTCTAACTTTATTGTATCTTTGCAGAACCAATCCAGGGGCTGACTTTGGTTTTGACAGCAAGTAGAATGGATTGGTAAGCATGTCGAGCGTTGGGAAGCTGGCTCGTTAATCCCAGGACTCAAATCGCTAAACGGCGAAAACAACAATTATGCACTCGCTGCATAGTAAGTACTAGGTACTACTAGCTTAATCTCGTCAACTAGGTTGACGCGACGAGTAGTCTCACGGAGGGTCTCGCCCATTGACCACCGATTTGAGGCTTCAAACAAATGGGCTAGTCACAGGATGCTCCCCGGTTCCCGTGGCGAAACAATCAGGGGATAAGGTTTAGGTTGCTTGCTGCTCAGCTGCCTAAACTCGAAAATAAAGAGTAGCTAAGCATGTAGAAACCCAATTGGTTCCTTGTTTGGACGAGGGTTCGACTCCCTCCAGCTCCACAAAAAACTCCTCAAGATAAATTCTTGAGGAGTTTTTTCTTTTCACCATTATTATGACCTCATTGCCATATTCTTATGACTTTATAAATATTTATAAATTATTGCTAAATCTATAAATGTTCATAATATTTGCGTATTCACGTATACGTGAACATTATGAATATGGAAACAATAATTATACATAAAACGATTGAAGCCCTAAGAAACATGACGAATTAAGCCAAAAGCTTAAGCTGATAAAGGAGTTGCTTGAAAAGTCCTTGGAGACGAATGTTTAACCCAGATTTAGAAACGCTTTATTTGTAAGCATTTCTGATTGCAAATTTTTAGTTTTTTCTTAACCGATTTGTCATTTAAACGCTTTTTTCTCTCAAAACAGAGAAAATGTTTGTCTCTAATGGCGGGCAGTAGAAACAGGTTGCTAATGACAAATTAGGGTTGAATACATTTTTGTAGATTTTTATATCTTCGCATTAATGCGTATGAACATTTTTTTAATCGAGAATTTAAATGGATTGTTTGTAAAATGAAACGCACCAAAGCAGATATAAAAGAACTAGTTAACTCATATTCAAGAAGTGAACTGGCCGAAATGGTTATTTCAATGGCATCCAGGAAGGAGCATTACGACTACCTATCGGTACATTTCTTCGACAAGCATGAGGGTGAGATAGATTTGTACAACGAGGCAATTAATGATATTAATAAACTGTCCTTTAAACGCTACAAGGGGTTCTCGCAACAGCTTCGTTTGGCCAACATGATTAGTGCCTGCAATAAGCGGGTAAAAGAGTTTGCCAAGATATCAAAGAATAAAAAGTTGGAAGTTGATATGTTAATGTATATCCTTGACGATGTATTTAAACATTATATGGGGTTATTGGGCACATGTTTTACTTCTTTTGACTCAAAAGTGGCTATGACGGTTCGCAGAGTGCTAACGATTTTAAAAAAGTTGCATCCCGACTACCATATCGAATATGAGGAGAGAATTAACAATTATCTAGATATTCTTCATAGCAAGTCTAATCACATAGATATTGTTTATAACCTGCCGAAATCAATATAAAAACGCCTGTCGTTACCTACCAAGAATGATTAAAATTAAGGCAAGCGTTTTATTAAAAGAGTTAAAAAAGCCTTATCCAAATCGTGGCGCATTTATGGAAGAGTTGGCAAACGTTTATCATTATATTTTCTGTAACTTTATACTTGTTTTGCTTAAATCAACAGTAAATTTCTAAAATGATTTCTGTATATTTACACGAAAAGATTGAAAGAATGTTAAGAGATGATTTTTTAGTTTTATTTGCTGGATAAATAATGTAAATTATATATGAAAAGCAGAGCTCAAAAAGTTCGATTGGGTGTTTTTATCATGATTAGCGCATTGCTGCTACTAACCCTAATTGGTTATTTTACTGCACGTCGTTTGTTCGAAAAAACGGATGAGTATTATGTTGCGTATCAAGATGTTTCAGTAAGCGGGCTGGAGGTAGGTAGCCCTGTTAAATATTTGGGTATAACCGTAGGTAGCATTGCTGAAATTATAATCGACCCCGACGATGTTAACAGAATAATTGTGCGCTTATCGCTTAAAGAGGGAACGCCCGTTAAGGCAGATGCCTCGGCCGATATTGTTGCAATGGGAATAACAGGGTTAAAAACCATTGAGATTAAGGGGGGCACTAACCAGGCCGATTTTCTTGAGCAGGGGCAGTACATTGCACAAGGAACATCTTTGGTTGATGATATAAGCGGACAAGCAGAGGTTATCGCTTATAAGGTTGAAGAGGTAATTAATAATCTGCTGGTTTTTACCCAGCCTGAGAAACTCGATAAGTTTTCGCAGACTATTGATAACTTTTCTGAGTTAACTACCAATATCAACTCTTCGGTTAATTTAATGAATGATGTGTTGGTTGAGAATAGGCAGGATTTACGTCAAACCGTTACGCAGGCCAATAGTATTGCTCAACGATTGGACCAATCATCTGTTGAGTTGCTGTCAGTAAGTCAGGGTGTTAATGATATTATGCAGGGCGATACGCTTGCCGAGATACTGGGAAACCTTAGGGACATATCGATAACCCTTCGGGAAACGAACCTGAATGACCTTATTGAGAACTTGGCTCAAATGGTGATTCAAACACAGGAGCTCCTTGTGAAGCTTGACATGGACATGGATGAGAGCACAAAGGATTTGAGCGATAATTTAGAGTTGCTAAAGCATACCCTGGAGAATATTGAAGAGGTGTCAAGGCAAATTAACAGGGACCCCTCTGTTCTAATCCGAGGGCAACGCACCAAGGATGTGCCTGATAAAAAGTTAAAATAGTTTTTGTTACCTTACAATTATTAGAAAAATTGAAACAGTATGAAAAGATTATTGCTAATTATAGTAGGCTTTAGTTTCCTGTTGGCTGGCTGTTTTGGTGGAAAATCGGTTGCTCCAACTTACTATCTAATTGAATTTCCTTTTGATGCCGAAATTTCAAAAGAAAACCACAGTGATGAGGAGGATGACCCCATTCCAATACATGTTTTAGAGATAGATGTTCATCCTGCATTCGCATCGCACGAGATAGCCATTAGAGAGGATTCCCACGAATTTAGGTATTTTACCAACCACAAATGGACAAACAGACCTGAGCAGAATCTGGCAATATTTATGCAAAACTTCTTTGGGCAGCATGATGGTTTTATGATTATAAATCCTCGTAAATTTGCGCTTCGTGATTATTATATAGTGGAATTATACGTAAACAGATTGGAAGTTGTAAAGAACGGCAAGCAGTATTCTGCTTACTTACAAATGGAGATAGTTTTAAGGGAAGGTGACACAAGCAAGAAGGTTTTTAAGCACGTTGTAAACAGGTCTGAACCAATGAAAGAGCGCAACCTTAACATGTTTGCCGCAGCAGTAAGTAGGATGTTTCTTGAGGAACTCAAATTGTTTTCTCAGAACGTTGAAAAAGAGCTGGTTGAATAACAATCTGTACAAGTGAATATTAAATGAAGGACCAAGCGGCTAAATCAGTTATTTCTTTGGGGAATGATGTTGAGTGCAACATTCAGGATAATACTTTGTATATTCCAAAGCAGTTAGGTTTAGAGCAGGTTGCTGATTTTGTCAATAAAATTCCTAAAGAAATCCGCAAGAGAAAGCCTAAAGGTTTCATCTTTAATCTTGACGAACTCCAGAATATTGATTCAGCAGGTGTAACCGCGCTATCTTATGTTATCGATAAGCTTGAAGAGAGTAGAATCACAATTAGGAAAGAGGGCGGTAGTAAGGAGGTGCTTGAGAAAATTGAGCTATTCTCAACAAAAAAGATTGACAAATCCGTTACCTCTACAAAAGTTGGCTTTTTTGAGTCCGTTGGCGAAAGCGTTTCCAACTTCTTTTCCAACTATTTAATGGATTTTTTATCGCTGGCAGCCGATGTCTTTTACTGGGCTGTTGCAGGTTTCTTTAACACTAAATCGCGCCGTAAGGGCGAAATTGTAAATCAATCTGTACTTATTGGGGTTAATGCTGTGCTTATTGTTGTGTTAATGTCTTTCATTATTGGGTTGGTTTTGGCATTACAGTCATCTCAGCAGCTTCGCAGCTTTGGAGCAAATATTTACATTGTCGATTTAGTTGTTGTAGGTATGATGAGTGAGATGGGAGCATTAATAACTGCCATTCTGGTTGCCGGACGTAGCGGCTCATCCATTGCGGCAGAGATAGCAACCATGAAGGTTACCTCAGAGCTCGATGCACTTAAAACTATGGGGCTTAATCCTATCCGATTCGTTGTGGTGCCTAAACTGTACGCTTGTCTGCTTACTTTACCTTTCTTAATTGTCCTGTCTAACGTATCGGGAATATTTGGTGGAGGGGTGGCTGCGTATCATTATCTTGATATAACTCCCGAGATTTTTATTAATAGGATGGGAAAGGTGATGAGTAATAAGGACCTGATTACTTCTTTTGTGAAAAGTCAGGTATATGCAAGCCTAATTGTATTAACCGGTAGTTTTTATGGTTTTCGAGTTGAACGGGGAGCCGAAGGGGTGGGGAAGGTAACTACCATTGCTGTGGTTGTGGCAATATCATTGGTAATTGTAGCCGATAGTATTCTTGGCTTGTTATTTTACTAGTATTCAATATGGAGAAGAGTGAAATAGTAAAAGTATCGAACCTAACGGCCTCTTTTGGCGACTTTAAAGTGCTGGAAGATGTTTCCTTTAGTGCTTACGAAGGGGAAGTTACCATTATACTTGGTTCTAGCGGTTGTGGTAAGTCCACCGTGCTTAGGCATATCCTGGGATTGTATCCAGTACTAGGTGGGAAAATATCCGTTCTTGGTAAAGATATATCCACCATCTCCGAGCTAGACGAGCAAGATTTATATAAGAGCATGGGTGTGTTTTATCAGAATGGCGCCTTGTTAAACTCCATGACAGTTGGCG
>JAWLEY010000316.1:0-2589 GCA_041685855.1 Perlabentimonas sp. | reverse complement strand
TTATCATTAAGGATAAGTGTGTCTCCGTTGGCAAAACAGTCCACCTCATTTATAATGTCAGCGGCTGCTTCTATTATTGCATAATTTGAGGTATCCTGCTTAAGAACTATATTAAACCCGTGATTTACTGTGACATGGCTAAGGTTAGCATCAAAAGCAAGTTCCTTGCTAATAATTGATAAATCATCAAAAAAAAATGATTGGCAGCTGGTTAGCAAACCAAAAACAATAAGAACGGTATTAATAAATGCAAACTTACCTCTCATCCTTACCAAAATTAAGGTTATAGCCTAAACCCCATTCAATGTACTCTGCAACAAACATAGACGATTTTAAACTAAAATTAAACAGTAAATTATTATTCAATCTATACCTAATTCCTACTCGCGAAAAGTTTCTTAGCCCTCCTTGGTCGTCAACCCTCTGTTGAATACCAGGCTGAAGAATAAACGACAACCTCTCCCACAATATTTCATACGATACATGGCCTCCAACAGCAATAGGCTTGAAATCATTCTCAACAGCAGAAGAACTAAGGTAAGGAGAATAGTAAAATAAATCTCCCCCTGCACCTATCCTCCCCGTAGCAAACAACTTCCTATAGTACTCAACCACAACGCTTGATATTATTTGTTTTACAGGGTTTCGCTTATTCTCTTCCCTTATTCCACCAGATATAACGCCAACCAAACTGCTCCTTGTTATGCTTGAGGCAAAATTATCATTACCTGTTAATTGTACCTTCTTATTGTTTATGCTATAAGTAGCAGAAAGTTTTAACGTATGAAAATTTAACCCGGAATTAGGTAATTTTATTCTCCCGTTTGATTTATGAATTAGAGAGGGGCTCAGACTCATCATAAAATCACTATTATAGCTAAAATTCAAATTTAATGATAGAATAATAAATGCATTAAGGTGCGAGCCTATTGCTTGATTAAATGGATTATAATGCTTATGATACGGCTTGTTGGTAAACGAAATACCAGTGGCAACTGAGCTACCTATTGAAAAAAATTTTTCATCGTCTGTAAACTGCGAATCGAAATAAACATATGCTGCTGTGGCGCTTCCGTATATATCCTTATTGGCCAAGTTGGAGTAGTAAGCTCCAAATCCTATAGTTGGTGGTTTGGGGTAACGTATATTTGGTAGTGTTCGGCCTAAACGTAATTCAAAAGCATTTATAAAATCTTCGTTAAAAAATTCTATGTATGAATGGTGAGGGAACAATACCCCTCTATGATATCCTACTTGAAAAAGCGTTTTTTGTAATGCTTTTGGCTCAGTATTTGAGCTGAAAGAGCTTGCTAAAGGGAACAAAACAAGAAAAACAACATGAAAGGATATTCTAAAAATTTTTGCCATGGAACAATCCTAAAGAAGTTGTTGTAAAATTCGTTGCGCAAGGTTTTCCCAGGTAAAATTCTCAATTACTCTTCGACCATTCTGTGCAAGTTCAATTGAATACTCGGGGTTATTCTTAAGCCTCAATATTGCACGGTAAATACTATTTGAATTTCGTGAAACAAGAAGTCCTGTTTTTTCGTGAAACAAGAAATCTCTTGTACCCGATTCTGTACCAATAACAGGTATTTCACAAGCCATAGCCTCTGCAGCGGTATTGGCCCATCCGGCATTCTTTTCTGCTGATACAAATACATTGGCTTTATGAAACAACTCTGAATTTTTTTGTACTGGATGATTCTGAATAAAGGAATGTGGTACAAATGTTTTAAACTTGCTATTCTTATCCTCCATTTTATCGTTAACGGGAGTATCAAAAAGCAATAGTTCAATATTATGGCCATTATTAAAAAGTTTCTCACAGGCTTTAATTACATATTTAGTACCTTTTCTTGAACGAGCAATTCGTCCGTATGCCATAACAGTAAATGGATTACTAACTACCTCTCTTTTATTATTTTTTGGGTTATGATACTCCAGATTTACCCCACCAAATGCAGGAATTGCATTAATCTTATATCGTTTCAATGCAGTCTCCACTAAATTTGTTGAGTTGGCAAACACAAGGATGTTAGGATGCTTCTTAATAATCCTTAAATTCTCCTTAGGATAAACATAGTAGAAAATACACTTTTTTGCGTTGGCAGCCAGCGCAATATCTACAAATTCTGTTTCTGTAAAAAATAAAGCATCGATTTTATCTTCTTGTAAACTTGAAAAATCTTTAACCTCCCCATTAAAATTGTACCACTGGGGCTCTTGCCCTGTAGGAGTATATATTGTTACTTTATGACCTAAACCAAAAAAGATATTGCCCAATTCGAGAAAACGCTTCACCCCACCATATAAAAGAGTATGCGGTAATATTGTGGCTATATGCATTGAGGTTGTCCTTTAAACTTTAATTAGTGCATTACTTTTAAATCTCGTACGGTTTATATTTATTAAAACCGTTCAAGCAATTATATTCCAGATATATTATGAATTTTAAAAACCCTTGTCAGCTTCATACAACTTGTAAATATCATGTAATCAACCAACTATCGCTTGTAGATTCAATTATTAGGTGGTAAATTGCTTTAAAACAAAATTAGTAATAATTGAAATAACAACAAATGTAAA
>JAWLEY010000082.1:0-11199 GCA_041685855.1 Perlabentimonas sp. | reverse complement strand
CCATAATCGGTAAGTTTAATTATGGTCGATTCAATACCTACAGTTGTTTTACCGCCATCAAGAATATAATCTACGTTTGGTAATTGTTTTTTTACATGGGCGGCTGTAGTAGGGCTGATACGACCAAATTTATTTGCACTGGGCGCAGCAACTGGGCAACCCGATTTGCTTATTAGCTCCAGAGCAATATCATTGTTGGGCATTCTAATGCCTACTGTTGATAGGCCCGATGTAACAATATCAGGGACAATATTACTTTTGGGCAAAACCATAGTTAATGGGCCCGGCCAAAATTTTTCAGCTAGCTTATAAACCCGTTCGTCTTGGGTTAAAACAAGTTTTTCCAACTGATGCAAATTGGCAATATGGATAATCAGTGGGTCGAATGAAGGGCGTTCTTTGAGTTCAAATATCTTAGCCACTGCCAATGGATTAAGAGCGTTTGCTCCCAGCCCATAAACAGTTTCGGTTGGGAATGCAACCAAGTTACCTTCTTGAATATATTTGGCAGCTATTTCCAGGTTACTTAAAACTTTCATTCTTTTTTGATGTAATGAATTGATTCAAAAATAGTAAACTCCCCACGAGGCTCATAAAGCTAGCTAGAATTATTGCATAAAAAAATGAACCTGAAAAATCGTATAAAAAACCACCGCTAATTGGCCCGGCAATACCTGCAATTGCGTAACCAATAAATACGTATGGATAAATTACACCCAGATTTCTCACTCCAAATACCTGAGCTGTTTCTTTGGCAAAGAGAACAAAATTTCCTCCAAACCCAAAACCGATAAGCAAAGCAAGAATTAAATACGATATATCTGATAAGTGAAATATATTTAAAGATATTATTGATATGGCTTGAAATAGGAGTGCCAAGAATATACTTAGGTTTGCTCCAAAATAATCACTAATGAAACCCCATATAAGTCTGCCTAAAAAGTTTGCAACGGCAAATAGTGCAACACCAAGAATAAGAATATGATTTGTAATGTTGTACTGACCACCAATAATTCCTAAACTTCCAATAATTAGCAATCCAGCAAAGGTCCCAAGGAATATGCCAACAAAAAGATTCCTGAAAATTTTTGAACCGATAAAATCTGATACTTTAAGAGGCTTGCCACTACTGTCTGTTTTATTTTGAATTTGATAAATTAGATTTGATAAAATAAATATTACCAAACCATATAATATTCCAACAAACTTGAGCAATTGAAGAACATTATAGCCATTATTCAGAATAATCTCTGATATTTCAGACATAATTACTGCGCCTAAACCAAAACCTGCTGCTGCAATACCTGCAATAAGTCCTTTTTTCTCGGGAAACCATTGAACGGGTGTTGTTAGAGCAACCCAATAACCGAAACCTGTTGCAATTCCTCCCAGAATTCCAATGCCAATAAAAATTAAAACAAAACTACCTTGAGAATAGCTTGCTAAAGAATATCCTAAGAAGAAAAGTAAGCCAGAGATGTACCCAAAATACCGATGCTTAATTTTTTTACCTAATTGCCCCACAAAAATCATTGTAACAGGGAATATGGCAATTATAATTCCAAATATTACCTGAGTCTGAAAAGCAGAGAAATTATAATCTTCAATTAATTCTGATGCAATTATGCTCCAGGCATATACGCTGCCAATGCAAAGCATAACGATAAACGAGGCGAGTACAGTTAAGTATTTTCTCACTTTTTAATTTATGCAATACTAGGTTTTTAACTTATTCGATTTGGCTATAACCTGTTCTTTAAGCTCTTGTTTATATTGAATAATTTTATTCCTTATTGAACGGTCTGTAGCCGATACAATTTGAGCAGCAAGGATACCTGCATTTTTTGCTCCGTTAAGCGCAACTGTTGCAACAGGAACTCCGCCTGGCATTTGTAAAATTGAAAGAACAGAATCCCACCCATCAATTGAATTGCTCGATTTTATTGGCACACCAATTACAGGTAGAGGCGACATGGCTGCTACCATGCCAGGTAAGTGGGCAGCGCCACCTGCCCCTGCAATTATTGCAAGTATTCCTCTTTCGTGAGCGCTTAATGCAAATTCATATAACTTTTCAGGTGTTCGGTGTGCCGAAACTATATCAATTTCATATTCTACACCAAGCGTATCAAGTATTTCGGCTGCTTGCTTCATTATGGGCAAGTCTGAATCAGAACCCATTACAATGCTAATTAGCTTTGTTCCCATGACTTTACCTTTATTAATTGTTTTACACTTTCTGCCTTTTTTAATGCACATTCTAACGTTGATGAAAGGACGGTAACATGCCCCATTTTTCGGTAAGGTTTTGTTATTTTTTTCCCGTATAAGTGAATCTTTACACCGTCAATTGCCATACTCTCGGTTAAACCTTCATAAAAAACAGGGCCAATGTAACCATCAGTTCCTAAAATATTTATCATTACGGAAGGAAGTTTAAGCTTTGTACTTCCCAAGGGCAGGTTAAGTATTGCCCGCAGATGTTGCTCAAACTGTGAAGTAATTATGCTTTCAATTGTATGGTGCCCACTGTTATGTGGTCTTGGTGCAGCTTCGTTCACAATTACTTCGCCTTTTGAATTAATAAAAAACTCAACAGCAAGCAGACCCTCCATGTTCAGCAATTCAATAATTTCGCTGGCAAAATTAATTGCTTTTTCAGATTGTTCAACTGTTATGGACGAGGGACAAATTAATTTATCCACAAGATTTGCCTGTGGGTCAAAAAGCATTTCTACCACAGGGTAACACTTAATTTCGCCCTTCTTGTTCCGTGCAACAATTACTGCAATTTCCTTTGTTATCTCAACTTTCTCTTCAATTAATGATTTCCCCGAAAGTATTTTATTTAAATCGCTTTTATCGTTAATAACTGCTACTCCGCGTCCATCATAACCTCCTTTTGTTAATTTCTGTACAAAAGGATAGTTTATCTCTCCCTTTTCAATGCTATCTAGAATAGCGGTTTTCGATTCGCAAAGTTTAAATTGTGCCGTTGGTATTCCACTCTTCTCATAAAACTCTTTCTGCAAGCCTTTGTCCTGAATTAATTCTAATATATCAGGGTCGGGTACAATTTTATGTCCTTCTGACTTAAGTTTTTTAAGTGCTTCAATATTAATATTCTCCATTTCGTAGGTTAGTACATCTACCATTTTCCCAAATTGGTAAACTGAGTCAAAATCTAAATTGCTACCCTTAGTAAAATGAGATGCAATTTTTCCGGCAGGACAATCTTCGTCATTATCTAGTACATAAGTTATTATATCCCACTTGCTGGCTTCCTGAATCAGCATTTTACCAAGTTGTCCACCTGCAATAATTCCTAGTTTTAAATTTGATGTAACTAATCTTTCCATGTTGAAAATTTCTAAATTATAATGTTGTATATGTTGGAGTTTGAAGTTCAATTAACTTCTAAAAAGCAAAACGGCAATTATTGGCAGAACTATTCCAGCTATTGTAAGAAAAGCCCCTCTTCGGGTAATACCGTTTTTGCCTTTAATAATAAAAAGCCCCGTAATTGTAATTATAATTAGTGATGCAGCAAATAAATCGCTAAAAGCTGTCCACCATTTTCGAGGAGTGTTATAGTGTAGAAAATTCAGCTCGTTGAATATTGGGCGTCGTTTTGTTTTCTCAATAATACCACTACCATCGTTAGTATTAATGGTTATTGTGCCATTTTTCACGAATGCTTTTATCTGATTTTCAGCGGGGTAGTAGAAGGATAACAACTCATCGTTATTCCATTTTGATAGTAATTGAGATAGTTCCTCTTTGTTTATGCTTGCTACATTATCGGGTATTTCTACAGTTATGTCTGCCTTTTTAATAATGTAGTTTGGGTTCCACTGGTGAATATGATTAAGAGCAATACCAGATATGCTATAAATAAGAACCATCCCAGCAAAAAAATACCCAAGGTCGCGATGAAGTACCCGGTTAAGTTTTCTAAGTTTCATAATATTTATTAAAATGGGGTGTCAATAAACCAAGAATACTCCAAAGTGTGAGCATACCATTTTTATTGACACCCCATTAAATGGATTTGAGTTAGTTACTTCTCAGTAAAATCAATACATTCAACAACGTATGCAATTTCAGGAATTTCGTTTCCTTCCTCTACTTCACAATCGGCAACAACCGAGCCAGGTACTTTTTTAACAATTCCTGTAACTTCCACTTCTTTACCCATAAGGGAGGAGGCAAAGCGTGGGGATGATTCTGTACCATCAACCTTTAGGGTTTTCCCTTTTTCGGTACCAAAAACTGTTAGTCGTTTTCCGCCATGCATACATGCGTGGTCAACTGTGGCTGTAAATCTTACTGTTTCCCCTTCAAGTGCCGATGCATCATTTAGTAATGAATCTACTGATACTTCAATGGCATCAACTTTTTTTGTCTCCTCTTTAGCGGTTTGTTCTCCGCACGAGGCTACTGTAATTACTGCCAAAATAGCCAGTGTGAAATTAACTAATCTTTTCATTTTGAGTGGATTTTATGGTTTATTAAATTTAGTAGTAAAGACTTAGTATTATGAATATTGCATACACCAAGCTGGCAATGCTATTAAGCGTTGCGAATGCAAGGTTTATTCTATGGGCGCTATTTGGTTTTATTATAATATGCTGTGCTATAAGAAGCAGGATAAATATGAGTGCACCTATCCAGTATAAATATCCTGTGTCCATTAAAATACCTGCTTTAACAACAATGAAAGTAGCCGCTGAATGTATCATGGCAGATAAAACTCTGGCTTTTATTGTGCCAAATACTGCGGGGATAGACCTTAGCGCTTCCTCCTTATCAAACTCTACATCCTGCAAAGAGTATAGAATGTCAAACCCTGAAACCCATAAGAATACAATTATACTAAAGAGTATAGGAAGATAAGACCATGACCCAGAAACAGCCAAATATGCTCCAATAGGAGCAAGTGCTAGCCCTAAGCCAAGTACAAAATGGCACAGAATTGTAAAGCGTTTTGTAAAACTATAGCCAAGTATTATAAGTAAAGCTATTGGCGATAGGTAAAACACCAGCTTGTTAATAAAAAAGGTAGTGATAATGAATAGAAGAGCGTTAATAACTGAAAATAGAAAAGCATGGCGTGGATGAATAACACCAGAGGGAATCTCTCTTGAGGCTGTTCTGGGGTTACGCTTATCAATAAATCTGTCGGTAACCCGGTTAAAACTCATGGCAGAGTTTCGGGCGAAAACCATGCAAAGTACTACCAGCGCGAAAAGTTTCCAGGAAAAATCGTAGCTATGGTACTGGGTTGCCAGAAAGAACCCCACAAGCGCAAAGGGCATGGCGAAAATAGTATGGCTGAATTTTACTAACGACAGGTAGTTCTTGAATGCATAGGGTTTTGGCTGGCTCATTTTAAAGAGTGTATTTTACGTTTTTGTGTAACGCAATGAGCAAACAAAAATAGCGTACTGTGCTTAATTTGCCAAAACTTAATTGCTTCAAATAATAAAAAACATCGTTTTTATGGTATGCGCATAAATTTATGTGCCTGTAGCGAGATTTGCCACCTTGGATTCTCTTTTACATACTCCACAAGCCAGGGAGTAACCTCATTGTATTTACTCCATTCGGGTTGGAGATACAACTTACAGGTAGTTTTCACTTTTTTGGCATTATATTCAGCCCATTCAATATCACTTTGAGATGAGATTATAACCTTCAACTCATCTGCTTTCATGTGAATTCCATTTACTGGATGCTGTTGTGGTTTGGGTGATAAGCATATCCAGTCCCATTGTCCGGTTAGTGGGTAGGCTCCTGATGTTTCAACAAATGTTGATATATCATTGCTTTTAAGCAGTTCGCAAAGGTAATCTAGTGGGTATAGGCTAGGCTCTCCTCCGGTAACAACAACAGCTTTTGCAGGATTGTCTTTAATTCTGTCAACCAATTCATTAACGTTAACTGGAGGGAAGGCGTTTGCGTTCCAAGTGAATTTTGCATCGCACCAGCTACATCCCACGTCACATCCACCAATACGAATAAAGTATGCAGCTCTTCCTGTATGGTATCCTTCGCCTTGTAGCGTATAGAACTCCTCTACTAATGGTAGAAGCCTACCGTTTTCAAGGATACTTAAATCGATATTATTTGCCATGCATAATTGTATTATTCACCAAAAAGTAGCTTTCGGTCCTTTTCTTTTGCTTTATCAGCCCAATCTTTGGGGGCTATCTTCCAGTTTTTCTTTTCCTTAGGTGATATACGTCCAGCTCTTTCTATCCATCTGATAAGGAAATGCCTCATGCCCTGCGATGAAATATTGACAATTCTACTTTGTAGTTCATCCTTTGCTATACCTGCACCTTCGGTCAGATGACCACCTCCTCCAGTTCCTCGATACGAGTTTATTGCAACATTATACTCAGCATCAGGAGAGAAATCGTTACCATCTTCCAAAGAGATAATGGTGATTCTTTCTCCTTTAGGTTTCGATACATCTACGGTATATTTTATGCCCGATGCGCTGTCGAAATTGTAGAAACTTGATTGAAGAGTAGCTCTGTTCTTATCATTTATCAGAATACTTCCTGATTCATTTTTCCTGAAGAGAAGTAAATTATCGTTTTTTGTTTGCATTGTGTTAAACCATAATCCGTAGGAGTATTCCAGATAATCTTTAACCTCTTTGCCAGTTAGCTTCATTATGTATAGCAGGTTTTCATAGCCGTACAAGTTAAACATATCTCTTATGTAAATATCCCCTTGCTGAATTATAGCATCGAAAGAAAGGGGCGCTGCAAAAGATATGTTTGCGTTAGATACTCCCAGCTGAACATCATGAATTAAGTTAACAAATGTTGATGGTCCAAAATATGCATCGCGTGTACAAATGGTTTCTGTTATTACACCAATCTTCCTGTCAACGTACTCTTCAACTTTTTGAGTAAAACTTGAGAATTTACTTACAAACTGTGGATTAGGCATAAAACCTTGCATTGGAACTAGCTCACCGCTAATTTCTTTGCTTACAATCTTGTTCTCAGCATCTAAGGAAATACGGATGCTAATATCAGAAACAAATCGAGCATTTGCGCCGGGGTCGGCTATTAAAACTGAATCGCCCTTACTGTTTGCAACCTTTTTTAAAACTCTACTATGGTCGTGCCCAATTAGTACCGCATCAAAGCCAGGTACTTGTTGTGCTACAAGGGCAGATGCATTCTCATTAAAAGGTTTGTCAGGGTCAGAACCTTCGTAACTTGCATCATGACCAGCGTGGAAAAGACCTATGACAACGTGCGGGTTCTCATTAATTCTTATGGAGTCCATCCATTGGCTGGCAGATTCAATCATATCGTTAAACTGCATATGCTCCCATAAATTTGGGGATAACCAATTTGGAACTGCTGGGGTAGTTAGTCCCATTACCGCTATCTTTATGCCGTTTTTTTCAAGAATTGTATAGGGTTTAAAATAGGGTAATCCGGTGCGCTCATCAATAATGTTTGCAGAGAGCCAGGGGAAGCTAATCTCATCTCTAACCTTATTGTAATTTTTCGGACCGGCTTCAATATCATGATTTCCAATTGTTGCAGCATCATAATCCATGTAGTTCATTACTTTTGATACAATATGACTTTCAAGAGTATCTATGTAATTTGAGTAATAAACGGTTGGTTGTCCCTGAAGTATATCACCGTTGTCTAGTAGCAATACTTCCTGATTATCTTCCTCACGAAGTTGGTTAACATAGGTTAGAACATGGGCAAGTCCATAATCAACCGCTTCGTTGTTAATGTAGTCAAAAGGGAAAATAGCACCATGAACATCGCTAGTTTGAACAATTCTTAAGGTGGTTTCCTTCTGGGCGTGTAAATTAAAGGTAAGGGTAATTAATATTAGGGCACTTATAAAGCGTAAGGATATCATTTCTCAATTTTTTTGCAAAGATACAAGTTTGATTGCATTCATATGAAAAGTTTAACCATTAGGGAGCAAATATTCCATAAGGGTAGTAATTGTTATTCTAAACAGGAGTTTGCTAGTGATATTGGTAATGTAAAATATGATTAACGTGTTAAAGTAAGAACAATAAAATCCTTGGTGTTTTCATCGGAAGTAAAACCTCTGTCTTCTATCACTAGTTTATCGTTTTTCTTTAGCTTAATAGTATATTCAAAAATCTCACCATTATCATTAATAGTTAATGTAGATTCAGAAATATCCCATAAAAAATTACCCTTATCATCCTTGCCTGTGCCATCCTCATTAAAATGAATGGTTACATCGTTGTTTTTAACAGTGTTAACAAGGGTGCCGTTAATATACATTTCCTCTTTATCAATAAACCAACTCCCTGCTATTTCAAATTTGCTTTTGCATGATATTGATAAAAATATAAACATGAAAAGCAAGCCTGTTATATATTTAAGGGTTTTTACTTTGTGCATAATTAATTCTTTAGTTTATTGAGGGTTGAATGTTCTAAACGTTATGTAACAAACTTTATATACGAGAAATAGCAATTTTTGTTTACTTTTGTTTTATAGGCTTTGTTTAATGTGTGATTACGGTAACTTAATTAAATTTATAGGTAAATATGTTAGCTATAATGCTGACGAGTTTAATGCTACTATACCTCTGTTTGAAACACGGATACTCCAAAAGGGTGAAGTTCTAATTGCAGAAGGGGAAATAGCTAAGATTATTGTATTTACCAACAAAGGGTATCTCAGAGTTTATTACAATCATGATGGTGAGGAGATTACCCGAGACATTACGCCCCTCAATAGTTTTGCAACTGCGCTACCAAGTTTTATTACCCAAACTCCTTCTTACGAGGTAATAAGTGCAATTACTGATTGTGAACTCTTTGTAATAAGAAAGGAGAACCTTGATTATCTGTATGATACATACCCAAAATGGGAGCGTCTTGGTAGGCGAATTATCGAGGATATGTTTGTTGAGGCGCAACACAGGCTATACCAGTTTATTACACAAACAGCCGAGGTTCGCTATAGGCAACTAATGCAGTATCATCCTGATATGATTAGAGATGTGCCCCTAAAGCATATTGCAGATTTTTTAGGAATTAAACTACAATCGTTAAGCCGCCTAAGGAAGAACATTGAGTGGTAGTTTGGGGTCGGTACTTTTTTTACTCCTAAAACGTACTTTTTTTAACATTTGTTAAACACTGCTTTGTTCTCTTTATCTGATATTTGTAGAAAGAAGTTTTAACAAATATTTTAGTAATGGAACGTTTTCTTAATAATATTTCCCGCGAACATTTTGATGTTATTGTTATTGGTGGAGGAATAACAGGGGTGTCAGTTGCATACGAAGCTGCATCTCAGGGATTAAGTGTTGCAATTTTTGAAAAAGGCGATTTTGGCGAGGCTACATCATCGGCCACATCAAAGCTCATTCATGGTGGCTTGCGATACCTTAAAAACATGGAATTTGGATTGGTTCGCGAATCACTGGTTGAGCGTAAGGTATGGGAGAATATTGCCCCAAACTTTGTCTATCCTATTCCGTTTATGGTTCCAACTTACAACAATCTTAAAAGCAATCGATTTATTCTATTCATGGGAATGGTTCTTTACGATATGCTTTCGTTTGATAAGGGATGGACTTGGGACAAGTCAAAAAAATTGCCTTTACACAAAACCATTGGCGCAAGGCAAACTATGCAACAGGAAAGCTGCGTAAAAACTCAGGGGCTTACCGGCTCAAGTATATATTACGATTGTCAGAATATCAATCCAGAGCGCCTAACTCTTGCTGTGCTAAAATCAGCTGTTAACTATGGCGCAAAAGCAGCAAACTATGCTAAAGTAGAGTCTTTTATACAGGAGAATGGTAACGTAATAGGAGTAGATGTTAAGGATTGTATTTCAGGCGATAAGCATCAATTTACATCGAGTCTAACAATAAATTGTGCCGGCCCATGGGCTGATATTGTTTTAAATTCTGGCACTAACAACTTAAAAGAGAACCATAACATTCGCAGGTCGGAAGGTATTCATATTATTACTCGCAAGCTGGTAAATAAGCATGCAGTTACCATGATGACAAAAAGTGGCAGGCACATTATGCTTATGCCATGGAGGAACTATTCGCTTATTGGAACTACGGATAAGGAGTACACAGGTAATCCCGATAATTACAAGGTCTCTCGCGAAAGCATTCAGGAACTAATTAATGATTTAAACGAGAATTATGGATGCGAAAAGATAACCTACGATGATATAATATTTGCCTACGGTGGATTACGCCCCTTAGTTGATGACCAAACAGAAGGCTCCTACGATTCATCTAGAAAATACGAGATTTACGATAATGCCAAACAGGGTCTCAATGGCCTTATTACCATAGAAGGGGGAAAGTACACAACTAGCCGGAAGTTAGCCTGTCAGGCTATGAGGAAGGTCTCCAAAAAGCTAGGTCGTAAGCTAAACAAGTCAATATCTCGTAAGCAATTTCTTGCTGGTAGTGAGATTAAAAACATGGAACTGTTTATTAAAGAGTTGAATAAGCAGTACCAGAATTTCTCTAGCCATACAGTTGACTATATTGGTAGGAATTATGGTAGCCAGTGTCATGAAGTCTTCTTAATTGCAAACGAAAAACCAAATTTAGCAGAAGTTGTAACCCACGATGGTGAAATTCTTGCAGAAGTTGAATTTGCTATAAAGAACGAGATGGCCAACTCCCTTTCCGATATCTTTTTCCGTAGAACAGGGATAGGTACCTTAGGTTTTCCCGGACAGGAAGTTTTTAACAAGGTGGTAAAATTAACGAGTCAACTGTTGAATTGGGATGAGCAGAAGACTGAGCAGGAGACTAAAATTGTAATGGATATTTTCAAACTCCCGTAATGCTATTAAAGTTTATCCTCAGATAATACGATTTTTTAAAATATCATACTATGAATAAAACGTACAGAGACATCCTAAAGTGGGGTGACAAAAGAGAAACAAAAATTGATAAAGGAACCCTAAATGTTATTAAAGAAAAGTTTGGTTTCACCGACAGCGATTTATCCGATAAGCATCTTTATGCCGATAAACAGGTAGAATTGAATAAAAAGCATGAATTGAGCGATGAGGTAATTGCAAGTTTTAGAGAGATTGTAGGTAATGATAACGTAGCTACTGATGATTTTGCACGTGCCTCTCATTCTTATGGTAAGTTCTACTCCGAACTCCTAAA
>JAWLEY010000315.1:0-2607 GCA_041685855.1 Perlabentimonas sp. | reverse complement strand
ATATCCAAATCGCGGCGGGTAGAAACTTTTTCGGTTTTTACCATTGTTCCCTTTTCAACTTTAGGAATTAGGATTCCCTTTAATAGCTCGTTGGGCTGCAAACAGTTTTTACGATAACCAACAATAAACTCCTCGGCATTTACCCAGCGAGTACCTTCTGGTCCGCTTATTTCAAGTTTTGCTTTAAGAGCAAACATTAATGGAATTAAATCACCAATAGGTGATGCGGTACAAAGGTTGCCGCCTAGCGTTGCAACATTCCTAATCTGCAACGAAGCAAATACGTTGAGAATTGGCGCTAACTCGGGCAGGCTATTCTGAGATAGTTCCTTTATGCTTTCGATGCTTGCTCCCGCTCCAATATACGTTCCATCTTGCGGCTCACGAATCTTTTTCAATTCATCAATTGCTGATATATCTAATATTTTGGAAAGATACTCATGCTTCTTATTCTGCTTAATGGCCGTATCGGTGGCGCCGTTAACCACAAAAGCATCAGGATTCTTTGAGAGAATATCAAGGGCATCCGCAAGATTACTTGGCAAAAAGTACGACTGTTTGCTATGCAAAAACGCCAGCATATCGTTATGTTGGTTAATCTGCCTTAGCAACTCCACCGTATTAGGCTCAGAGTTATCAAAATGGTCGGGTTGCCTATCATCAGCAATTGCTTTTACTGCATTAATAATTGGTTCGTAACCTGTGCAACGGCAAAGATTGCCAGAAAGAGCATTCACAATATTCTCTCTTGTAGCCTGAAGGTTAGACTTATAAAAACTGAATAGCGACATAACTATGCCCGGCGTACAAAATCCGCACTGGCTTCCATGCTGTTCAACCATGGCTTTCTGCACTGGGTGCAGAATGGTTTCAGTGCCATTGCGCTGGGCAAGGCTCTCAATGGTAACTAACTGCTTTCCATGTATTGATGCAAGAAACAACATGCACGAATCTACCGCTCTATAATGAATCCGGTTATCGTGACCCAATTCTCCAAGCACAACGGTACACGCACCGCAATCGCCCTCGGCACAGCCTTCCTTAGTCCCTCTATATTCCGACTTGCTGCGTAAATAGTTTAGCACGGTTGTGGATGGACGAAAGTCGGATTTGGAGAAATCAATCTCCACTACACGATTATCGAGCACAAACTTTAAAATATTGGGATTCCTCATAAACTCTTAGAATTTTTCACATCGATAAGCTTAGCAACGATGCTAATGGCAATTTCGCGGGGTGTTTCAGCATTAAAAGGGATGCCAATTGGCATATCAACACTATTAAGCTGCTGCTCAGTTAGAACATTTTTTGCAAGCAAATGTTTACGAGCTTCGGTAACCTTACGCTTACTGCCAATCATACCAACATAAGCAAGGTTTAGCTGTGCCATTTTGGCCATAATCTGCTCATCATACTGATGATTAGGCGTTGTAATTACGGCAAAATCACGCTCGTTAAAATGGATTTCATCAATTGCTTTAAAATAATCGCTGGTTATGCATTGTGCATAGCTGCTTTGGAACTCCGTATAAATTCCTTCCCTATTATCAACAAAAATAATCTTAAAATCTAAATCGGCTGCAAAACGTCCAACCTCTCTCCCAACATGTCCTGCTCCAAATATATATAGATTTAAATCCTTGTTAAAAGGCTCAAAGAATATTTCAATGCTACCACCACACTGCATCTCAAGGTCGGTTTCAAGCATGTATTTCTTTTTTAATGGTTTCCCATTTTTCAAGACTGCTGATGCATCATCAATAGCTTGTTTTTCAATGGCTCCACCCCCAACAGTACCAGTAATGGTTCCATCATCAAATACAATCATTTTAGCACCCTCCTTACGAGGGGTGGACCCCTTGGCTTCAGTAATTGTGCAGAGAGTAAAGGCTTTACCTTGAGATTTCAGTTCGCTTAGCTGGAAAAGAAAGTCTTTCATAATTATCTAAAATATTTAATACGCTTCGATTTATAATAAAAAAATTGCCAGAATACAATGTTCTGGCAATTTAATGAAATGAAATTAGATTTCAATTATTAATACAAAAAAGTTAGTGCATTCATAACATGGCTACCTTAACTTATTACCTATACGCAGTCCAAAATATACCATTCGGGGTTGATTTGGACCATAAATATAGCCTGGGTCACGGTCTATTCCCGAATCAAAATCGCTTTGATAGGAGTTGAAAATATTTTTAAATCCACCAAAAACCTCTAATGTAGCTCCATTTACCTTAATATCATACCCAACTCTTAATCCAAGGTCAAAAAACGGATTGCTCTCACGAAGTTCACCCTCTTCAGGATTGCTTAATTGTGAACCGAAATATGGAACGAGCATTTTCCCCGTGTATGTTCCTGTTGAACTAATATTAAGCTTTTTTGTTGGTGTCCAATCTGCTGTAAAATACCCGTAATTACTAGGTGTTCGAAAAAAACTGCGTTCGTTAAATTCACGCTCATCCTGGTACTCACTCTTTTGAACCGTAAAGCCAGAAGAGAGAGTAAAGTTTGGAGATGGAGCAAGAGATAATTCAACATTGAATCCCTGTACAACAGCACCTCCCTCCTCGTTTACACGAAGATATTCCACCACGCCATTCT
>JAWLEY010000081.1:0-11273 GCA_041685855.1 Perlabentimonas sp. | reverse complement strand
TAATCGTTCAAAAGATTCTCTCCATGCTTCTCCATGTTTGGATGTGCGGCATACTGAAAATCATTTGCTACAAGAAAAGAATAGCTGCCTTTGAATGGTCTGATTTGTGTGATAATTGGATGGTATCTTTCTAGCGTAATGTCAACTCCAACAACGCCAATATACTCTCCTTCATCAATTATTGGGGATATAAGACTTGTCATTAACAGCTCATCCTGTTTGTTACCAGTATAGCTATAGAAGTAAGGAACCTCAATACAGTCAATGGCATCGCGTTTTATTCTTGCATAATCTGTATTATCGCCAGTCATGCTCTTTAAAGAGAAATTACTTTTAATATCCTGGTCTTCTCTCCAAAACTCTGCAACGTATCTACCGTAATCTTTATCGTAATCGGGATTAATATGGCTCAGCTCCCAACTATCCCAAACTGCTAAAAATTGGGGGTTGTTCTTTATAACCTCTTCGTACATTTTAGCAAACACTACCTTCCACTGTTCCTCTGACATAAGTTTGTACGACAGCACAGATTGCGAGAGTACCTGCATTGCTACCAAGTCCTCTTCAAGAAGAGCCCTAATATCGGAAGCATACTTCTGAGCTGTTGCTGAAGTTACTGCAATAGCATCGTTCATTGCCGATTCTCTGGCATTAATGCTGATATAACCGATAGAAATTGAGTAAATTACGGCCGTAATACCAATTACAATGAGTAGTATTTTCTGCTGAAGATTGAGCCTTAACTTCATTACATTATTTTTTATTAAAAACAGCATGCCACAGTAGTTGAGGCATGCATGTTATGTTATAATCTACAAATATCAGCTTCACGAAAGACTAGTAGAAACTTTGGTATTTTCTAGTACGCGGAGTGATACACATAATTGGAATTTTCGAGGGGTTTTTATCCTTCTTCTCTTCTATGTAGTTATTATACTTATCTGCCATAATAAGTATTAAATCAGCCTCAATATTATTTGCAAATTTGAAAACTTCCTCACGGAAAGGTTTCTTTCGCTTGGCAGTTTTAATACCATACACAATCTTGTTTCCATCAAGCATCTTTTTAGTAAAGTAGATGTTGTTGGCCATGTTCTTCTTTTTACCCTCGTCGGATGTGTATGGCTTTATAAGATTGATGTTACACTTGTAGTATTTTGAAAGGTAAATAATCCAGTGTAGGGTTTCCTTATACTTCTTATCGTAATCAAGCGGTACAACAATCTCTATGTAATGCGAATGAATAGGAGGAGCATCGGCAATGATGAAAGGAATTGATAGATTTTTCAGGGTTAGTCTCCTTAAGAAGGAGCTTGACTCGAACTTTTTCTTTTCGTACTGGTAGTACTTATGAGCCACAATCAGGTTTACGTTTGCAGTAACAACCAATTCCTTAAAAAGCTTAACCGGATGACCCTCTAACACCATGGAAATGATTTGAATGTTATTTGCTTGAGAAACTTCATCGGCATCAGATTCTATTCTTCGCTTTAGAGTATCAATTTCTTCCTGAGAAAATCTAGGCTTTTCGCTAAAGAATCTCCACCATACTTTCGGAATAATGTGAAAAAGCATGATTTCATTACCTGCAGCCTTAGCTAATTGTAACGCGTGTTTAAGAGCGATCTCGGAACCACTGGTAAAATCCCAGGGAACTAATATTACCTTATTCGCTTTATCCATGACTTGGAATGTGTTTGATGACAAAAAAATAAAATCCCTGCTAAATGTAAGAATTATATTTTAAAGGCAATATAATATGCCAAAAAATGTTCCTAATTTTTTTCCATCCATGCTTTTAGTTTTTCAAGCTGACTCTGCTTATTAACGTTTCTTAATCGGCGTGCAGTATTTGTAAAGTATGAATGTTTATCAATAAACTTTATTTGCAATTGATTCCATTCCCTTAGGGTGCCAACCTTCCCATGCTCGTGAAGTTCTCTGTATAGCATGTTTGATACTGGAATAAAATCGGGTCGTCCAAGGTAATCTAAATCTGCGTCGCACATGATTTCCTCTAAAAGATTTTTTGGTGACGGGGGCATTTGAGTGCACATTATAAGTTCACCAATTTTTTCAATTTGCTTGTCGCTATAATGATATTCCGGCAGAATTTCCCGAGCGAGCTTAACTCCCATCTCTTCGTGAGTATCATAATCAATTAAATGGCCTGCATCGTGAAATAATGCTGCTGTTCTCAGTAGCAAAAGCTCCTCCTTTGAAACTTTCTCCGCTCTGCCTATTAGCTCTACCTGCGTGTATACATCAATTGTATGCTTAAGGTTATGGTAGTATAAATTTTTGGGGAGTCCTTTTTCTAGTTTATCCAGAATAAAATCCTCAAGGTCGCCCAACCTAATTAGTTGTAGTAGGGTTCTAAAATCAGAATTAGGGATTATGCCCTCCAAATTTTCCGAAAGGCTTGGCTTAATGCCATTGATAAAGTACATCTGAATATCACCCTTGTTCTTTACTGGCATCTTACCACGATAAGTACAAACAAAGTAATCCTTAACAAGCATATAGGTGTTTCCGGAGATATTAATTTGGCCAACCTCCCCCGATGATTCCATTCGGCTGGCTGTATTAACCGTACTGCCCCAAATATCGTACGATAGTTTACTCCTACCCACTACTCCTGCTATAACAGGGCCAGTGTCTATTCCTATTCTGAGCTCCCATACTTTACCTTTGGTTGCTGCAGTGCTATTTGTGATATGGTTCATGTAGTGCATCATCTCCAGAGCGGCCAGCACCACCTCCACGGGGTTTGTTCGGTTTTTCTGTGGTATTCCGCCTGCACACATGTATGCATCGCCAATGGTTTTAATCTTTTCTATCTTATACTTCTCTACAACTGAATCGAAATAAAGAAAGAATTTATCAAGCTGGTCAATGAGCACCTCAGGGTTGGTTTCGTCGGTAATACGAGTGAAACCCTCTATGTCACAGAATAGGACAGTAACCACTTGAAAACGCTGTGTATTCACTCTGCCCTTCTCCTTTAGTTCTGATGCGGTTTCTTTGGGTAAAACCCTTACTAAAAGATTCTCCGTTTTCTCCTTCTCTTTAACTAACTCTTCGGTTCTTTTGTTTATTAAACTTTCAAGTTTGTATCGAACTTTGGCATGTAGGTACCTGCGCCATTTATACATCATGAATAAACCTAATAAACCGAGTATTGCAAAGGCAATCCAAAAGAAGGGCGTTTCATAAAACCGAGGTTTAATTTCAAAAGTTAGTTCTTTTGTTTCGGATGTAATACCCCACACATTCTTTGTTCTTACACTTAGTGTATACTTACCTGGTTTTAGCTGTGTTGCTATACGCTCATTATTTTTTGTCCATGCTGTCCATTGCGAATCATATCCATCAATATAAGACGAAAAGACCGTGCTTTTAGGGTTCTGATTCCATTTTGCAGATCCGTTGGATGCAAAAGTTGCAGATAGGTTTCTACCCTGAAACTGCTTTTCTATATTGTTGCTTTGCAAGCTTGAGAGGCTTCCTTCCTTAATAACCTCAGATGTGTTATGTGTACTTAGGTATGCGTTACTAATTGATACAGAGGGGACTTCTTTACGTCGATCAAACCACTTAAAGTAGTATATTGCAGAATTTGTTGTTACAAAAAGTGTTGAATCATGCGTAAAGTTAACTTCCAGTATCTCTTCTTTTGTGGGTATTAATGCCAAAGGAGCTGAAGGTGCGTATTTGTTCATGCTTTTTGACCTGTTGTACATCCAGAGCGTATTAACATACGGAAAAGCGTTGAGCGTTCTGTTAACAATTAGGATAGAATCTTGCTCATATACTGGAAGCAAGTGGCCCGAAGTATCAGTGGCTACCAATTGTTCGCTTTCAAGCTTATTTTCATTATACCTATAAATACTATTGTGATGAAGAACATATGGAGAAAATCCGTTGTTCTTAATAAAAAAGAGGTTCTTCTCATGATGATTCTCTTGAAAAACTAACTTCCAGCCATCGTTCTTAATCATGTTATACTGATACCAGCTACCGTTGGATAGTAATAAGAATAAAAGTTCATTTGATAACTCTACTTTTTTAACAGCGTACACGCTGGTGGGGAAGGGTATTGTGACAGATTTATGCGTTTTTGCATTTACTGGATATACAGAAAAACTATTGTTAAATGAGGTAACAACCCATACACCGTTTTTAAAACTGGTAAAACCTATATAATCTAACTCTTTTGTATTAAGAGGTAAATCTATACGATACGCCCTGCTATCAATAACCTTATAAATGCCAGATTGGCTTGCTGCAAACGCTACATTTTGATTTTTATAAACAGCAGAAAATGGTCCAGTGGCACCATTTATCTCTTTGAATGAAAGAGGATACCATTCATTTGAGTCGTAATCAGCAATTAAAAGTCTATTAGTATTACCACAGATTAACTTATTACTGGAAACCAGAGTGGAACCAAGCATTTTTGAGCTCATGCTGTTAAAACGATAAACACCCATACTACAGGTACTTTGTACACTGAAAAGACTTGTTGGAGTTAGAACAAAAAGCACATCAACTGTGTATGGGAAAATGTCTACAAAGCGGGTTAAACCACTAAAAGAATCGGGTTTAACATGGGAGATTAGCGACTTTGTATCACAATCAACAACAATGTAGCCGTGTTCAAGGGTAAGCAAATATAGCCTCTTACTATGTATAACAGCTTTTATTATGCTGGGTTTAAATGATTGTAAGTATTGCGTAAGATTTGAAAAACAGTCCACCTCGCTGCCACCTATTGATTTGACCCATGGGTAGCTTCTTGTTATTGCTATCTCATTATCTTTAGTGCTAAAAACCTGAACTAATTTCTTATCAACATTTACATTGCTTTTGAGCTTTTTCTTGCCATTATCAATAGAATAAAGCTCATTATTACTTTTCACAAAGTAAGGTTTTTGAATGTTTCCTTTTATTGAAACCCACTCACTTGATAAATCAATACCTACAAGAGAATCTGATAAATGCCAAAGACCCAAGGATGTTAGTATATAGCATGTACTATCCTTATTAACATGAAAATCAATAATTTCACCAATATCTTTTAGTTGCTCCTTGTCAGCATACATTTCACGAGTGGCATAATCGTTATCGGAGAAATCTATTCTTGTAATGGAGTTGCTGGCTGCAACATATATATTATCATGAGTATCAAAAATATGTATTGGCCTTTCGCTAAATGGAATGCTCTCCCATGTATGACCATCGAAAAGCCAAAGCATACTATCATCATAAAGGACTATTCTTCCGTTTTTTTCTGAAACTATGGTGCTAAAGTTGGAGGTAAAACCAATAGGAAGGTCGGATATTTGATTAACAATGGGTTCGGGACTTATGTGTTCAGTTACATCTTCCCAGTTAGCAATAGCCCCCAAAGGCTGAATTATAAAAAAAATAATGAGTTGTATGCTTAAAAAAAACTTAAAATTCATACCTTAGACCATTGATTTAGCACCCATTTGTAGTAAGCATTATAGGTTCATATAGTAGAATATCAATCGAATAAACAGATATTAAACTATTGGCAGCATTGAGTAATCGCATGAACCAAATATAGCGATAAATATACTACGATACCTTAAAATTAGTTATTGCTATGGAAAAAAACAAGAAAACAATAATTGTACCTACCGATTTTAAAACAGCAGCGGTATATGCACTTCAGCATGCAGCAAGGGTTTCAAGCGTTGTTGGCGAAACCATCACGCTAGTTCATGTGGTTAATAATGAGAGCGAGGTAGATGAAGCCACGGATAAACTAAAAACTATTTCCCAGCAAGCATTTGAAAAGTATGGAATAAAACCCAACTACATTGTTAGGGTAGGAGATGTAGCTGAAGAGATTTCAAATTTAACATGCGAACTTGATTCAAGTCTGGCTATAATGGGCTCAGAAAGTATTAAGGGTAAGGACGAGATTAAGAGCGTGTGGCCCCTAAATGTAATAACCAAATCAAAAGTTCCCTTTGTTACCATACAGGAGCCTCCTATCAACAGAAGGTACGATGAGGTGGTTTTTCCTATTGATTTTACCGTTGAGAACAAGGAGAAACATGGGTGGATAAACTATTTCTGTGAGTACTACGTATCAAAATTCCACCTTATAAAACCAAATGTTTCGGATCCCGAGTTGGTTGCAAAAATTGATTTGAACATGGCATCCGCTGTTCGATATCTTGATGAGAAGGGCGCTAAATATCAGGTTTATACAGTGAAAGGTGAGAAGCCCTTTGCTGAAGAGGTGCTTGCTATGGCTGTTAACATTAGGGCTGACCTTATTGTAATTATGACCACAAAAACTCAAAATAATAATTCATCCTTTGTGCTTGAGCCCCACGAAGAGTTCATTATTGGTAATGCTGGGCACATACCAGTTATGAGCATTAACCCCAGATAAGTTAGCACATGGCAAGCAGACTTGTTTTTGCAACCAACAATTTGCATAAACTGAGGGAGGTTAGTCAAATAATTGGAAAAAAGTTCCAATTGCTCTCTCTTAATGACATTTCGTGCCAGGAGGAGATTCCCGAGGATTACATGACACTGGAGGAGAACGCATCGCAAAAGGCAAGGTACATTTTTAACAAATACAGAATTAGTTGCTTTGCAGATGATACTGGGCTTGAGGTTGATGCACTGAATGGTGAGCCCGGTGTGTTTTCTGCACGTTACGCAGGTAATCAAAAAAACTCCGACGATAATGTAAGAAAACTCCTGAATGAGTTGAAAAGCCATACCAACAGGGCCGCTCAGTTCAGAACAGTAATTTCCCTGATTATTGATGGGAATGAAAAGCAGTTTCAGGGAATTGTGCGAGGAAAAATAATAAGAGAACCAATAGGCTCAAATGGGTTTGGATACGACCCAGTTTTTGTGCCTGATGGCTACACAAATACTTTTGCCCAGATGGGAGCAGAACAAAAGAATATTTTAAGTCACAGAGCCTTAGCTGTAAAAAAACTTACAGATTATCTGCTAACCCTATAATCACATAAAAAGCCGATTTATATATTTCTCAATAATATTTTTCTTAGTTTGGGGTTTATTTATTCGTAAACCAATTTCTTATTGGCAATGAAAAGGTCTATTGTTTTTATAGCAGCCATACTACTAGCAACGTCCCTTTTGGCACAGGTTCCGGTAGGTAAATGGCGCGATCATTACTCATATATTCAGGGGAAACAAACAGCGGCTTCTGCTAGCAGGTTGTTTTTAGCTGCAAACAATGGTATCTTTTGGCATAATCCTCAGGAAGGTTCAATAGGGAAACTATCAACTGTAAATGGGCTTAGCGATGTTGGTGTTTCTGCAATTGGTTACTCTCCCTTCCAGAAGATGCTAATGGTTGGTTACGAGAATGGTAATATTGATATTGTTTTAGATAATAAAATTGTTAACCTACCCTACATCTCCCAAAGTATTATGCAGGGCGAGAAACAAATAAATCATTTCTATTTTGTTAATGAAGATGAGGTGATGGTGTCAACCAGTTTTGGCATAGTAGTAGTTAATACCACTAGGTACGAAATAAAAGATACATACTACATAGGCTCTGGTGGGTCGTCGGTTTGGGTTAATCAGGTAGAGATTTTTAATGGTACGATTTACGCAGCAACCCAAAATGGACTATACAAGGCATCTGCAAACGACCCTCTCCTTATACATTACGAAAGATGGAACATAGAAAGTGCCATACCCGGAGAAAATAATAACTACACAAGTCTTGCCAATTTTAATAACAATCTTGTTGCCCTTCAGTCAACGGGGAGCAGCACCCCCGATGTTTTTTGGTATAACGACCAATACGCATGGAGTCAGATTTCAAACGAAATGAGAGAGGTAAGCGCAATTACTGCTAATAACGAAAAGTTTGTTGCGATATCGAGGGAGGGGCTGGCAACTTACTATTCGGTACACGAAACACCCAGTATAGTTAATAGCTATGGTAACCTGTTTTACTTTAGGCCTAACTGGGGTACGTTAGATGCCAATGGTAACCTTTTAATAGCCGATGACATGCAGGGGCTTGTTTATCAATCATCAAACGGTTGGCATAAGGCTCATCCCACTAGTCCTAGAACAGACAGGGCACATTACATTACTACACATAACGATAATGTACTTGTTGCTGCCGGTGGCCGAACAAGTATTTGGAATAATATGTTTTACCCTTTCTCTTTCCATATCCTTTCCGATAATGAATGGGAAACTAACAGAAATGGGAATTATCATGACGCAGTAAGGATAGTTCCAAACCCATTAAATAAGAATGAGTTATACATTGCTACTTGGGGATACGGAATTGTTGTGTATGACGGCAACGAGGAGGTAGCCAACTACAACCCTAGCAACAGCTCGTTAGAAAGTATCATATCGGGAGCTTTTTGTCGCATTGGGGGAATAACCTTCGATTCAAATAACAATCTGTGGGTTTCTAATCAGGGCGTTCCAAATCCTCTATCGGTTAGAACACCAGATGGAACGTGGAAGAGTTTCCCGTATAGTAGCATTATAAACTCCAGCCGTCAATCGGATATTATTGAGTCACCATCCGGCGAGTTATGGATGGTTCTACCTTTTGGAGGAGGTTTCTTTGTGATTGACCCCGGAGACAACCCAACATCAGAATCAAGCCATAGTGTGCGAAAATTCCAACCTACAAGCTCCGAGGGTACATCGTTACCCAACGAGATTTACAGCATTGCCTTTGACAAGGATGGATACCTTTGGGTTGGAACAAACGAGGGCGTGCTTGTTAGCTATAACCCTGAGAGGGTTCTCGAGCCATCATCTTTTAGCATGCAGCGTGTTAAAATTCCCGATGTTGTAGAGGGGCTGGCTGTGTTTCTTCTGGAATCAGAAACCGTAACCACCGTTGCGATTGACGGAGGTAATAGAAAATGGTTTGGCACACAGAACTCGGGTGTATTCCTTCAGTCAACAGATGGATCTCAGCAGATACATCATTTTACCAAAGGGAACAGCCCCCTTCCATCAAATAGCATTGAGCATATTGGAATACACCCAAAAAGCGGTGAGGTTTTTATAGCTACCGAAAAAGGGTTAATTGGATATAGGAGCGAAGCAACAGAACCAAACGATAAGTTTGAGAATGTTTACGCTTTCCCAAATCCTGTAAGACCAGATTATCAGGGAGACATTGTTATTACAGGGCTGGTTGATAAAACATTAGTAAAAATTACCGATGTAGCGGGTAACTTGGTTTATGAAACCGAAAGTTTAGGGGGACAAGCAACATGGAATGGCAAAAACAAGCATGGTGACAGGGTTTCAACCGGGGTGTACCTTTACTTTTGCTCCGACAAGAGTGGAGAGCAATCTGCTGTTGGTAAAATACTGTTCGTAAGGTAAATATTTCTGTCGCTGTAATTGTAATTCTTTGCAAAAAGTATTCATCAAACATTTACATCATAGTTTCCGAAATTAACAGAGGAATCATACTTCGTATTCCTGGTTAGGAATACATCTTTCATAATCCTTCGTAAAAACCCATTCTTTCGTAAAAATCTTATGTATGATAACTCATTAGGATTGAAATTCCTATCACCAAAATAGATTGGCGACACATAACAATATGTGTACTTCGCTATATCAAGGGTGTTCCTGCTTAACTTTTGGTCTGGGAGTTTTCTGGTTAAAAGGCTAACAACATTCTTCTCCACACACTTATTGTGAACAGCATTTATTACGTTTGAGTAAGCCTCCTGCTTTCTTTTAATATCAAAATCGGAATATGCGGTATTTCCTAATTTTCTGATAGGCCTAACCTGTAAGGTATCAATTTTATAATCATCTAAATAGGAAACTATGCCTCTTAAATCCTCAATGTTATCGGGGTTTACGGTATAGTTTATTCTTAGTTTAAACTCAGGGTAAAGCAATTTAACCCGCTGGATGCTATTAAGCACTTCGTGAAGTTTTTCGAAACGCCCTCCTGGCATCATTTTCTCATAAACATCCTTTGTGGTACCGTGGAGTGAAAGTATAATTTCGTTTAGCCCAGCCTCAGCCATGGATAGAATCTTGTCATAATCAAGTAGCGAACCGTTGGTTGTAAAAGAAATATGGGGCACACCATGTAACTTTGCTTGCTTAATAATCAAATTATTATTTTTATAAAGAGTGGGTTCTGCACCACAACCAATCTGAAGTTTTAAGGCATGATTAAAGAATCCTTTGCCAACTTTTTCTATCAACTCCTCTGGTAAGGTGCTTTTGTTGGGCTTATAGTTATGGTCGCTAAAATAACACATCACGCACCTGTAGTTACAAAGTAAAACGGGGTCGAGAAAAACATTATAGAACCTTCTTCTTAATAGGAAAAGCAATGCAATTCCTAGTATTTTAATTCTATCGTTTTTAATTAGCCTGTTTAGCTTTAGTATTTTATAATAATTCATGCCTTTTAAAATATAAACTATGGATAAAACAAAACTATATAACACAAAGTGAGGATAGTATAGTAGCTAAACAATATACTACTGATAATATTTTAATTCCGACTCCAAAGTTATGCTTTTTTAAATCTTGTAAAGCAAGTTATTTAGTTCATCAAAATGTAGGGAATATCGTTAATTTTGCAGACATCAAGAGTCAATTATGATTGAGAAAACAAAATCTATAGCATTACACTCTGTCCGATACGGTGAAAGCAGCCTTATTGCTTACGTTTACACACGGGAGTTTGGAAGAGCTACATTTATGGTAAACAGTGCCTACGGCAAAGGCAAGGGAGCAAAAAAAGCAGTGTTCTTTCAGCCGCTTAGCTTAATAAATGTAGTTTTTTACAAGGGTAAAGGTATGGGTCGGCTTAAAGAGGTTTCACCCTATTACAACCTAATTACAATACCCACCAACCCAGCTAAACGTACAATTGCTCTCTTTATTGGGGAAATAATTTACAAGGCAGTTCGTGAAGAGGAGAGTAATCCATTTTTATATGATTTTATTGAATTATCAATAAAAACCCTAGATACAATGGAGAAGGGTGTTGCAAATTTTCATCTGCTTTTCTTAGCACACCTTTCAAAGTACCTGGGCTTCTACCCCAATGGCAGCTGTTCGGATGATACACCGTATTTCGATATAAAAAACGGCAGTTTCGTTGGTTCTCAACCAGACCACCCGCTATTCTTTACACATCAACATAGCGAACTGCTATCACTAACACTCAAAACTCCTTTTAGCAAATCTGAGAGCATCTTGTTAAATGGTGC
>JAWLEY010000080.1:0-11276 GCA_041685855.1 Perlabentimonas sp. | reverse complement strand
CCTTGGGCAACAACTTACCCAAAACAGAGATCACAACTAAATAATATCTAGTATTGCATACTTCTTTTATAATGCTTCTTAATCAAGTTACAAAACAATTCTGTCCAACTCTTTTGATATCTGTCTTCTAACCTCGTTCAGGGTTTTTAGCCTGCTAAGAAGATCATTTATGTCATCGGGCTGGGTTGATGGGTCGATTCTCTTCAAATCTTCATGCAGCTTATTTATCACCATTTGCATTACCTTGCTTTTATACACAAGAATGGTTTTGGGTATGGCCAAACTGAGAAAATCTGTCTCTTCCTGAGGTATTGCCTGATGTTTCTTCCAAATATTGCTAAGCTTATACTGATCGGTTAGCAGGTTAACAGCAAGCTGACTGATTTTGCTGTCAGTATGGTTCGTAAATGCTTTCGGATTTGCTTCAATTCCTTCATCAAGGTACTTCCGGTACTCATCAAAAACCTTTTTGTATACCAAATTCTTAAACTCAAGGTCATCGTTCAGAATCTCATTAATTATATGTTGGCCAACTGAAACATGGTCAGCCTTATTTTCATCCTCCGGATCTGAAACCTTGTAAAGCGTTTCGCCCCCAAATTTTAGCAGGAAGTATAGTATCTCTTTCTCCTGCTCCTCACAATATATGTTTTCAACAAAACTTGGGAGTGAGGGGGTTTCCTTTGCTCCTTGTGGTGGCGTATGTGGAGATATGGACTGGCTTTTACCCAGTAGTTTCTCCATCTTTTCCCTTCGGTGCTTACCAACCTCGGCGTATAAAACCGACTCATCAACATCGAGAATTCGGGTGCACTCCTTTATGTAAACCGACCTGGTTATGCTTTCGGGTATTACGGCTATGGACTTTACCACATCCCGAATTAGGTTGGCCCTCTGAACGGGGTCGTTCTTTGCCTCCTTAATCAACAGATTTGCTTTAAAAGCAATAAAATCTGTTTCGTGGGTTGATATAAAATCAGCAACCTCGGTTGCACTATGGCTACGGGCAAAACTATCGGGGTCCTCCCCTTCGGGCATTAATGCCACCTTAACGTTAAGTCCCTGTTCAAGAATTATGTCAATGCCTCTAATGGACGCTTTTATACCTGCTGGGTCGCTATCAAAGAGTAGGGTAATATTCTGGGTAAATCGTTTGATTAGCCTAACCTGTTCGAGTGTAAGCGCGGTGCCAGAACTAGCCACCACATTCTCTATACCTGATTGATGCAGAGAGAGTACATCAGTATAACCCTCAACCAAATAGCACTTGTCGTGCTGTGTTATAGCCTTTTTTGCAAAGAACATTCCATAAAGCACACTACTCTTGTGGTATATCTCGCTCTCGGGGCTATTGAGGTATTTTGCAGCTTTGGCATCACTTTTCATTATTCTCCCACCAAAACCTATAACTCTTCCACTTAATGAGTGGATAGGGAACATTACCCTTCCGAAAAAGCGGTCGAATGCGTTTCCCGTTTCCCTTGCAATGGAAAGCCCCGTTTTTACCAAATATTCTTGCCTGTATCCTTCGCGAAGAGCCGATTGGGTCATAGCATCGCGCTGTTCAAGGCTATAACCAAGTTGAAATTTATCAATTATATCTTCTCGAAAACCTCGCTCCCTAAAGTAGCTTAGGCCAATGCTCTTGCCCTCACTGTGCTTATGAAGATTATTGGTAAAGTAACGTTGCGCCCAAGCGGTAACAACCATTAGGCTGTCGCGCTCTGTTCTCTGCTTTATCTCCTCGGCAGTTAGCTCCCTCTCCTCAACCTCAATATTATACTTCTTAGCCAAATACTTTAAAGCCTCAACATAGCTAAGCTGCTCATGCTCCATTATAAAATTAACAGGATTTCCACCTTTTCCACAGCCAAAGCATTTGTATATACCTTTAGCCGGACTAACGGAAAATGAAGGAGTCTTCTCGTTATGAAACGGACACAGCCCTAAATAGTTAACCCCACGTTTTTTTAGTGATACAAAATCTTTCACCACCTCAACAATATCGGCGGCAGCAATAATACGCTCAACTGTAACTTGGTCTATCATTGGTTTTTATGTATATAAAAAGGGGTTCTTATTAATTTGTAAAGATACAAAAGAATGATGGCTTTGTAACCTAATTTATCATTTTACAAGAACTAATGCTTCCTGTATAAAATCAACAAATATCAAATATTTACTGGTAAAATTGGTATTCTCGTTCAATAATATACAGCTGAAAATACTTATGTAGCATATATCCCATTAAATTACTAAATTTGTGCATAATATTATATATGCAGTTTTTTCAGACCATAGGACAGTATTTACTCTTCATGGGCAAGGTTATTACCAAGCCTGAGAAGTGGTGGATTTTTTACCGTGAAACGGTAAAGGAAATTGAAAAGTTGGGACTGAACTCAATTGGAATTATTGCCATTATATCGGCATTTATGGGCGCGGTAATAACAATTCAAACTGCATATAATACGGAAAACCCCCTTTTGCCCTCTTACCTAATTGGTGTGGCTGCCCGCGACAGTATTCTGCTTGAATTCTCATCAACAATAGTAGCACTTATTTTAGCAGGAAAGGTTGGTAGTAATATTGCCTCGGAAATTGGTACAATGCGCTCAACAGAGCAGATTGATGCATTGGAAATAATGGGGGTAAACTCAGCCAGTCACCTTGCACTGCCCAAAATTGTAGCAGCAATGGTATTTAATCCTTTGCTTTGCATAATGAGCATTGGTGTAGGAATAACTGGCGGTTGGGCTGTTGGCGTTTTTACTGGCGTAGTAACAACACAGGAGTATCTTGATGGTATCCTCTACGCATTTATACCATACTACATAACATACGGTGTTATAAAAACTATTGTATTTGCATTTATAATTACCAGCGTATCGGCATACTATGGCTACTATGTTGATGGCGGTTCCTTGGAAGTTGGCCGCTCAAGCACTAAAGCAGTGGTTTACAGTAGTGTTGTTGTTCTGCTGTTTAATTTAATTTTAACCCAACTTTTGCTCTCATGATAAGGGTAGTTAACGTATCAAAGGCATTCCCCGACAAAGTGGTTCTGCAAAATATTAATGCAGAGTTTGAGAACGGTAAAACCAACCTTATTATTGGTCAAAGTGGCTCAGGAAAAACCGTGCTAATGAAGGCTATTGTTGGTTTACACGAAGTTGACGAAGGCGATATTTTTTATGGGGATATTCACTTTAACAAAATTTCTTTTAAGGAGAAGAAGGAACTGCGAAAAAAAGTTGGTATGCTATTTCAGGGCTCTGCACTTTTCGACTCAGCTTCGGTGGAGGAGAACGTAATGTTCCCGCTTGATATGTTCACGGATAAAACCCTTGAGGAAAAATTAGAGCGAGTTAATTTTTGCCTAAACAGGGTTGATATGGATAACTCAAACAAACTTTACCCCTCAGAACTTAGCGGAGGTATGAAAAAGCGAGTGGCCATTGCCCGAGCCATTTCTCTAAATCCTCGCTACCTATTCTGCGATGAGCCAAACTCTGGGCTCGACCCCAAAACATCAATAGTAATTGATAACTTAATAAAGGAAATTACAGAAGAGTTCTGTATAACAACTATTGTTAACACGCACGACATGAACTCAGTGATGGGGATGGGCGATAAGATTATCTATATTTATAAGGGACAGAAATGGTGGGAAGGAACTAAAGAAGAGATTCTATCATCAGACAACAAGGAACTGAACGATTTTGTGTTTGCTTCAAAATTAGCCAAACGAATTAGATACGGGGAGTAATTTAAAATCTCTCTAAATTTCATGGATAAAAGGCAAGTTTCTTAAAATCATCGTAACTTTATACTTATATATTTCGATATATTTGCATACGTACTTTTTCGGTTTGTAAATTAACAAAACTTGTAATCAAATGAAGAACAAGTTAATCCCCTTTCTGGCCATAGTGCTTATTCCGCAAATCTTTCTGGCAATTGCTATTCTTGATAAACCCAAGCAGGTTGACCCTGCCGTTCTTGAGGAACTTAAACAGGAGGTTCGGAGCAAACCTGAACAAGGGGCCGACCATAGCCAGTTTGCCGAGTTGCAAAAAGATTTTCAGGAACCACAAGAGGTAACCCAAGCCTGCTTATCGTGCCACACCGAGCGAGGCGATGAACTTCAGAATAATCATCACTGGTTATGGGAGCGGGAAGCATATATTGAGGGCAGAGGTGTTGTTTACCTTGGTAAAAAGAATCTGATTAACAATTTTTGTACGGGTATTGGTGGAAGTGAGGCAACTTGCAACAAATGCCACGCGGGTTATGGTTGGAGCGATAACTCATTTGATTTTACTCAGCAGCAAAATATGGACTGCCTTATTTGTCATGATAATACCATGACCTACGAAAAGGCCAGCGGTGGAGCAGCAGGCTACCCACCAGAGAGTGGCCCCTTTGCTCCCGATTACAATCATATTGCGGCAAATGTGGGTAAACCAACAAAGTACAACTGTGGATACTGCCACTTTTATAGTGCTGGAGGTAATAATATTAAACATGGTCACCTTGAGGAAGCCCTGCTAAACACAACCAGAGATGTGGATGTACACATGAATCGTGAGGGGATGGATATGAACTGTACCGATTGCCATGAGACCGATAACCACATAATGCTTGGCCGATACTACGGCACAGCCTCTAACGATTACAACAGGGCAACATGCAACCAATGCCACGGAAATAACCCCCATGCCATGAGCAAACTAAATGAGCATACGGTTAAGGTTGCCTGCCAAACTTGCCACATACCAACCTACGCAAAGGTTAACCCCACCAAAATGTACTGGGACTGGTCAACCGCTTGCGATTTACAAGATGGTGAACCCTACCAAATAATGGACTCATCAGGGGTAATATCGTACCAATCAATAAAAGGTACGGCCCATTGGGCTAGCAATGTTGAACCAGAGTATGTTTGGTTTAATGGCCAAGCTGACCATATGCTGGCAAGCGATACTATTACCGAGTTCCCTGTTAAGATTAATTCTCTTTTTGGTGACTACTATGATGCAAAAGCACAAATTTGGCCAGTAAAAATCCATAGAGGTAAGCAGCCATTTGACCCACACTATAACAGGGTTTTAAAAGCAAAGCTATGGGATAAGGAGCCTGGGAAAGGTGGATTATGGGTCGATTTTGACTGGGAAGCATCACTCCGTGAAGGCATGAAGATTGCAGAACTGCCATGGAGCGGCGAGTGGGAGTTTGTTGAAACAGAAATGTTTCTTCCTATTTCGCACATGGTGTCACCAAAAGAAATGGCATTATCCTGTACAGATTGCCATGCCCGCGAAGAATCAAGGTTAGAAAATCTTACTGATTTTTATATGCCAGGGCGAGACCGGAATGCTACAATTGACCTTATTGGTATTCTTATGATACTTGGAACACTTGGCGGAGTATTACTTCATGGTGGCATAAGGGTTCTTACTTACTACAAAAAAAAATAAAAGCTAATTCAACCTGAAATACTCTTGATAATGGCACAAGAAACCTATGTTTATACAGTATTTGAAAGATTTTGGCATTGGAGTCAGGCCTTCCTGATTCTGTTCCTAGCCCTCACAGGCTTCGAGATTCATGGCTCATTCAACCTTATGGGCTTTGAGGCAGCTGTAAAATGGCATAACATTTCGCTCTGGGCGCTGGTTATACTTATAATATTTGCCATTTTTTGGCACTTTACCACTGGCGAATGGCGACAGTATATACCAACATCAAAATTTATTAAAGCACAGATTGAATACTACATTACAGGTATTTTTAGAGGAGCACCCCACCCTACAAAAAAAACCGTGTACAATAAGTTTAACCCTTTACAAAGGCTAGTTTATTTGGGGTTAAAGCTATTTGCTATTCCAATACAGGTTGTTACTGGGTTTCTCTATTACTACTACAAGTACCCATCAGGCAGCGAAATACAATCGGTTGATGTTATTAATTTAAAAATAATTGCCATTATTCACACTATAGGTGCTTTTGCCCTTATTGCCTTTGTAATTGCTCACGTTTACTTAACTACAACAGGGAAAAGGCCTCTGGAAGCAATAAAGGCTATGATTACAGGTTGGGAAGACCTGGAGCACGACGAGAAGGAGCACGTTTCCGACACAAGTAAAGAGGAACAAATCAAAAAGTAGTATTATGAAAAGAGCTAATATCTTTATAATATCGGTATGTATTGCTTTAATTACAGCTTGCGGAGGGTCTGAAACACCAACCAACAAAACTGAACTTGCTCCCAATGCAGCCTTCGACTCCCTAATTAGTTACCTTGAGAACCATGGCAATTTTATTAACAGTTCCGATGTTCCGGCCATGATTACCGCTGCCAATCTATATAATTTGCTTGATAGTAACATCTATATAATTGATACAAGAAGCCCAAACGAATTTGCCAATGCACATGTTGCCCACTCAGTGAATGTCCCTTTTGGTCAACTACTAAATCATTTTGAAACAAAAATTGACCCTAACAGCTTCTCCCGAATTGTTTTGGTATGTAATGCTGGACAAACAGCATCCTACGCCACTTCCCTATTTAGGTTGCTAGGCTATAATAATGTTTACGCTTTAAAATGGGGAATTAGTAGTTGGCATCGAGAAACTGCTGAGAAAAAATGGTTAGCACGAAAATCAAATAAGTACTCTGAACTTTTGGAGCGCACAACTAACATCCCCAATAAATCTGGTGATTTTCCAGAAATTACTACTCAAGAGCGCTATGGTTATGCAATACTTCGGGAACGAGTTCAAAAATTACTCTCTCAAGGATTTAAGCCGATTACCATATCCGCTGATACCCTTTTTGAACCTAAACACAATTTTTACATAATAAACTACTGGCCAGAGAACTATTATAACAAAGGGCATATCCCAGGTGCTATTCGCTACCAACCTAAATCCTCTTTGCATAGCAGCAAGCAGCTAAGCACATTACCAACAAATCAGCCTATTGTAGTTTATTGCTTCACCGGACAACACAGTTCTCATGTGGTGGCATTTTTACAAGTACTTGGATACGACGCCTATACACTTACTTTTGGGGCAAATAGTTTTATGAATGGTTTTATGCTTGAAGAGGGCATACCTAGTGCATTTACAGAGGATGAAGTTCTTGATTTGCCCGTTACCAGCGGGGGTACTCCACAAGAAACAAAAGAAATTGAAGTAACTGAAGTATCGCCAAGAGGCGGATGCTAGTTGTTGTTTTTATTGCAAGGAAGAAAAAACAAAAGATATGGAACAGCAGAAAAGTCAATACATCAACTCATACCTGGCGGGCGTACTACTGGGTTTGGTTTTACTTATGGCAATTTTTATTGCGGGGCGAGGTTTAGGTGCCAGTGGGGCCGTTAAAGACCTGGCAACAGTTACCGTTAACTCAGTGGCACCAGAGCATGCCAACAATTCAAGTTTTTGGGCAAGTAATCTGCAGGGTGATACTCATCCGCTAAAGTCCTGGCTCTCAATAGAAGTGCTTGGTGTACTTATTGGTGGCTTGCTTTCTGGCATTGTTTCCGGCCGTATGAAATTTAAGGTGGAGCGTGGCCCAAGAGTAAAAGCAGGAACACGTTTAGGCTTTGCTCTGCTAGGTGGTATGCTGTTTGGTATTGGTGCCCAGCTGGGACGAGGCTGTACCAGCGGCGCTGCTCTCACAGGAATGGCCGTTATGTCCGCTGGAGGCATTATTACAATGATGGGCATATTTGGAACAGGCTATATTATTGCCTACTTTTTCCGCAAGCTCTGGATATAATTTTTTTTAGCAAATTACTGTTAATAAGCACTGTTTAAACAAAATAAAACCCTAGAATATGGGACCACTTATACCACAAGGAATCATTGGAATGGAATGGGATTTACTATTCGCCCTTTTCATTGGAATAGCATTCGGATACATTCTCGAATCAGCAGGATTCTCCTCATCACGAAGGCTGGCCGGCGTTTTTTATGGCTACGATTTTACTGTACTCAGAGTGTTCTTTACGGCTGGTGTAACAGCAATGGTAGGCGTATTCTTTATGAACTACCTTGGATGGATAGACATTTCTCTCGTTTATGTTAATCCTACATTCCTTTGGCCAGCCATTGTGGGAGGCGCAATAATGGGGTTTGGTTTTATTTTTGGCGGCTACTGCCCGGGGACAAGCGTTACAGCTGCCGTTATTGGCAAAATTGATGCTATGATATTCCTTCTGGGAATCTTCATTGGTATATTAATTTACGGAGAACTATTCCCTGTGTTCGAATCGTTCTCAGTTAGCGGGAATTTGGGTCGTTTGTTTATTTTTGATATGCTGGGTATTTCTGCAGGATGGTTCGCATTCCTTCTTATTGCCGTTGCCCTTATTGCCTTTGGTGTTACCGCCATGATTGAGGAGAAGACAAACCCAGAAACTGGCCTTGCCGATACAAAAGGAACAAGCTATACCGTTCCCGTTATTGTTGCCCTGCTTGTTGGCGTTGTGCTTATATATACTCCTTTTAACAAGATAACTGGAGTTAATGAGGTTGATAAGGATAAGCTTAACAGCGAGATACTTGCTGGAGAACATTATGTGCATCCCGATGAGGTTGCTTTTAAAATACTAAACGATTATCACCCCTTAATTCTTATTGATGTTCGCACCATTTCAGATGCTTCTGAATTCTCCCTGCCAGGCGCTACTAATATCCCATTTGAGCATATTCATAGGAAACAATGGCGCAGTACGCTTACCTCCGAAACAGAGAAAGTAGTATTCTACTCTAACGGTACCGTACTTGCAGAAAAAGCCTGGATTATTGCACGCCGTTTGGGTTATGATAACATTTATGTTTTAGATGGGGGGCTGAATGGTTTTTTTAAAAACTTTGAGGACAACTCTGAGCCCTCAAGCCTAAAGATGGAGGATAACTTTGCTTATCGCTTTAGGGAAAGGGCACGAAAAGCTTTCAAAGAGGGACAGTTTGAGGCTAAGGAAGAGGAATCTGCCCCAAATATTGATTTCTCTGAAACAGCCGCAGCCAGAGGTGGTTGCTAATATTGGATTTTTACTAGACGATAAAAAAAACGTGAAGATGAAAAAGCACATCCTAACCATAGTTGTATCAATCATTGCAGGCATCTTTATCCTTGCCATGATTGGCAAGAAAATTTTCACCACTCCTTATAAGGTTTCGGTAGAACAGCAGATAACACAGTTAACTTCGGACGAGTCAAGGTTTAGCCTATACGAACTGTCAGTGAACATGCAATCAAAAAATCCTAACATACTTCTATTAGATGTTAGAAGTGAGAAAGAGTACGAGCAAGGACATTTAACCAATGCCATTAATGTCCCAGCAAGTAAACTACTACATACCGATTTTTCAGAATACATAAATGGTAATGAACGTTTAACAAAGGTGCTTTACGGAAACACCGAAGCCCAAGCAGCAAGAGCCTTGTCAATACTAATTAACGAGGGATATACAAACTTTAAAGTGCTAAATGGAGGTTACACTATTGCAAAGGAAAAGATTTTACAGGAACGGAATCCATCGTATTACTACTATATGGATGAGCAGAAAAAATATAACTACAGCAAACTAATGCCCGCTGGTGAAACAACCTCGCAAGATACTCAGGAAGAGGTTAGCGTTGAGGCCGATGTACCCAGAGGTGGGTGCTAATAAATGTTAGTAACCCGGAGCAGCAAATAAACCATTCATATTATTCCGCTTTTATCAAAAGTGCATAACATTTTCCTGTTTGCGGGGCAACCTTTGCTTAGGCAACCCCGCTAACTATTAATAAAAGTCCTAAATATTAGTTACTTCTTAAAAAGAGCCTTCTCTATTGCTTCGCAAAACTGGGTAAGGTCAGAGGGCACTCTTGAGGTAATCAAATTTCCATCTACAACCAGGGCTGTATCCTCAAAAATAACACCTGCCTCCTCCATCTCTTCCTTTATGCCAGGGAAACTGGTGCTTTTTATCCCATCAAGCACATCGGCTGTAACTAGAACTTGAGGACCGTGGCAAATGGCTGCCGTTGTTTTCCCCGATTCAAAAAAGGCTTTGGCAAACGCCACCACCTCTTCGTTCTCTCTTAATGTTGCTGGAGCTTTTCCGCCAGGAAGTATTAGCGCATCAAAATCATCGGCAGAAACTTCAGATATTGCCTTTTGAATTTTAATGGTAAAATCGCTATTGTATGCCTTTACCTTGCCTTTCTCCGGGCCAATTACCGTAATTTTTGCACCCCTGTTATACAAATAACCTATGGGCATGTAAGCTTCAGCATCGTGAAAACCCTCTGTAACCAACACGGCAACTTTAACCCTCTCCTTTTTCTTCTCCATTTTTTTAGATACAATTTCTTCCTCCTGCTGCATATTGCAACCACTAAATAGCATGGCAAACCCAGCAAGGATTGCAGTGAATAATCTTACTTTATTAATCATAACTATTCCGTTTTTGGTTAGTACTTAAGCAAATATACAAAAATGGCAAGAAAAACATGCAGGTTAATTCTCCTTAACATTTTGTTTTGTTTAATTTGATTAAATATTTTGATGATTAATGTAACAAAACTCAGTTGATAACGAATAATTAAGTGGGAATCAACTAAACATAAAAAGGAGGTACCATGAATCATGATTTTTTATGTCCAAAGTGTCAGGGATACCTGAACGTGGGCGAGAGGGTAATATTCACCATTAAAAAGAAGGATTGGCCAGGCGGCATTCTTTTACTTAGCCCAAAATTAGGTGAGTATATTTACGAGAAGCACCCAACGGATAAGATTAAGCCGGGCGAGAAGTTGGAGTTCCATTGCCCAATATGCCAGTACGACCTAACAGTTGAGGGGGCAGATAATTTTGCGAAGGTACTAATGAAAGAAGGAGAAAATGAAATGTTCTACGTAGTTTTCTCTAAAAAGGAGGGTGAAAAGTGCACCTATAAAATTTCTGAAACGAAGATTGAGGAAACTTTTGGAGAGGATGCAGGAAGAAATATTGATGTGCTCAGCGCATCCTTCTTCAGGTAGGTTAATATATTTTTATTATTAAACTGAGTCACTCACACTAGGGCTCAGTTTTTTTATATATCATAGCCTCTCAATATCCTGCTTAAGCCTTTTGTTTACTCGCTCAACCTCATTCTGTATTGATAATAAGGCAGCGTTAAGCTCATCAGAACTTAGAGGTTTCTCAGTGTAGTTTTCTAACTTCTCTATGGTAATTGCAATGCTATTTACCCTTAGCTGCCTAAAGGCC
>JAWLEY010000079.1:6982-11358 GCA_041685855.1 Perlabentimonas sp. | reverse complement strand
TTGAGAGTGCCCAGAATGGGATTTGGAGCATTGTTTTAACACCAACTAAACCCGTTCCACATAATTGGTTCCCCAATTTAAAAGGATTAAAAATACTTGGGTTAGCCTCTGGGGGCGGACAACAAGGTCCGATTTTGGCAGCATTAGGCGCTGATGTTACCATTTTTGATAATTCTGAGAATCAGTTAAACCAAGATAGAAGCCTAAGTGATGAGTTTAACCTTAATATAAAAACCGTTCAAGGAGATATGAAAGACCTATCAGTATTTGCCGATAAGTCATTTGATTTAGTTTTTAATCCTTGTTCTGTAGTGTTTGTAGATAACTTAAAGCCAATTTGGAAAGAATGTTTTCGTGTCTTAAAAAATAATGGAATACTAATGACAGGGTTGATTAATCCAATTATTTTCCAATTAAACCAAGACATTAATCCGTTTCAATTAATCTATACACAGCCATATTCAGACCTGAACTCTTTACCAAAAGAAAAATTGGATGATTTAATCAAAAACCAAGAAACTTTAGAATTTGGGCATAGTCTCACTGAGCAAATTGGTGAACAACTAAATGCTGGGTTCTTAATTACCGATTTTTTCGAAGATGGCTGGAATGGCGAAAAAGCGATTGATAAATATTTACCTTCATTCTTCGCAACCAGAGCGATAAAAGACAATATAAAATAACCCAATGCGGCACATGTAATTAGCAGCATTTTTTTGAACTTTTCATAATGTAAGAAAAAGTTTACGCAAATAAAGCTTATTCTCATAAACTGAAGATGCCATTACAAATACTAAGTACTCTGCAATGGCATCTTCAAATTAATACAAGTTTAAAGGATTACGGCACCTCCACATTAACCCAACCACCTGCTCTGCGAGCATTGATTGAATTATCGTACATGGCCTCGCACGCTACGCCGGGCATATAGAACCTACCCTCGTAGGCTGCATTAAAGCGAATCTGGAACGATTTTGCTTGCCCCTGCTGCAAATTAAAATAGGTGTAAACCCTATCGTCCCTAATATCCTGATAATCGTAAGGCGAGGATTTTAGCGAGCTGGCCTCATCGAGCCTGCTTGTGCGAATCTCCCAGCCCGATGGAACAATAAGCGAGAGAATAAGCTGCTCAAGATTACCTCTTGTCCCAGGGTTGTAAACCCTAACATCCGCATAAAAATCAGTACCTTGCATCATCGTTTCAGGGGTTGCTCTGCTGCCATCCATAAGGTAGTAGTTCACTTCAAGCTGCAGGTTATTGCTCTGTGCAACCTCTTTACCACCAACCGGCATTCCGTGGGTTATGAGTCGTGCATAAAGCATCCCCTGCCCTGTATTCTCCACCAACACTTTGCCCAAACCGCTTTGAACAGGACTAAATGTATGCTGCAGAATAGATTGCTTTGTACTTTGCTTTTTAGCAGATTTCCCATGAATTGCTATTCTGGCATTCACACCATCAGAGGATTCATTTGCCTCTGCAAACTTGGAGAAAGCAAGTAAACTAAATGATGTCTCCTGAGTACTCATCCAAGTATTTGCACTTAGTTTTTTCGATAAATCGCGTAGCAGTGGCATTGCCTTCTCAAAATCACCCAATAGAACAAGCGTTTCCACAATCATGGCGCGGTCGCGAGTATCTGAGCCATAGGTGTATCCCTGCTCACGGTAATTATTTATGGATAACGGTACATTATTAATTAATGATTTGGCTGCTTCAGGGTTTCCTGCCAGAACGTAAGCCCCTGCCAACCGCCACTTGGCTGCAACTGAAAGGTTTGAACTCTCGCGCAAACGGTTCATTGCTCCCATTTGGGGAGATTTGGCCAACGCTAAAACGTACAAGCGGTAGGCCTGCATTAAGTCGCTATTCCTATAACCCGACTGGCTGGTTGGCGACCAATTCTGAGCAACCCTTTGAGTGCTACGTTTCCACCCATCGAGTATGCCCGAGGGCAAGCTATATCCCAACCTTTGAGCCTCCAGCATAAAATGTCCAGCATACGTGCTTCCCCAATCATCGGGGTAGGCAGCGCCTGGCCACAGTGATAGTCCTCCATCGGAAGTTCGGAAGCTCCGAATCCTATCCAATGCATACCTAACATTCTCCTCTGCGCTCCTCTTCACGCTCTCATCAACATCAGCCAACTTGCTTATAAATAGCTGAGGGAAGGCCTTTGAGACAGTCTGCTCAAGACAACCATGAGGATAACCCAGTAAGAACTTTAACCTTCTGCCCAAGTTTACAGGTGGTAGCGTACTCAGCTCTATTGAGCCCGTATTGGTGCCCTCTATGCCAAATGCCTCATAGGTTGGTTCCCACGATTGACCCTCCTTAAGAACTGTGTCCTGAACAAGCGTCATTGGTGGATTAGGATTTCGTATGTCCAGCTCTATCTCGTGCGATGCTTTCTCCTTTCCACTTTCAGCATAAACTTTAATTTTTGCAACTCCCAATTTAGATGCTGCTCTTAGTTTAAAGCGTACCATCTTATCTCCCACATCATCAAAGCGCACTGTTTGCTCCTTGTTACCCTGAATTGTAAGCATCTCGTTTGGTTCTATCCTAACCTTTACGTTCTTAACCTTATCCTCCATAGCAAAAACAGAAACTGGTAGCACAACATCCTCCTCAGGCCCAAGCACGCGAGGTAAAGTAGCCAGTACCATAAGCGGCTTTCGCACAGGAACAGTTTTGTCAGCTGAGCCATAGGCACCATCCTTGGCAGCCACGGCCATAACTCTAACCGAGCCAACATAATTGGGCATGGTAAACTCTATACGCTCCTTCTTTCCTTTTGCCAGTTTATACGGACCAAAATACTTTACCACTGGTTTAAAACGATTTGCAGTTTGGTCGCCCTGACCCGAAGCCTCCTCATCACCTCCAATGGAGATAATGCGCTGCATTCGGCCCGATGATGCCCCTAGCACCATCTCGAATAAATCCCATGTACGAACACCCAACGCCTCGCGGGCGTAAAAACTACGCCAAGGATTAGGAGTGCGGTAACGCGTTAAATCAAGCAAGCCATCGTCAACCATAGCTAACGTAAAGGCCATGGGCTTACCCTCCTTCTCGGAAACAGTTATGGAGACTTTCTGCTCAGGCTCAAGCACATCTGGCATATCTATTACCGGCTCAAGGTGCGTTTGGGGATTCTCAACCCCAATGGGCACAACACCATACATTCTTATGGGCAAGTCGTTCTTAGTTTGCCCGTGTGGCTGAATGAGCATTGCATTGACATAAACATTTGGAGCCATCTCATCCGAAGCGATAAGTGAGAATTGAGTCTCGCCTGCGCTGGCATCAATCCAGTGACTCTGTAAAACCTTTACACCATTCTCAACGGTTAAGAATATTTTACCTCCATCGGGGCTGGGAATATTTATGTTAACCGTTTCGCCTACATTGTAAGCCTCCTTATCGGAGGAGAATACAAGCATACTGGCCGCTTCGGGTGTGGCACGCTTATCGCGCGAGTACCATCCTGGCCAATCGAAGTAAGCAATGGTTCCTGTAGCATGGCCACCATCGGGGTCAACTGCCCTAACCAAAAACCTACCCCATTCTGGGTGGTTAATGCGCAGGTTAAACTCGGCCTCACCATCTGAGCCAGTGGTAACGCTACCCTTCTGAATTGGCCGATGGTAAGAACTTGTTATGTAGTTAGATAGATTCTCGCTACCGCGCTCCCACCACCATCTCCAATCAATTTTATACACCTCCACATTAATCCGTTTTCTTGAAACAGGATTACCATTGGAGTTAACAAGCACAATGCTCACATTATGAGTAGTATCTGTAAGGTACGTTCCTCGCCTGCTATGCGATTCGGGCATTTTTAAACCAACAAAATTGCGATACGGATAGTAGGGTACCGTAAACCTATCGATACTAAATGCTCCTCCCTGCTCGAAAACACGTGCTGTAAAATGAGCATTTAGTTTGCCGGGAGCAGTTGATTTTACGCTGATATTTGGAGAAAAATTCACCTCTCCCTTCTCATCCAATTTTCCTTCGAAGATTGTTTGCTCCTCAGCATAGAAACTGCGGGCCGGGTCGTCGAAACTATACCCCTTATAATTATCAAATGTTGTGGTTGATTGTGAGAGCACAGCATCAACCTGAACTTTTAGATTGCGAGCCGGAGCACCATGCAACCATGCCGATGAGAAGCTCGCCGTAGTAACCTTTCCGTACCGTAAAGCATCGTCCTTAATTTCTAAATCAATTTTTAACCTGTTGGGCATAATGGTCTCCACCTTAAAAACCTCGGAGAAGGTAACACCTCCTACCCTAACATTTGCCGTATAGTTGCCAGTTGGATCATCCTTGCTGGTTGCTACCGGGAACGAATACATCCCTTCAA
>JAWLEY010000079.1:0-6882 GCA_041685855.1 Perlabentimonas sp. | reverse complement strand
ACGTTACGGCTTACCGATTTGTTACGATAGTACGAAACCTTGCAGGGGTTGTCGCGTTCACGCCAGTTGTAGTAATCGTAAGGATAATCGTTAGCGTAGTAATGACTTCGGGCAATATCATCGGTTGAATCGTAGCGCTCATCAATAATATTAATGGATTCGCTATCGGTTTCGCCATTGCAACTATAGGTTGAGTACTCTTTACGAAAATTTATTGACACCCGATAAATTGCACCAGGCTCGGTTTTAATTAGCTCACTAAGGTCTATGTTATACGTATTCCATTTGTTAAAATCGACCTGGCCAGCCTGATTAAGCATAACCGTTTTCTTTCGAATTAAGCGACCAACCCGTCGTAGTTCCGATTGTCCTCCAAGGTTATTCACCTGCATAAATTGCGCTACGTTCTGGCTAAAAACTTTTACAATGCTCACGTCAACAGCTCTAAGGCTCACAGCTTGGAATGGGAAAAGCAAACCACCAGAGGATGGCAATATAACACCCTGCCCCAGTAATCGCACCTGTGGTTTAATAACCTCAAAAGTTACGGAGATATCGGAACCCTCCTCAAGGCGTTGCCTATTAATACTGCGAACACCGGGTGAGACCTCAAAACTATACGAGCCAGTTAAACGGGAGCTGGGGTAAACCTTTGCTACGTTGCCATCAACAATAATACGTGCATCGGACAGTCCACTTGCCCTTATAAGTCCTTGTAGATTTTGAGATGGGTCAATGGGTTCTGAAAAACGAATCTCAATACATTGTTCTGGAGCCTGAGTTACGCTATGCGATAAAACTCGGAAAACTCCTTTAGGTGGGATTTCGGTTACCTGATAACCAATATCGTGCACATCAATGGGTTCTCCTTTTGTAGAGATTGCCACCTTGCCCGTTTCATCGGTTTGCTTAACTCCCTCAATCCAAAAATGATGCGTACGCCCATCGCCAGAGCTGCTCCAAGTAATTTCTAAATTATCTCCATTCTGAGTTGCCGAAACAGTCTCCTTAATGCTTTCAGGGCTAGCGTAATCGGCAGTTAAAATCTGCCCAGCAACTCGTCTCTCCTCATTTTTGGGGTCGTCATAAAACTCAATACCAGAAACTTTAAGTTCCATGGCCTGCTTAATTGTGCTAAAACCAAAGGTAAACTCCTTGTACTCGTTAGGGATATTATCGAATACTCTATTTAGGGATATTGTGGCACGATACTCCGTGTCGTTAGAGAGGTTCGACTCTGGTCTGAATTCCAGAGTACGCTCGTTATGCCAAATTAATTTTCCTTTTTCTGATGGTCTTATGCGAAAAATTCTTGAATCAGCCTCTTTTCCAATAGCCTCAACATCGACCATGTCGGAAGAGAACACAACTCTTATGGATTCGGTTGTAGAGATTGAGCCCGAAGTATGAGCTGCAATGTAGCTGCTAAAATCTTTAGTGGAAATGTCGGCTTTGCCTTTAAATACATATTTATAAATGGCAAATGTACTACCAATGGCAACAATAGCAGCACCAAGAACAACTAGTATCTTTTTGGTTTTCATGGGTTTTAGGGTATTGTTAAAAATCAACTAATAAGTAAAATCGCTAATTTATAAAGTTATAAATATTTCCTTTTAGGAGTGTATATAAATGACAATATTTTAATCCATGTAATCTGCTCCAATAATTGGGTATGATGTAAAAAGATGAAGTCATCAATTGAATGCATGCATGCCATAATTTCCAAATTACTATATTTGTGCTAATTTTCAATTTGATTTATGCTAAAAGTTGCAGTTGATTTTGACGGAACCATTGTGGAGAATAAATTCCCCTCCATTGGTAAGCCCATGCTCTTTGCCTTTGAAACCCTAAAGGCAATGCAGCAAAGCGGAATTCTTTTAATACTTTGGACAGTTAGAAAAGGGAAGGAGCTTGACGAAGCGGTTGAGTTTTGCAGAAGTAAAGGGTTAGAATTCTATGCAATTAATGCCAACTACCCCGAAGAGGAATATGACCCTAACGCCTCTCGAAAGATTGAAGCCGACATATTTATTGATGACAGGAATATAGGAGGATTTATTGGGTGGAGCGAAGTTTGGCAAATGCTTTTCCCTGAAGATAGAATAATTGAAATGGAGAAGAAAGTTGTTTCAAATAAAAAGGGCTCCTTCTTGAAAAAATTATTTAAATAGTGCTTGCAATAGAACGCCAATTATTGCGTATTGCTTGTTGCTTTATTATTAAGCACAGGTAAAAAACATGAGTTTTTTGCAAACACTAAATTGTTAAAGTTAAAGCATTATGAACAAGTATCTTAGCATAGCAATATTTTTGGCAATAGTATCCTCTGCCTTATGGAGTTGCAATGGGCAAAAAACAACTGAGAAAGCATCGCGCGCAACATCAAAAGTTGAAAGCGTTAATCTTATCAGGTTTGAAAAACCAATTAATGGTACGCTCTATTCTCAGGGAGATATTGTTGAACTTGAACTATCCTTAGTTAATGACACGATAAAACCCGATTCAATTATTCTATTCTTTGACAAAGAAAGAATATCTTCAATAGAAAATCTTAACAAACAAATCAACACAGAAACAGCCTCACTTGGAAATAAGCAGATAAGAGCTACTGCTTGGCTTAATGGCAACCGGCAAAGTGCCTCGGTTGGAATAAAGATAAAAGCTAACAAGGCACCACAAAAACTTCGTTACAGGGTTTTAAATACGTATCCTCACGATATCAAGGCGTACACGCAGGGGCTATTCTATCACGATGGGTACCTAATTGAAAGTACTGGCCAAAAAGGGCAATCCAGCCTCAGGCGCGTTGAGTTAGAAACCGGCAAGGTAATACAAAGCGTTAACCTTGACCGCCAATATTTTGGCGAGGGAGCCACGCTATACGACAACAAGATTTATCAGATTACCTGGACATCGCGCAAAGGCTTTGTTTACAATGCCGATGATTTTACCCTTATTCGCACATTCGACTACCTTACACAGGGATGGGGGCTCACAACTGTTGACGATAAGCTTGTGATGAGCGACGGCTCAAACACGCTTTACTTTCTCGAACCCCAGACTTTTGCAGAGCAACATAGAATAGAGGTTTACGATAACGAGGGGCCGGTTTCAAAGCTAAACGAGCTAGAATACATTAATGGTAAAATTTATGCCAACATTTACCTTGCTGAAAAAATTGTAGTAATTAACCCTAACACAGGAATGGTAGAGGCCGAGGTAGATTTTAGCAGTTTATTAACTGAAAAGGATAGCCACCGTAACATTGATGTATTTAACGGAATTGCCTGGGACGAAGAAAACCAACGGTTTTTTGTAACCGGTAAAAACTGGCCAAAACTATATGTGGTAGAAATTTACTGAACAAACCCTTAAAATTTTAAAAAAAACTACAACTTCACACAATTATTATATGTTTTATATGTTATGCTTTTGTTTTAGTTTTAGTTTTTGTTCAACCCTTACCAAAACCTTCTGATGCAAAAATCATTCTTAACGCTGGTTATAATATTAACCATTGGATTTACTTGTAATTATAACTCCTCTTTTGCCCAATCGCGTCACACAATAAGCGGATTTGTTTACGAAAAGAACAGCAAGGAAACATTGCCAGGAGTTAATATTTATGTTCCTGGAAATATGCAGGGAACAACTACAAATATCTATGGCTTTTACTCTTTAACACTGCCTGAGGATAGCATTGAACTTGTATTCTCATTCGTTGGATATCAGTCTCGAATCTTTAAAATCCACCTTAATAAAAACGTTAACCTCAATGTTGAGTTAGACCCATCAATTGAACTTGAAGCCGTTGAGATTAGAGGGGAGCTCTCCAAGCAATCGAGCAGAAGCGCCCAAATGAGCGTTATGGAGGTGCCATTAATACAAGTAAAATCAATTCCTGCCTTTTTAGGCGAAAAGGATGCCCTAAAGGTAATACAACTCATGCCCGGTGTGCAAAAAGGGAGCGAGGGTAGCAGCGGCTTGTATGTACGTGGCGGTGGTCCTGACCAAAACTTGATAATACTAGACGACGCCCCGGTTTACAACGCTTATCACCTTTTTGGCTTCTTCTCGGTTTTTAATGGCGATGCTATAAAGAGCATGGAACTTACCAAAGGAGGTTTCCCCGCCCGATATGGCGGGAGACTATCATCAGTGCTGGAGATGAGCATGAAGGATGGGAACAAGAATAAATTTGCCGGTGAGGCAGGTATAGGTCTAATCTCATCAAGAGCAGTGCTGGAGGGCCCCATTGTTAAAGATAAAGCTTCGTTTTTGGTTTCGGCTCGCAGAACATATGTTGATGTGCTAGCCAGACCATTTATGGAAGATGATTTTAAAGGCGGTTACTACTTTTACGATATAAACGCTAAGGCAAACTGGGATATTAACGATAGGAACAAAATTTTTCTTAGCGGGTATTTTGGGAAAGACAAATTTAATTTTAAAGAGAATTACTCCGGAAATGTTATGGAGGCTGGCCTTTTCTGGGATAACGCAACATCTACAATTAGATGGAACAGCGTGCTTTCCGACAAAGTATTCTCAAATCTATCGCTTATCTTCAGCAATTACAGGCTTAAAATTTATGCGCTGGATTACTGGGAGGGCAACAAGTTTGAGATGTCATACCGCTCAGGAATTAGAGATTTCGGTTTGAAATACGATTTTTCATGGCATCCATCACCCTCACATACCATACGATTTGGCATTAGCTCCGTATGGCATCAGTATAACCCCAGCGCCGTGGTACTTCAGGACGATTACTTTGATGAGTTCGTAAATGAGGTAAGCCTAATTAATACTTTTGAGTCGGGCATTTACATTGAGGATGAGTTTAAACTTTTTGATAAAGGGATAATTAATGCTGGAGCAAGACTTAGCCACCACTTTCATAACGATAATACAAACTTAAGGCTTGAACCTCGTATTAGCGGTAGTTTCTACTTATCTAATAGCATGTCGGTGAAAGCCTCGTACGCTCAAATGAATCAGTATATTCACCTGTTAACCAGTACCGGTATTGGGCTGCCCACTGACCTTTGGGTTCCTGCCACAAAGGATGCCCCTGCACAGGACAGCTGGCAAACTGCGTTGGGATTATCAAAAGACCTTCCCGATTTATCAACAACCTTATCGTTAGAGGGATACTACAAGGAGTCGGAGAATGTGATTACATACCGTGAGGGAGCCAGCTTCCTTATGATTGACGACCCCACTGCTGCGAATGAAGTGAAATGGGAGGATAATATAACCAGCGGACAGGGATGGTCGTACGGGATGGAATTTCTCGCTCATAAAAAGAAGGGTAAACTATCGGGGTGGATTGGCTACACCCTATCGTGGACACAGCTGCAGTTTGACGATATTAATAACGGTGAACCATACTACGCACGTTACGATAGAAGGCATGATGTATCTGTAGTTGGGATATATAAGCTAAACGATGGGGTTACACTTTCCGCAACGTGGGTGTACGGAACAGGTAACGCCATTAATCTGCCTCTGGCAACTTATCCTGCAGAGGAGCATTTCCCGGTTGAACCTTCATGGAACTGGCAGTTCAGCGCTCAGGATTATGGAGGGAAAAACAGCTTTAGAATGGCCGCGTACCACAGGCTTGACATTGGGGCACAGTTCCATAAGAAATTTGAGCGCTATGAGCGCACATGGGAGGTAAGTGTTTACAACGCTTATAACAGGCAAAACCCTTTCTTCTACTTTGTATCAAACGAGCACGAGTGGAATGATGGCAACGAAACCATGACCAATAAGCTAAAACAGGTGAGCATATTTCCATTTATCCCCTCGGTATCATGGTCAATAAAATTTTAAAAACCACACGATGAAAAACATACATAAATTATATTTACCCAAATTCGGCCTTTCGGCTATTTTGCTGATGGCGCTACTTTCACAAAGTTGTATTAAGGATGTTGAGAACCCGCCACAATCTGAACCAAAGCTGGTTGTAACCTCATTTATTACACCTAACGACAGCATTAAAGTTAGGGTAACAAAATCAACACCAATTAATTACAACACTCCAAGCAGCGGGTGGGATACCAATATTTATCCCCATGTTGCAGATGCACAAGTAAGTATTCAGAATACATCTAGCAATAATACAACAACAGTACCATACAACCCCGAAAAAGATTTGTTTACTTTAGCTCCAGAGGAATTCAGTATTGAGTCTGGTGAAGAGTACAAACTAACCGTTATTACAAACGGTTTTGAACCCGTAACAGCCACTACAAGGTTGCCCATTAATGTCCCAGAAGTTTTGTGGTACAATATTGAGCACAGTGAGAATGATTACGAAACGGTATGGAATATTACCGGAGCAATACAAGATATACCCAATCAGCAAAACTACTATTTTGTTAATATTGCTATTAGGAGTGAATATTACGACTCATGGGGTGATACAACCTTTTTAAACACGTCCTCTTTTAGAGGTTATTTTAATGATAGTGGAAAGGATGGACAAGAGATTGGATTTAGAACAGATGGGTACTCCTCAAGCCAAGAGGCAGAAATAACAATTCACGTTCAAAGTACCGATTACAACTACTACCAGTACCATAAAACACTTGATTATCTGGATTATGAAAACCCATTTAGCGAACCCATAATGCTCCATTCAAACGTAGAAGGTGGCCTTGGGGTTTTTGCCTCATACTTATCCACTAAAATAGAAGCAAATGGTACAAAAGACTAATCGAAGAAGCCCCTCATACGTTCAAAGAAATTCTTATCAGTGCTATCTGGATTAGGCTTAAAATTTTCTGATTTGCCCAGTTTCTCAACCATGGCTTTCTCCTCTTTGGTAAGTTTCTTTGGTATCCATACGTTAATTGTCACAAGTAA
>JAWLEY010000078.1:0-11419 GCA_041685855.1 Perlabentimonas sp. | reverse complement strand
ACGTAGTTCTACGCTATTAATCTGTTTGTAGATTGATTTAAAACTGGCCTCAAAACTTCAACGCCAACTCTACTGTCTTGTCATACAACAATATAAGGTATTTTTCCGAATAGGGGTTTTCCCCTGATTTTACAAATGGGGTACTAGCACTCTTTTTTTGGGTCTGGTTTGGGTTTAGCTTTGTATTAGAATTTTATTACAAAAAACAATGGAGCAAAAAAAGAAAATATTAGTAGTAGAGGATGTTTATTTTAATCAGATTCTCATTGAAGCTCATCTTTCCGATTGGGGCTTTACAGCCATACTAACTTCAAATACTGCTGAAGCCATTGAGGCCCTTATTAGTGAAAGGCCAAATATTGTAATTCTCGATTTAATGCTCCCGGGAACCGATGGTTTTCACTTTTTAAAAGAAATGCGGAGTATGAATAATCATATCCCAGTTATAGTACTTTCAGCAAAAACCGATAAAGAAACCCTTACAAAAGCAAATGAGTTTGGTGTTGCTGATTACATTACAAAGCCTTACGACTCAATTGACCTAAAAAACAAACTCAACTACCATCTAAGTCAAGCAGATGTTTGTTAAAAATTAACTATTACAAAAACGACAGCCATGAACGATAAACAACTACATATTAGAAAAAAAACAGCTAAAAACTCAAAGGTTTTTCTTTTAATGCTGTCGTTAATCATGGTACTATGTAATTATGCACAAGCTGAGAGCCCAATACACCCAGACCGTCCAGGATTTAGCACTGGCACCTATACCGTTAACCCAGGAACTGTATATTTAGAAATGGGTTACGAGTACAACTTTTCCTCGCAGAACTTAAAACCAAACTACCATAAGTTTCCCCATACAAACATTCGATTTGGCCTATTGCCAAATCTGGAAATGAACGTTGCATGGGAGGGTTTAAAAGTAACCAACGACTTAAAATTTACTGATGCACTTGGCCTTGGAGCAAAGTATCGGTTAGCTAAAGCTGATAGTTACAATATATCTCTTCTGGGAAAAGTAGATTTTTCCGATTTTGCCAACAATACTCATATAACACCTCTGCTTGGGTTGCTATGGGATTATGAGTTAACCTCCCACTTCGGAACTTTTGGGGTTGTGCAGCTTAGCCATGAGGGGTTGGAAGATTTCTGCGCAGAAGCATCACTGGGCTTAGCCTTCCCATTAGGAGAGCATTTCCATATTCACGGCGAGTACTTTATAAGAGCATACCCCAAACACAACGATTTAACCCATAATGCCGATATAGGTATTACGTACCACATAACTCATGATATACAAGTTGATGCATTTTTTGCTACAGGATTAGCCTCCGACGCATTTAGACACGTGGGGTGTGGATTTGCTAAACGGTTCTAACAAAAAATTAAAAACTAAAAAACTAATCTTTAATAATTAACTAGATAAACTAACCGGAGCTAAGAAAGACAAAGCTCAATTAAAATTTGGAGGATACAACCATGAAATTTAGAGACCTAAGAATTGGAACAAAAATTATGACCGGGTTTGGCCTAGTGGCATTAATAACCCTGGTGGTTGGAATTATTGGATACATAGGTGTAAACCGAGTATCCCACTCATTCCACGAAGTATCAGACGTACGCATGCCTAGCGTTCAGTATTTACTAGAGCTTGAGCTTGGACTTGAGGAACTTACTGTTGCACACCGCACTCTACTTGACCCCAACCTGAGTGAAGAGGATAAAGCAAGACAGTTCCAAAACATAGCCAGTGCACGTGAGCGCTATGGTAAAGCAATGGAACTTTTTGCACCACTTGACCAGACCGATGAGGAAGCAGTAATGTGGAAAGAATTCCAGGAGAAGGTGAAGGAATGGCGCAATCACAATGATAAGTTCGAAAAATTAATAGAAGAACTTGGACAGGTTGACATTTTCTACCCCATGCAGTTTCTTAAAGATATTGAATCGTTTCAGGGCGACCACTATTCTTTACAAGTGGACATTGCAAATACTATTCGTAGCGGCAGAACTTTTGATGGTGGAGACGACCATACTGCTTGCGCATTTGGCCACTGGTTACCTACCGTTACAACACAAAACCCAGCGGTTACAAGAGCTTTTAACGACGTGCGCGAGCCACACAAACGCTTCCACCAGGCTGTTGGGGAGATAAAAAGGCTGGTTAACAATGGAAATAGAAATGAAGCCTGGAGAGTTTACGAAAGCGTTATGCTACCTTCTGCAGAGGGTGTATTTGAGAACTTCCAGATTGTTGAAAACGAGGCCACTAGAGCTGTTGAACTATTTGAGGAGGCAGAAAAAATCAATATCACTGACGCAAGGGAATCAATGGATGAAACCATGGCGCTTCTAGGTCAAATGATTGAACTTAATATAGGAGTTGCCGAAGAAGAAGTAGAGGCTGGCGATGCAGCTGTTGGAGCATCAACAGCTATGGTTGTAGGAGGTATAATAGTTGGACTTGCCATTGCCCTGTTGTTAGGTGTTCTTATAACACGCATGATTTCCGCACCACTTATTAAGGGTGTTAGTTTTGCCCAAACTGTTGCCGAGGGTAACCTTACTGCTGAACTGGAAAATGAAATTATAGTGCGCAAAGATGAGGTTGGACAGCTAGGTAATGCCATGCAAAACATGGTTGATAAGCTAAAAGAGATTATTGGCAGCGTTATGCTTGGCTCCGATAATATTGCCTCTGCCAGCTTGCAAATGAGCTCTGGTAGCCAGCAGGTATCGCAAGGTGCCAGCGAGCAAGCATCCAGCGCCGAGGAGGTAAGTAGCTCCATGGAGGAGATGGCTGCAAACATTCAGCAGAATACCGACAATGCTCAGGAGGCTGATAAAATTTCACAGAAAGTTCAGGAAGGTGTTAGCAAGGTGGGCGCAGCATCGCAAGATAGCCTGGTATCAATTAAGGATATTGCAGAGAAGATTAACATAATTAACGATATCGCTTTCCAAACAAACATCCTGGCACTTAATGCAGCCGTTGAAGCAGCTAGAGCCGGTGAACAGGGACGCGGATTTGCAGTGGTTGCTGCAGAAGTACGCAAACTGGCCGAACGAAGCAAGATTGCTGCCGATGAGATTGTTGCCCTTGCATCGAAGAGCGTAAGCGTAACCGAGAACGCCTCCGAGCTTATGGGTGGACTAATTCCCGAGATAGAGAAAACAGCCAAACTGGTTCAGGAGATTGCAGCAGCCAGCATGGAGCAAACTTCAGGTTCCGACCAGGTAAATACCGCCATACAGCAGCTTAACCAGGTTACTCAGCAGAATGCTGCAGCCAGCGAGGAAATGGCTACCAGCGCAGAGGAGCTTAGCAGCCAGGCCGACCAGCTTAAGGAGATTATCAGCTACTTTAGAATTGATAATAGAAGAATAAACAAAATGAAGAGTGAGAACCACTACGAACCCAAGCCTGCAGCAAAACCTCAAGTTCCAACCAATGGAAATGAGCAGATGAAGGAAAAGGCTAGGGGCGTTAACCTAACCATGAGCGATGGTTCTCCTGCCAAGAAATCGTTCCAGGAAGTTGCCCCTAAAGCAGGGAAAACCGACGATGGATTTGAAAACTACTAGTAACCAACATTCTAACCTAAGGAGTTGAAACATACTCCTTAGGTTTTATAAAGAGAGAGCCATGCTTACTTTTTACTATCCAATTGGAACCAACAGTACAAGCAACCCCTACTGCCAAATTGTTTACTATGTAAGGGTAAAATCACCTGTTAAAGAAGTAAGCAAAAAAATGGCTAAGCACAGGAGCTAACGCAAATTACGCTCCCCGTTTTAAAACCAAAGACAAAAAGAAAAAGTTATGAGCGAAGAGACTAAGCAAAAGATAAATTCCTACCTTTCATTCAAACTTGGCGAGGAAGTATTTGCCGCACATGCTAGCAAAGTGCTCAATATTCTGGAGTTATCACCCATAACAGTTGTACCAAAAGCTCCTGAGTACATGAAAGGTGTAATTAACCTGAGGGGAACCGTACTCCCTGTTATTGATACCAGAATTAAGTTTGGCATGACACCCATTGAGCATACCAACAATACCTGCATAATTGTACTCGATATTATTGTTGAGGGTGAATCGGTGCAGGTTGGAGCTCTGGTAGATAGCGTTCAGGCAGTATTAGAGATTGAAGACAACGAAATAATGCCCGCCCCTAGCATTGGCAGCAAATACAGAAGTGAGTTTATTGAGGGAATAGCAAATATTGAGGAAATTTTTATTATGATTCTTGATATGGATGCCATATTCTCATCGGACGACCTTTCCTCAATAATGGAGAAGACAGAAGAAACGAAGATGAAGGAAACTGTTGAGGAGATAAGCTAAGATAGTATTTCCGCTTTGATAAGATTAGCTAAACTACAACACGCCAGGAGATGTTTGAACTAACAAAATTGGAGATAATGAAAAGAATACTAATAGTAGAAGATGACCATGAGCTGGCGTTCTCCTTAAGGGATATTCTAATTGAGGAGGGATACGAGGTTGATGTAGCTGGCGACGGAAGAGAGGGCATCCGACTACAGGGGCAGCATCCGTACGACCTTATTGTTACCGATATAGTTATGCCCGAAGAGGACGGCCTTGAGGTTATTATGTGGATAAAAAACTCGTACCCAGACACTAAGCTTATCGCCATATCGGGTGGAGGATATTTTGATTCTCGCGACTACCTGCTTATGGCCAAAGAGCTGGGAGCCAGTATTGTACTTTGCAAGCCATTTGAGATTGACACGTTTAAAGCAGGAATTAGCAGGCTACTTAGCAATGGCAGTGCTAATTAATGGAAGTACTACAGCATAAATCTACATGTAAAAATGTTCAATAAAAAATATCGCAATGACGATTCAATATTCTTCGTCATTGCGATTAATGCAATAAGAACCTACCTAATCAGCATGATAACCCACCGTATGGCATAGCACTACGTGCTTGTGCTCAGGCAGATTCATTACCTTTTTAAGTTCGTCCTTATCTACCGCGCCGCGTACTACGTTGGCCAACCCTTCCGATGCGCAAAACAGGTAAACATTCTGTGCAATAAAAGCAGCATCGGCAGCAGAGTACCAGTGCTTAACCTCCTCGGTGCGGTCGCCCATACGGGTGAAATCAGCTACGTAAACTAAGTTTACGGGAGCATCCTTAACAAATGGTTGCAAACCTGTAGCCTCGCGAATATCATCCTTCATGTAAAGTTCCAGCATATTCTCATGGGCATTATACAGATACACGCCCTTGGGCAAGCTGACATAAATATCAATTTCCTGCCAGTTTACGGCGCTGGGGGCGGTTCGCAACTTATCGTCAGGCCTGTTAATACCGTTTGCTGCCCACAGGAGGTTTGAGAGCGTTTGTAAATCTAACTCCTTATTGGAATACTCCCTTGATGTTTGACGTTCTGCCAAAGCATCCATTAGTGGCATGCCGCCAGTTTTTTCTGGTTCGGGCAACTGGATTGTTCTTTCCTGGCTACATCCTGTAAAATGAAAGATAAACATAAAACAAACGATTTGAACGATTAATTTTTTCATAATTTAAACTATATTTTAACACTATTAACAAATAAAAGCAAAATGATTTAATAAATGTAGTTATTCCTGTCTAGTTCAGTAAAACTTTTGTTGTTATTGTATTATTATCACTAATCATTTTGAAAATGTAGATTCCTTTATCATAATTTTCTAAATTAACAATTGTTCTGTTTGAGGTAACATTAATACGTTTAATTAAGCCTCCAAAAACATTAAAGATTTCAATTGTTTGGATAGTACCACCATCAACAAACACAGGACCCTCTGACGGATTTGGGAATACGGTAATTTTAGAATCATTGCTTAAATCGATTACATCAAGTGGATTTGCAAAATTTGCCACAAAAACCTTATCTGTTGTAGCCAAAAAGCTATATTCAGGGTTTGTAGATACTTCTGTTCCATTCTCGGTCCAATTAACAAAACTGTAATCTGTTCCATTAGTTGCAATTAACTTAACAGTTTCGCCATAGGTATACATTCCTGTACCTGCAACAGCTCCGCTATTGGCAGGAGATACATCAACATTGATAAAACATGTATTTGGTGCATCAGAAAGTAAAATATCATCAATCTCCCATGATGCTGACTGCTCATTAGTAGAAGTATATTTAAAAGCAATGTGTGCTGTTTGCCCAGATAGATGTGCTAAGTCAATAACTCCAGAGAATGTCCACTCCCAGTTTGTTTCTCCATTGTGCCAAATAACATCGTCAATTTCAACCCATGTTGCTGTTTGGGGGTCACCTGAAAAGTTTGTGGAATAGAAAAGTTGCAAAGCGGGTCCTGTGTATGCGGACGTGTTCCAAAAAGAGAAACGCAGATGATTGTAGGCATCAGGATTAAAACTGGGAGAAACCAACCAGTTCTCATTCTCATGAGAGCCATTGTCGTATCCACTCATAAATGCATAATACGAATTGTTGTGTCCATACTGTGTGCTGGGGACAGTCCAGGTCTGTTCTCCTGTAATACTATATGAATTCCATCCGCCTGAGGTAAGGTTCTGGTCTTCAAAATCCTTATTAAAAACTGTATTTTCGTCCATAAACAACCTTATGGCCAGCGGCCTGTGGTCACTTATATTCTGCGTGTAATCGTTCCACCCGCCATTCAGATAATCTTCAATTTTTAATGTTTCAATGCCAGACGTTTGGGTGAAAAACTGGTTAAAAAGCTCATTGGTAATAATAATGTGGTCAATATGTGATGGGTAATTCGGATATGACCAATTATCTTGACTCCCAGTGGCTATGGAATAATCAGCAAAAAGGAAGTTTTGAGGGTCATCCAAAATGCTTTGAAAAACATTATTGTCGTAATCATCAGTAACCACATCGTTCAAATCACCCACAACAAAAACTCGCTCATTAGGGAAATTGTTATCAATATAATCTTTAATCAAATTTGTTGCTACATAGCGCCTATTCTCCTCATCGTTTGGGTCATTAAGGTCTAAAGTTCCATCTCCCATAGCTTTGAAATGGTTATTGATAACAATAAAATCTTCGTTATCGTAAGTAAACTCCATAACCAGCGGCCTCCTTAGAAATGGAAGATAATACTCTGAACCAGTGTAAATTTCATATATACTTGATGGTTGTATTGCATCGGTTTTGTATGCATATGCAAGCTTAATTAAATTATCAGTGGTACCTACATGTGAGTCGTAACCGTCTATTTCACCAATCATTTCAGAAAAAACCGCAACATCAGCAACTTCTTGAAATGCAATAATATCTGCATCAAGAGCCTGTATTATTTGGGACAAGTAATTTACGGTAACATCGTCGTTAAGGGGAAAAAACTCAATATTCCAGCTAATTACTTCTAAGGAATTGTTTGTGCCATAGGTTAGGTCTTCAATATCCTGTGCATTCACAAGTAAAGATAAAAAAACAAAGGAAAGAACTGTCAGTAAATTTTTCATATTCATGAGTTTATATGTAATGTAATTATTCCAAGTCTAGCAGTTGAAAATAAAAAAACAATCATACTAAGTGGTTGTATTTAAAAGAGCATTATCAAAAAGATTAATCAACTTGCTCTTCTCCTTCTCCCAAGTTAAATCCTTTGAAGCGTCCAGGGCATTTAAATGCCATTTTTCCAAATTTTTCTTACTATCCAACATCTTGTTAATTTGTATGGCAAGAGCATAGGCATTACTATCGCCCGATACAGCAACCCCAATATTATACTCATCAACCACACGTTTCATTTCTGGCAAATCAGATACCATAACTGGTAACCCTGCCTGAATGTAATCGAAAAGCTTATTGGGTAATGCAAAGCGATAATTAAGGCCCATATCTTCCTCCAAAGAAACACCAATGGTTGCTTTGCTAGTAATATTGTGAAGCTCCTCAAGCGGTAATCTGCCATAAAACGATACAACGTTTTCAACATTGTATTTTTGAGTTAATGAGACCAACTTATCGGCTACATCTCCGCTTCCTACAATCTGCAATGTAGCATCTGAAACGTAATGCATTGCCTTAATAAGCCTTTCAAGACCACGCCCAATATTAAGTGCACCTTGATAAATAATCACCCTTGCGTCGGGGTTATACTTCTCAGCAAAATCCTTACTAAAAGGCAGATTTCTAATCACCTCGAAATTAGAACCATAACGAACATTAAGTTCATTGGCTACTCCCTCCGAAACTGTAATACAATACTTAATGCCTGGCACCAGCCTTTTTTCCAACCATAACCATACTTTTTTAACCTTAGGACGATGAACCAACTCAGGTACCTCAGTAAAAAGTTCGTGGCTATCGTAAACCACAGGTTTCCTCTTTACAAAGCTAGCCAATCGGGCTGCAAGCAGAGTATCTAAATCGTTTGCCTGAACCAAGTTGTATTTATGAAAGATTAGATAAATGAATGCATAAATGTTGTAAAGAGCGTAGAATAGTGGCCCTTTTTTAAAGGGCAATCGGAATAGCTTAACGCCATAAGGTTTATCAATTATTTTGGGAGTGAACTTTAATCTCCTTCCTACGGCTGTAACTATATATCCAGCATCAAAAAGGGTTAATGCCGTGCGATGCAACCTCTGGTCGGCAATAATATCATTAGTTACAAGCAAGACTACTCTACGCACAACATTTTTTTGCTAAATTATAAAAAATCTTAAACCTCACCACATTTTTCTATCTTTGCGTAAACTTATAAAATCATGCTTACAACACTCAAAAACATATCGCTCAAACAGTTCAATACATTTAACATAGATGCTAAGGCAAACGTTTTTTATAACGCAACAAGCATTCATGAACTAAAAGAAGCCATTCGTTTGGTTAAAGAAAATAAGCAGGAGTTGCTTATTTTGGGTGGAGGCTCAAACATCCTCTTTAAGTCTGATTTTGAAGGGGCAATAGTACATCCAAAAATTGAAGGCATTGAGGTTTTAGCCCAAACAGATGATTGCACCACCATTAAAGTAGGAGCAGGAGTTGAATGGGATAAGCTGGTTGAGCATACCGTAAATTTGGGCTTAGGTGGTCTTGAGAATTTATCGCTAATACCTGGCAGCGTTGGTGCATCGCCAATACAAAACATTGGCGCATACGGCGTTGAGGCAAAAGACAGTATAGAAAAGGTTCATGGAATTTATTTGGATAATCTTGAACCTTTTGAAATTGACAACTCAGATTGTAAATTTGGTTACAGAGACAGCATCTTTAAAAATGAGCTGAAGGGTAAAGTAATTATAACCCACGTGGTTTATAAACTTAGCAAGAAACCCAAACTCATAACCCACTATGGTAATCTGGAGGATGAGCTGGAGAAGCTTGGTGGCGTATCATTACAAAATGTTAGGAATGCTGTAATAAATATCAGAAATGCTAAACTCCCCGACCCTGAAGAGCTAGGCAATGCAGGCAGCTTCTTTAAGAATCCAATTGTTGAAGTTACGCTGGTTAAGCAAATAAGTGAGCAGTTTGATAATTTTCCATTCTATCCCGTAAGCGATAAACTTGTAAAATTACCAGCCGGATGGCTAATTGACCAATGCGGTTGGAAAGGGAAACGGATTGGGAATGTTGGTGTTCATAAAAATCAGGCGCTAGTTTTAATAAACTATGGGGGCGCAACAGGCGAAGAGGTTATTAACCTTGCCCATGATATTCGCCAGTCGGTACTCCAACGGTTTAACATCCCTCTTGAGATGGAGGTGAACATGGTTTAGCATTAACTATTAAGCCATTTTTTAAAATCTGACGAACGGTCAATACTTACAATTGCATCAAACTCATCATCCGCTTTAGGTTTCAGTTCAAGTTTCACCCTTCCTCTAGAGTATGCAACCATGTTTGAAATAGCATCAATATTAACTATATACTTCCTGTTAATTCGGAAAAAACTTGAAGGGTCTAGCAGGTTTTCCAACTTATCAAGAGAATAATCCAAAGGGAAATTGTGTCCTGCATAATCACGAATAAAGGTACTTTTATCAAGCACAAAAAAATAGGCAATTTCACTAACCTCCACCTTTTTTATTTTGTCGCCTATTTGTATAAGAAACCGCTTTTTATATTCGGGTTTACGACCCTGAATTTGTGCCAACAGCGAATCAAAGTCAATGCTAAAAGCTGATTTCATACTGCGGTACTTTTGAAGGCTCTCAACCAAATCGCTTTTACGAATAGGTTTTAAAAGGTAAGAAACGCTGTTAAACTGAAATGCTTTTATGGCATATTGGTCGTATGCGGTAGTAAATATTATGGGAGTGGAAACTGCCACCTGATTAAAAATACTAAAACTAATCCCATCAGAAAGTTGAACATCGAGAAAAATCAAGTCTGCTTTGTTTTGCTGCAACCATTTTACCGATTCTTTAATTGAGCCCAACTTAGCTACAATTTTCATTTCAGGAGCAGCATCCTGAAGCATCGATTCCAACTTCTCGGCAGCAAGATTTTCATCTTCAATAATAAGTACATCCATTCTATTCAATATCAATTAAGGGAAGTTTTGCAATATAATAATTAGTATTAACAGAAAAAACAGGCTTTTCAGAACAAATCATCCCATAACGCTTCGTCAGATTTTTCAACCCTAGGCCTGTTGAATGGCCAACTGAGATTTTGGGCTGAAGATTATTTTTAACAATCAGAAGATTGTCTTTACTGAAAACTTCAATTTTTAGGGGCTTAGATTCATTAATAACATTATGCTTTATGGCATTTTCAAGCACTACTTGTAAAGATAATGGAGGTAAGAATAGTTTCATAAGGCTAGCGGGTATCTCAATAGAGTAGATTAAATGAGCGCCATACCGAATTTGCTGCAAAAAGAGGTAAGAACGCATAAAGTCGAGTTCCTTTCCAAGAGTAGCAACAGGCTGCTCAATGGTTTCTAGCACATAACGATAGATATGCGAGAACTCATCTATAAATTGATGAGCTTTAGCTGTGTCTTTGTTTATTAAACCAGATAATACATTTAGACTGTTAAACATGAAGTGCGGATTTATCTGGCTTTTTAGAACCTCAAATTTTATTTGCGAAAGCTCCTCCTGAAGGTTTTTAGCTTTTTGTTCTGCCTGCCTGTGTTGTTTAAAAAATATCCAACCTTCAAAAATAGATATCACAAGAATATTTAACCCGCTAAATATTAGCGCATTACTTACGAACACCCCCTTCAAGTCCTCAGTGTAGGGTGTTAAGGCATTCCCTATTAATGTGAAAACAATTGAAATTAACAAAGCAAAGGAGACAGAAAGAGTTATCTGAATAAGAAGCCTTTTAATAGTTTTTTGACTCCACGGTGCAACTTTGTTTAAAAAACGTATAATAAACAAATCAGGATAGGCCAATAGGAACCCTGCGATGATACTAAAAACTATACCTCGAAATAG
>JAWLEY010000077.1:0-11421 GCA_041685855.1 Perlabentimonas sp. | reverse complement strand
TTACATATTAAATCGAAAACGGAGAGGTTTGGTTTAAACCCGTGCTTATTGCTAAAAATCTGAAAATATGGTTTCTGCTCAAATATAATACTGTTCTTTTTGGGTGTAATCGTATTTCTGAAATCATTTACATTTTCGGGATAGTCTTTAATGTATTCTTTCGTTTCAAGAATTTCAACTTCAGTATTGAGTAAACCAAAAACTACCCTCATAATATCTAGATTATAGTCCCAAAGGTACTTCCACTCTTTTTCATAAAAAGGGTCAAAGTAGTCTCTTATTAACTCAAAAAAAGCAGAACTCTTGTAGGCAGATTCTAAAGCTCGCCAATGCTCTTTCCTCCATTTAACTGAATAGTCAATTAGTACTTCCGATGTTTTAGTTCTGTTCCCATTTGGTTTAATTACGGGTATGGTTAATGGTAAAGGGCCATTAGCACCATATATTACACAACGATTCCTGTAAGTCTGTTTTGGGTATGTTTCATGCTTCTCAACAAACACCCTCTTGTGCCTAAGTACTATCTGAACCAATTTTATTGGGGGCATGTATGCCGTTGATATTATTGCATCTTTAGGTTCCATGTGATTATTTGTATGGCAAAGATAGCCAGATAATTTCCTTGAAAAATAACTACACGATTGATTTTTTACATTTCTTCTGTATCAGATTAAAATCAAATCGTAAACGAACAAATAATCGTGTCTCATGTTTATTATTTAGATAAATATTTAAAACACTTACGATATGTTCGAGATAAAAATGCCAAAAATGGGCGAAAGCGTTGAGCAAGCAACTATTACCAAGTGGTTTGTAAAAGAAGGTGACGTAGTTGAAGAGGACGATAATCTACTTGAGATTGCTACCGATAAGGTTGATTCTGAGATACCTTCGCCAGTAGCTGGAACCGTAAAGAAAATTCATTTTAAAGTGGATGACTTGGTGCCTGTAGGTGAGGTAATTGCTATTATCGATACTGGTGATGAAGATGGTTCAGAAGATGAGAAGGAAGATAAAAAGGAGGATAAAAAAACTGAAACTGTTGACTCTGAAAAAGATGAGAGTATTGAGAAGAATGAGAAACCAGAGGTGCAATCATCAGGCAATCGTTTTTATAGCCCATTGGTAAAGAGTATTGCTAAGGAGGAGAATATAAGTCAGGAAACCTTAGATAAAATTGAAGGGACAGGCAAAGATGGCCGTGTAAGGAAAGAGGATGTTATTAGTTTTCTTAAATCATCCGAAGGGCAAGATTCTGCAAAAGATAGCAGCAAAAAGCAGAGTGCTCCTGATACTAAGCAAGGCGTTCAGGCCTCCGTTAGTGCCGGCGATGAAATTATAGAGATGGACCGTATGCGCAAGCTTATTGCCGACCATATGGTTATGTCGAAGCAAACATCTCCACACGTAACAAATATGGTGGAGGCCGATGTGACTGCATTAGTTAAGTGGCGCACAATGATGAAGGACGCATATCAGAATAAATACAAGGTTAAGCTTACCTACATGCCTGTATTTACAGAAGCAGTAGCTAGAGCCCTGCGCGATTTCCCCATGGTAAATACCTCCGTAAATGGTGATAAGATAATTGTTAAGGGACGGGTGAACATTGGAATTGCCGTTGCAAAACCCGATGGCAATCTAATAGTTCCCGTAGTTCACGATGCTGACAAATACAACATCCCTGGTCTTGCCGAGACAATTAACAATCTGGCTGACGCAGCACGAAATAACAAGCTCTCTGCCGATGATATTCAGGAAGGAACATTCTCTATTACAAATTTTGGTTCTTTCAGAAATGTAATGGGTACTCCCATTATATCACAACCTCAGGCGGCAATTTTAGCAACGGGAACTATTGAGAAGAAACCCGCTGTAGTTGAAACAGAGCATGGTGATATTATTGTACCCCGACATAAAATGTTTCTGAGCCTCTCGTATGACCATCGTATAATTAATGGTGCACTTGGTGGCGCTTTTTTAAGGAAAGTTGCTGATTACCTTGAGCAGTTTGATGCAAACAGAGAGGTGTAAAGCCATCCATTAAGTAAATTTTCAAAATTTTTGAATGAGGTAAATAAGATTGCTAACATTTTAACCAAGTAATAATGACCTATATTAAAAGAAACGATAAACAGTTTGGCATTAAGCAAACTCCTAAGGAAACACTAAAAAAGTGGTTTCACCTAATGACGTTGGGACGAGCTCTTGATGAGCGAGCACCAAATTACTTAAAGCAAGCTATAGGCTGGAGCTATCATGCACCCTATGCTGGTCACGATGGTATTCAGTTAGCCATTGGGCAAATTTTCGACAAAAAAACCGACCACCTATTTCCCTACTATAGGGACATGTTAACAGTTCTGTCTGCTGGCATGACTACTGAGGAGATTATACTAAACGGAATATCAAAAGACACCGACCCATCCAGCGGTGGAAGGCACATGAGCAATCATTTTGCTAAAGCAGAGCTTAATATCCACAACTCGTCAAGTTGTACTGGTAACCATACACAGCAGGCGTCAGGAGTTGGAAGGGCTTTTAAAAGATACAATCATAAGGGCGTTGTTTTTAGCTCTCAGGGGGAGTCATCAGTATCTGAGGGTTACGTTTACGAAGCCATTAATGGAGCATCGAACGAGCAACTACCAGTGGTTTTCGTATTGCAGGATAACGGTTACGGAATATCTGTTCCCAAGGAGGACCAAACGGCAAACCGTAAAGTTGCTAATAATTTCTCTGGCTTTAAAAACCTGAAGATTTTCCATTGCAATGGTAAGGATGTATTTGATTCAATGAACACCTTGGCGGAAGCCAAAAAATGGTCCATCGATAATCAAAAACCCTCAATAGTACAGGCAAACTGCGTACGTATTCACTCACACTCTAATTCTGACAGGCACGAACTTTACAGAGATAAAGGGGAGATGGAATACGTTGAATGGGCCGACCCGCTTGCAAAGTTTCGTCGCATGCTTCTGAAATACGAAAAATTTACAGAGGATGAGCTTGTTGCCATAGAAGAAAAAGTGAAACAAGAGGTAAAAGCTGCCCATAAAGCGGCCTTGTCAGCTCCAGACCCTAGCCCTGACTCAATTCATGATTTTGTTCTTCCTGAGCCATACACACCAAAGAAGTTTAAGGATGGTACACATAATGATAAAGGCGAACCAAAAAAATTCATTGAGGCGCTAAATACCACATTAAAGGAGGAGTTCAGGCATAATCCTGACACATTTATATGGGGACAGGATATGGCCAATAAAGACAAGGGTGGTATATTCAATGTATCTAAGGGCATGCAGCAAGAATTTGGTAAGGATAGAGTTTTTAATGGTCCAATAGCTGAAGACTATATTTTAGGTACTGCCAATGGAATGAGCCGTTTCTCAGAAAAGATAAGGGTTGTTGTTGAAGGTGCTGAGTTTGCTGACTATTTCTGGCCTGCCATGGAGCAGTATGTTGATTCTGCACATGATTACTGGAGAAGCAATGGCAAATTTGTACCCAATGTAACAATCCGACTTGCGAGCGGCGGTTATATTGGAGGCGGATTGTACCATTCGCAAACCATTGAGGGTGCTTTGTCAACAATTCCAGGTGTGCGCATTGTTTACCCTTCATTTGCCGATGATGCAGCAGGATTGCTTCGAACCAGCATGCGTTCTAAGGGAATGACACTTTTCTTAGAACCAAAAGCACTCTACAATTCTCCCAAGGCAGCAACTCCAATACCCGACGAATTTGAAGTACCTTTTGGTAAGGCAAGGGTTAGGAGGGAAGGCAAAGATATGTCCATTATTACTTTTGGTAATACTACACACATGTGCCTTGAAGCAGCAAATAAACTAGCAGAAGAGAATGGAGTGGACGCCGAAGTGGTTGACATACGCTCTATAATTCCACTTGATACGGAAACTATTCTAGAGTCTGTGAAAAAGACAAGTAAAGTTTTGGTGGTTCATGAGGATAAGGTTTTTGCAGGTTTTGGTGGTGAAATTGCTGCAATAATTGCCGAGCAAGCATTTGAATATCTTGATGGACCCGTAAAAAGGGTAGGAGCAACTTTTACACCCGTTGGGTTTAACCGGATTTTGGAAGGAGCAATACTGCCTAACACCGAAAAAATTTACAAGGCTGCCGTTGAACTTGCAAAATTCTAAAATCTTTGAAATATTTTTAAAATAAGTTAAGTCATGAAAATAGCATTAGTATATAGCCACAAGGCAGTAAAAACCTCACAGGTTGCAAAAATGATAAAAGATTTTTCAAAATCGGAAGGAATTAACGACTTAGATATTGAGGAGTTGTCTCCCAAGAAGTTGGAAGACTATGATTTATTGATTCTTGGCGCGCCTACATGGTTCGATGGAGAGCTGCCGCCCTATTGGGACGAAATGGTTCCTGCCATTGAAGATTTAAAACTTAAAGGCAAAAGAATTGCCCTCTTTGGCAATGGTGATCAGGTTAAGTATCCTGAGAATTTTGGCGATGCAGTTGGCCTGCTTGCAGAAGTATTTGAGAGTGCCGGTGCAAAGGCAATTGGACAAACCTCAACCCATGGTTATACTTTTGAATCGTCAAAAGCATTGAAGAATAATAAATTTTTAGGATTGATTTTAGATTTTGAAAATCAGCATAAAAAAAACAAGGATAGAGTGAAGAGTTGGGTTGAGAAGATAGAGGTTTGATAAATTCCTGATTTTTTTTGCTGAAAATACTTCTAAAAAGTTCATATAAATTGCCATAACAGGTTTGCTTATTCATAACTTTAGTTGTAAATTTGTTTATAAAGAGAAAATATTTGTAAACTCAATATAATTTTAACCTAATAGCAAAATGGAAGTACTTAGCATTAAGGGGTCACATGAAACACCCGAGGTTCTCTTCGATAAGGACAAAGGTGAATTCTCAATTTCAGGCAAATCTTTACCAGAGGATGTGAAGGAGTTTTATAGTCCTCTTATTAAATGGCTTGAAGAATATGCCGCGTCGCCAAATCCTGAAACCGTGTTTAAAATTAAAATGGACTATTTCAACACTGCTTCTTCAAAAATGATTCTAGAGATTTTTGAGAAGATTAAAGAAATGCACGATGCAGGTAAAAAGGTTGTTGTAGATTGGTACTATCAGGATGATGATGAGGATATGCAGGATGCAGGAGAAGATTATGCAGATATTGTAGAGATTCCCTTTAACTTTATTAGCTATCAGCCTATATCTGAATAAGGTGTAGGCATATACTTGTTATTAAACCATTAAGTAAATGGACGTTATTGATATTGCACCAACAGAAATTACACCACGCGTTTATTTAAATATTGAAACGGGCGATTTTTTAATTGAAGGCAAGAGTTTGCCCGAAGACGTTAAGAGTTTCTATAATCCACTAATTGAATGGTTTGACAAGTACCGAACATCTCCTAATCAAAATACGCATTTAGTGCTTGATTTTGATTACTTTAATACAGCATCATCCAAAATGATTCTGATAATACTGTCTAAAGTCAGGGAGATTTATAAATCAGGCAACCTAGTGGAGGTTACGTGGAAATATCCTCAACTGGATGCTGAACTTGAAGAGGCAGGTGAAGAATTTTCTGACTTGTTAAATATTCCCTTCAACTTTATACCCAAAGTTGAATAAAATTGAAAGATTTACCATGAAAAAATTACATATCAAACCTAGAAAAGATTCTCCAGAGATTATTTTTGACCCTGTGAAGGGCCTTTTTACAATTAAAGGTATTTGCCATCCGGAGAATGTAACAAAATACTTTGAACCAGTAATGAGCTGGCTCGATGATTACAAGACGTATTTAAAAAAGACCAATGCTGTTAAGGAATTAAAGGTTATCTTCTTTTTTCGTTACTTTAATTCTGCTACCTACAAGTATTTAATTACGTTATTGCAAAAAATTAATGAGTACACAGAACTAGGTGTTTCACTATTTGTAGAATGGTACTTTGAAACTGATGATGAAGAGATGAAAGAGTCTGGTGAAGAGCTGTTTGAGTTTAGTGGATTAGAAATACCTCACAAATGTATTGAATCTGATTTTTAGCATTTTCTCAAATAGCATATAAATTTTGGGGTGTCTCTAGATTTTTGAGTCACCCCTTTTTTGTTATCTCCCTTTAAGGTGTATTTCTACTTTTTCTTTTTTCTCACCGTTTTGCTCTTCGATTCATCATCGTTTATGAAATCGGTTATATTGTGTGCAATCTTCAGAACCTTAACTACCTTATGGTTCTCATCAAATATAGGGGAGTAGGTCTCGATAAACGTGTAAACATTGCCATCAAGTTTAACTTTGCTGGTTTCTTTCTTAATATTACCCTTTATTAGGGTGTCCCAAAATTTATTGTATTCTTCCAGTTGCTGGTCATCCAGCAAAAGGTTATCAGCATGATGCGTTCCAATAATCTGGTCGGCCGATTGGTTTGTAAGCTTCAGGTATGCATCGTTAACCGATATTACCTTACCCTTCTCGTCGTACTCAATAACGTAGCTCGATTCGTTAAGCGCATTAATTAGGCTTTCCATTTCGGCCGTTTTACGTGCGGCTTCCTCTTGTGTTGACTGGAGCTCCTCCATATTTTGGCGCATCTCCTCCTCTTGTGAGGCAAGTTCCTCTGATTTAATGCGTGACTCTTCCAGTAACTTTACCGTTTTTAGGTTTATTTTTACTGTAGATATTGTTGCAGCAATACTCTCACCAATTTTTTCAACAAAATCAATTACATGGGGTTCAAATACTTCAAGGCTTGCTAGTTCTACCACTCCGTAAACTACTTCGTTTAGTTTAAGAGGAACTAAAAGTAGGCTTCTGGGGTTATCTTGGCCAAGCCCGGAGCCAATCTGAACGTAATCCTCGGGAATATCTGTTAAAAAAATGGTTTCCAGTTCCTGAGCACATCTTCCTACTAAACCTTCGCCCACTTCCAACCTTTTGTCAATATGCTTTCTACGTTCGTATGCATACGATGCAATTAATTCAAAATGAATATCTTCCTTATCGTCATCGTTATATAGGAAAAATGCGCCAATGCTTGCGTTTATATACTTAACAATATTGCTAATAAGCTGGTAGGAGAACTCCTCCATATTGTCGTTATTTTGCCTAAGTATTTCAGCAAATTTCGCCATACCTGAGGTTGCCCAGTTTATTTTATCGTCCTCAAGCTTTCTGAGTTCCTCCTGCTCCTTGGCGTGAATTAAACTTTTACGCATTTCAAGAAGCGATTCTCCAAGAACATCACTGTCACTCAACTTTTTGAAATCAACTTTCAGGTTACCTTTACCTATCTCGTTAGCAAAGCTAGATGTTTTTGAAAGTCCATCAATTAGTGTGTTAATTGATGTGCTGATATCTTCTACTTCATCACCCGTTTTAACATTAAGCTTGTTTTTTGAATCGATTTTGCCAAGCGCCAACTTTCTTAGCACATTTCTTGCTCTTGTTAGGGGAACTGTAATGCTGTAAGCAATAAGCCATAGTGCAACTGCGAGAACTCCTAATCCCACCAGACTAAGTATTATTGAGTTTCTTGAAACGGCTTTGGCTTCGCTAATCAGAACGCTCGTAGGTACCTTTAGACCAAAAGACCATGGGGTATCTGTTTCACCAATTGGTATTGATGCGAATGTACTATAGTATTCCTCTCCGTCCAATGAATCAACCATTACAAAAGAGAAATCCTCCCCATTGTAAACTTTTTCCGTAATTTTATATTGTTCGTTTATACTCTCAAAATGCTCAGCAAATTTTTCACCAAGAAGGTCATCGTTTGGATGCCCAACGATTGTTCCATTATGCGACAGCATTATTGACAAGCTATTGTCAAAAGGTTCTATTGAGTTTGTTATTGATTGATAATGTGACAGTTCAATGTCTAATCCAAATAATCCAGCAAACCTTCCGGTTGTATCTAAAAGTGGAACAGCTGTGCTCGATTCTAACAATAGGGGACTGTTCTCTGTGTACGAAAACCAGTATGGGTCAATCATGGCTTCCTTTTTGGAAAGTTTTACGTTATGATACCCGCCTCCAATATCATCACCCTCTGTATTTAAGGTTTCCTCTTTATACTTTAACAGTTCGTTCTCCCTATAGAAAGTATACCTATGTCTTCCGTACGGCTTTGTGTAGGTGCTATCAAGCATGCTTATTTCCCAGCTACCCCATACTGATAGAATATCGGGGTTCTCAACCGCAATTCCATGAATCATATCTATAAAGTAGGGGACCCTTCTTTCTTGAGGCATGTTTTGAAAATCTCTAAAGGTGTGAACCATGGTTCTTGAAATATCCATATCCTTATTAAGAAAGTTTCGAACCAGGTTGGCGCTCTCTTTAGCTGTCAAATCAGCCTTTTCGTAGGCCTCGCGGAGGGAGATGTTATAAAGTTTCACTACAAGGTAACCAACTGTAATTGCGTAAGCAATGGCGGTTATGAAAAGGATTGACAGCATTAACTTGCTTCTAATTTTTAACCTGATTCTCATATGGCTTGCTTTTCAAAAGAATTTGCTACTATTTTTATCTGAAGAACCTATCAGCTTGTGAAAATACAGCATATTTTTTAATTATCACAAAATATACTGCTTAAATATAGTTGGTGCATGTTATTATTAAACGACTGTAATGGTTGTGAGTCTAAATCAAAAAAACATATCAAAATCTTAGTATTATGAAAACATTAAACTTGTTGTTCTTAAGGTTATTTATTCTGTTATTACTACTAAATCCGAGTATAGTATTTTCTCAGGTTGATGATTATACTGATTATCACAAAATCAGGAACGAGGGATTAAATAATTCTCATATACATGAGTTAGCAATACAGTTAACCGATATTATTGGCCCTCGACTTAGTGGTAGTGAAGGTTTTAACAATTCAATTCTCTGGGCTGAGGAAGCATTAAACGATATGGGAGTAGTTGCAAAAGCAGAGCCCTGGGGTGAGTTTGGTAACGGATGGCAAATGGAAAAGTTTTATGTTGCCATGAAAGAACCGTACTATCAACCTCTTATTGCAGTTCCGCAGGCATGGTCAGGGAGCACTAATGGATTTACACAGGCAGAAGTTGTGTTGGTTAATGCAAAAACTAAAGAAGATTTAGAAGTCTATACGGATAAACTATCAGGCAAGATTGTTATTACACCTCATGAAAACGAATTAGAGGTTTCCTTTAAACCCTCAGCCACAAGGTTCTCAGATGAGGATTTGGAACGATACGATAACGCACCAGAATACAGAGCAGATACTGACCCATATATGCAGGAGCGTAAATATTCAAACTCTTCAGGTAATGATTATTTGTCGTATTCCGATTTTAAAGATTTTTGCGAGGCAGAAGGAGCTATCGCACTTATTGAAAAATCAGGCTCATTTGGCACTGTAAGAAGCGGAGGCGACAGGCATGGTAGGCTCCTTGAGGAGCTGGGTATGCCAATTATTGACATGACACATGAGCACTATGCTCGTATGGTTAGGCTAATTGATAGAGATGTTAAAGTTCAGCTGGAGTTGGATGTAAAAAACAGGCTGGTTAAAGATGATATTCAGGGCTATAACGTTATAGCAGAAATAGAAGGGTCTGACAGAAAATTAAAAGACGAGGTTGTAATGATTGGTGCCCACATTGATTCTTGGCACCCCGGAACAGGAGGGAACGATAATGGTTCAGGTGTAGTTGTAATGATGGAGGTTATGAGAATTCTTAAAGAATCTGGTGTGAAACTCGACAGGACTGTTCGCCTGGCATTATGGGGAAACGAAGAGCAGGGGCTACATGGTTCAAGAAATTGGGCCAGTAAGAATATATATAACTGGGATACCAATGAGGAGGGCCCTGAGTTTGACAAGATATCTGCATACTATAATTTTGATTACGGTACTGGAAGAATAAGGGGGATTTTCCTGCACGATAATTTTGCATTAAAGCCGATTTTTGATGAGTTTTTTAAGCCAGTAGAGGATTTAGGTGTTTTTGTAACATCTATGCGAAACCCAGGAAGCTCCGACCATGTTGTGTTTAACAGGGTGGGAATACCCGGCTTTGCTTTTATACAGGATAGAATTGATTATGGAAGGGGTTACCACACCAACATGGATACTTATGAGCGAATTCAGCAAGGCGATTTAAAGCAGGCGGCAGTTGTTGTGTCATCTTTGGTATATCAAACAGCCAACTATTCAGAAAAATTACCAAGAAAAGATGTTTTTCTAGAGAATTAGCAACGTAAGCAATTTACATACAGTTTTTAAATTTTCAACATTCTTTTTTTAACTTTGCCTTCGAAATCAACTATAAAAAACAAAAAACATGAAACTACTCGAAGGAAAAACAGGGTTAGTTACCGGCGGTGCTCGCGGCATTGGTCGCGCTATAGCCATTGCCTTTGCTAAGCAGGGTGCCAACGTGGCATTTACCGATATGAATGCTGATGATAATTTTAAAAATCTTGAGAAGGAACTGAATGACTTGGGAGTTAAGGCCAAGGGTTACGTTTCTGATGCCAGTAAACTAGATGCATCTCAAGCCACTGTTGATGAGATTGTGAAAGAGTTTGGCAGTATTGATATACTTGTAAATAATGCAGGTATAACTCGTGATACACTATTAATGCGCATGACTGAAGAGCAGTGGGATTTAGTGATGAACATTAACCTGAAATCTGTATTTAACCTTACCAAAGCAGCACAGAAATATATGCTTAAGCAGAAGTCAGGTTCAATTATTAATATGAGTTCGGTAGTGGGAGTGTCGGGTAATGCAGGACAGTCAAACTACTCTGCATCAAAAGCTGGAATTATTGGATTTACTAAATCTGTAGCCAAAGAGTTAGGTTCAAGGAATATACGTTGCAATGCAATTGCCCCAGGCTTTATTATAACTGAAATGACGCATCAGCTACCCGAGGAGGTGCGCAACGAGTGGGTTTCAAAAATTCCCCTAAAAAGGGGTGGAACGCCCGAAGATGTTGCTGATGCAACAGTATTTTTAGGTTCCGATATGTCAACATATATAAGCGGGCAGGTTATTAATGTTTGCGGGGCAATGAACACCTAAATCTGCTTACAGCGGTAAAAAAAACGATATAAATTCTTATATATATTAAACTCTGGTAGGACTAAAAACCTATCAGAGTTTTTTTAATCTAACTGTTTAAACTGATGCTCAAGCATCCTAATAAGTTCTTTAACTTCTATAGGGTTTAAACCCGCAGTAGATTTTTCAAGAACAGCTTGTTCAATAATCTTTAAATTTTCAAAAATACTCTTAGCGTACTCTGTTAGAATTATTTGAAAGGAACGCTTGTCTGATGCGCTTGCAATTCTATTAACAAGATTATTACGTTCCATCCCATTTAATATTCTTGTTAGTGCAGCGTTATCTTTACTTGTTCTTTT
>JAWLEY010000076.1:0-11515 GCA_041685855.1 Perlabentimonas sp. | reverse complement strand
TTCAAGGCTCACCACAAACTTTCCGTCTAAATCGGATTGACTGGTATAACCTTGCCTTCTGCGGCTTTTGTCAGGAGTAAGCTGGGCATGAAAAACTCCGCTATGAAAATCAATTGATTTTATACCCTGCGATACATATCGAATATTTTTCAGGTCAAAAATTCTGAACTCATTGCCACCGTCAAATATTAGAGCATTTGGGTGAGAGTAATCCAGCTCATTACCTCTCACATAGGTTGGTTTTACGTTCTTTTTGCATCCTTGGAATAAGTAATTCTGGCAAACTACAGTTTTAATATCCGAGAAAGGGTCATTAACTCTAATATTACCAGTATTAATTTTCAAATCAACCTGCTGTCCCGATTGTCTGTCTATTCCTGCTGAAGGTTGACGAATATTAGCATCAATTTTAACAAGAGTTTCGTAAACGATGAATTTTCGTTGAATCAAAATTTTCTCAGGCTCATACGTGTTAAATATTTTTATAATGTAGTTCCCAGAAATTTTAAGTTTAATGTCATCATTCGGTATTTCAAGCCTACAGTGCATGTAGTCAAAAATTGTTCCGCTTGAGTAGCTGTAGTCCCTTATTTCATTAATTTCAAATCCATCAATGTAATCATTATAAAATAGGGAAGAAGGAATCCATTCTGAGTCACAGTGTTCAATAGTGTATGAGTAAGACTTTGGGCTTTCGGATACATCATCAAAACTAATTACCAGCTTCTCGTTAGTATTATGTTCCATTACAACCTCGGATAGTTCCCATCCTAACTTATGGAATTTAACCGATTTAATATCAGAGGTACTAACAAATTCAATCTTATTCTCAATTTTATCCTGAACATTTCCTGCACCATAAATGTTGTTTGTGAAATAACAGAGGATAAGTACAAGACTGATAAATGCAGCTCCTTTGTTGTTTTTTTTATGCAACATAACTTTTTAAGTTGATTTTATTGACGTTTGAATATCGTATAAATATTTTTAACTTTATACTAATTTTAAACTACAAATATAAGTCCAAAGGTTGTTTCCAGCAACTTTGTTGATTTTATGTAGTATAGTTACATGCCATGTTAATATTATATATATGTAAATAAATATAGGTTATTATATTTGTGAAGTTTTTTTTTAACTCTCTTGTTGATATTTTATTATTTTTGTTCCTGAAATCATTAACAAAACTATAATCATGCCGAAGGTATATAAGATTCGTAAAGGCTTGAATATTCCGCTAAAGGGTGAAGCAGAGAAAGTATTTACCAGAGCAGAGCAGGCAGAGTCGTATGCTGTAAAACCAATCGATTTTCCTGGTTTAACGCCAAAACTCTCCGTAAAGGAAGGAGATAAGGTAAAAGCAGGTTCGCCAGTTTATTTTGATAAGCGTAACCCCGATGTACTATTTACCTCCCCGGTTAGTGGAGAGGTGCATCTTGTTAAAAGAGGCGAGAGAAGGAAAATTCTTGAGATTACAATTAAGCCCGACACTGAGCAGGAATATGAGGATTTTGGGAAGTCAGAACCGAAGACCCTCTCGCGCGAGGAAGTTATTGCCAAAATGCTGAAAAGTGGAGTATGGCCTGCATTAAAGCAGAGGCCTTACGCCGTAGTTGCTAAACCCACCGACAAGCCAAAAGCAATACATATATCAGCTTTTGATACGGCCCCGTTATCCCCCGATTTAGATTTTGCTGTTAAGGATGAGGCCGAAGCTTTTCAAACAGGTATAGATGCCCTTTCAAAGTTAACAAGCGGTAAAATTCATTTAAATGTTAACGCAGATTTTCCTCCGAGTGGTGTGTTTGCTAAGGCTAAAGGAGTTCAGCTAAATCATTTTTCCGGGCCACATCCTGCTGGAAATGTTGGTATTCAGATTCATCATATTGATTCCATTAATAAGGGTGAGATTGTTTGGACAATCAGCCCGCAGGATGTTATAATCCTAGGACGATTATTTAATAAAGGCATATACGATGCAACTAAGGTAATTGCCCTTGCTGGTTCTGAAGTTACTAAGCCGCGTTACTTCATTCTTAAAAGCGGAGCTTCTATTGCTAATATTATACATGATAACATTACTGATGTACCCGAAAAACTTAGGTTTATTAGCGGTAACGTATTAACTGGCAAAAAAATTGACAAGAATGGTTACTTAGGGTTTTACGATAATATGATTTCTGTAATTCCCGAAGGTGATTATTACGAGTTTTTCGGTTGGGCTGCACCCGGGTTTGGAAAGCATAGCATGTCAAGAGCATTCTTCTCGTGGCTAATGCCAGGTAAAAAGTATCGCCTTGATACAAACTACCATGGAGGAGAGAGAGCGTATGTAGTTACCGGACAGTACGAAAAGGTTTTACCCATGGATATTTATCCGGTTCACTTAGTTAAGGCAATATTAGCTGACGATATTGATAAAATGGAGAACCTTGGTATTTATGAGGTAGCCGAAGAGGATTTTGCCCTTTGTGAATATGTGTGTACATCAAAAACCGAAGTACAGGCAATTATTCGCAATGGAATCGAACTTATGATTAAAGAGCTGGGATAATAGCAAAGATTCGAACTTTTATTATGTTTTGAATGGTAATGCATATTTAAAAACTATATAATGAGACCATTACGCAATTTTATAGATAAAATTAAGCCAAACTTCGAAAAGGATGGAAAGTTGGAGATGTTCCATTCCACTTTTGAAGCATTTGAGACCATGCTGTTTGTGCCTAACAAGGTAACAAAGCAGGGGAGCCACATACGTGATGCCATTGATTTGAAAAGAACCATGTTTATAGTTATCATGGCTCTAACTCCTGCACTACTCTTTGGAATATGGAATGTAGGCTACCAGAACGCTCTGGCAACAGGAACTGAACCTGTATTTTGGGATATAGTTCTTTACGGTTTGGGAAAGGTTCTCCCCATTATAGTTGTTTCCTACGTTGTAGGATTGGGAATTGAGTTTGCATTTGCCCAGGTTCGTAAGCATGAGGTAAATGAGGGTTTTTTGGTTACTGGTATTTTAATTCCATTAATAGTTCCCGTTGATATTCCTTTATGGATGGTAGCTCTTGCAACAGCATTTACTGTGGTTATTGGGAAGGAAGTTTTTGGAGGCACAGGGATGAACATTTTTAATCCCGCTCTGCTTGCCAGAGCATTCCTTTTCTTCGCTTACCCATCGCACATGAGCGGTGATTATGTTTGGGTATCAGGATTATCAAAAGGTGAAGGCATTGTAGATGGATTTTCAGGTGCAACCCCGTTAGCAAATGCAGCAGCCCATGAGATTGATAAGATTCCCTCCGCTTGGGAAATGTTTATAGGTACTATTCCCGGTTCAATCGGAGAAACATCAACAGCGGCAATCCTTATTGGTGCATTTATTCTTATTTATACAGGAATAGGAAGTTGGAAAATAATTACCTCAACTGTGGTTGGTGGTTTGGTTATGGGCTTAATTTTCAACGCTTTTGCCGTTAACCCCTTTATGGAAGTTCCAGCCTGGCAGCATCTTATAATGGGTGGTTTTGCATTTGGAGCAGTTTTTATGGCAACCGACCCAGTAACCGGTTCGCAAACAGAGAAAGGCAAATGGATTTACGGATTTCTTATTGGTTTACTTGCGGTGCTTGTTCGGGTTGTTAATCCCGCTTACCCAGAGGGGATGATGTTATCAATTTTATTAATGAATGCTTTTGCTCCACTTATTGACCACTATATTATAGAAGCTAGCATTAAGAAAAGGAAAAAACGTGCAGCCGCTGCTGCTCAAAACAGCTAAAACGCAAAACCATGAAGAAACAGAGCAATTTATATATTTTCGTTTACTCAACCATTATGGTAGTTGTGGTGGCTGCTCTACTTTCATTAGCATCCACCGCCCTTCGTCCTTTTCAGCAGAAGAATGTTGAAACCGAGAAGCGTATAGATATCCTTAAATCTGTGGGACGCGCTGAAGAAGTATTGAAAGCCAAGAATAAACATGAAGCCGTTGGCAATGAGTTTGATAGGGTGATTGTTGAGCAGCTTGTGGTAAATCAAGCTGGCGAGGAGGTGGATGGGGTTGATCCCTTTACTGTTAATCTAAAGGAAGAGTTTGCCAAACCAGAAGCAGAGCAGAATTTGCCAGTTTTTATTGCAGAGATTGACGATGGATCCACAAAGTATATTCTTCCACTACGGGGAAGAGGACTATGGGGGCCAATTTGGGGTTACCTATCTTTGAACGATGATCTTAACACTATATACGGTGCCTCCTTTGCTCACCAATCTGAAACACCAGGTTTGGGTGCTGAGATTGCAAATGCCGATTTTCAGGAACAATTTAAAGGGAAGAAGATTTTTAGCAACGGCAAACTTGTCTCGGTAAAAGTGGTAAAAGGTGGTGCTCCATCAGATGATCCCCATGGGGTTGATGCCGTTTCAGGGGGTACCATTACCAGTCAGGGGTTAGAGGATATGCTAATAGACTGTCTGAAAGGATATCAGGAATATTTTAAAAAATTAAAAGAATAAGTCATGAGCATTAAGATTGACAGTGAACCATTATTTTCTGCAAAAAACGTTAGGCTAATAACCGATCCAATAAATAAGAACAATCCAATTACAGTCCTCGTGTTGGGTATCTGTTCGGCGCTTGCTGTTACGGTAAAGTTAGAACCTTCGGTTGTTATGGCCATCTCTGTTATTGCAGTTATTACGCTGGCAAATGTAATTACATCGGTTTTAAGGAAAACAATACCCTCTAGAATCCGAATTATTGTTCAGCTTGTTATTATTGCATCGCTTGTAATACTTGTTGATCAGGTTCTAAAAGCATTTGCATATGATGTTAGTAAGCAGCTATCGGTGTTTGTTGGTCTGATTATTACCAACTGTATTATTATGGGGAGGTTAGAAGCATTCGCTTTAGGAAACAAGCCATGGCCTGCTACGCTGGATGGACTTGGAAATGGTATAGGTTATGGAATTATTCTGGTTATCGTTGGTTTTTTCCGTGAGTTGTTTGGTTCTGGAACTTTATGGGACTATCAGGTAATACCCGAATCATTCTATATAAGTAATGGTGGGTTTTATGAGAATAATGGTCTGTTTATTTTGCCTCCAATGGCCTTAATTATTGTTGGTATAATAATTTGGATACAGCGTAGCCATACCAGAGAGCTAATTGAGGAAGATTAGTTATTAGAACAATCTTTGTAATTAACAGCATTTATATATCATATAGACTTATCAAATAGAAAGTTAAGTCACAAAGTAAAACTTATTTAATATGGAAAATTTACTGAGCATATTCGTAAAGTCAATATTTGTTGACAATATGATATTTGCATACTTTTTAGGTATGTGCTCTTACCTGGCAGTATCCAAGACTGTAAAAACATCAACAGGATTAGGTTTTGCAGTAATTTTTGTATTAGGAATAACAGTTCCTGTTAACTATATAATTTCAAATTACTTGCTCCAGCCAGGAGCCTTAGCATGGCTTAGTCCGGCCCTTGCTGATATGGACTTAAACTTCCTTTCATTTATCATGTTTATTGCTGTTATCGCATCTATGGTTCAGTTAGTTGAAATGATTATAGAAAAATTTTCGCCAACATTATATAGTTCATTGGGAATATTCCTTCCCCTTATTGCCGTTAATTGCGCTATTTTAGGTGGGTCGCTTTTTATGCAGGAACGTGAGTATGCAAACCTTACTGAGGCAACCGTATTTGGATTAGGTTCAGGTGTTGGTTGGTTTTTGGCAATAGTAGGTATTGCAGCCATTCGCGAGAAGCTTAAATATTCAAATGTGCCAGCTCCTTTAAAAGGTTTAGGTATAACATTTATTATAACGGGTCTAATGGGTATTGCATTTATGACTTTCATGGGTATTAAACTGTAATTTTTTAAGATATGATACTGTTAGCATCAAATTTTACCATAATCCTATCTTCAATTCTGGTATTCTTGTTAATTATCAGTTTGTTGGTTGCTATTCTACTTTTTGCAAAAAGAAAGTTAACCCCTCAGGGAGAGGTTACTCTTACGGTAAACGATGATAAAGAGATAAAAACTGAACCCGGCGATACTGTTCTAACAACACTTAGCAACAATGATATTTACCTGCCATCGGCGTGTGGAGGTGGTGGAACTTGTGCCATGTGTAAATGTCAGGTACTAGAAGGTGGAGGCTCTATTCTTCCAACGGAGGTTGGGTACTTTACCAGGCGAGAGCAGATGAACAACTGGAGGTTAGGTTGTCAGGTAAAAATTCGTGAGGATATAAAAATTCAAGTTCCTAAAGAGGTGCTCGATATTAAGAAGTGGGAGTGCGAGGTTGTTTCAAATAAGAACGTGGCAACGTTTATTAAAGAGTTTGTGGTTAAGTTGCCCGAAGGTGAGAAGCTTGATTTTAAATCGGGCGGATACATTCAAATTGATGTGCCTAAAGTTGAAGTGGATTTTGCCAAAGATATTCATGTTGAGGAAGAGTTTCGCGATGAATGGGATAATTTCAACATGTGGGATTTGAAAATGAAGAATACCGAGGAAACCTTTAGGGCTTACTCAATGGCAAATCATCCGGCTGAGGATAATATTATTATGCTCAATGTACGTATTGCAACTCCACCTTGGGATAGGAATAAGAATACATTTAAAAATGTTAACCCAGGCGTTTGCTCAAGCTTTATCTTCTCTCGCAAGCCAGGTGATAAGGTGCAAATTAGCGGACCTTACGGAGAATTCTTTATAAAAGATACTGATAATGAGATGATGTTTATTGGTGGAGGTGCAGGCATGGCGCCAATGCGCTCGCATATTTTCCATCTTTTTAATACCGTAAAAACTGGTAGGAAAGCATCTTTCTGGTATGGAGCTCGTTCGCGTAGAGAGATTTTTTACGAGGAGCATTTTAGAGTGATAGAGAAGCAGTTCCCAAATTTTAATTTTGAAATTGCCCTTTCTGAACCAAAAGAGGAGGATAATTGGGATGGCTATACAGGGTTTATTCATCAGGTTATTTTAGATAAATATCTTAAGAACCATGAGGCTCCCGAAGATATTGAGTACTACCTTTGTGGACCTCCCATGATGAACGACGCAGTATTTAAGATGCTTTACGATTTGGGTGTGCCAGACGAAATGATTGCATTTGATGACTTTGGAGGTTAAACATATTACAGTATTATTATTACAAAGGGAGCTTTTGCTCCCTTCTTTATTTGCATTATTTAATATTAAAAAATTTGATGGTGTTTTTCAATTCCTCAGCTTGTGAGGTTAACTCCTCTGAGTTTGAGGCGAGTTGCTCGCTAGTAGAAGCATTCTGCTGCGATATGTTACTTATTTGTTGAACCGCATTGCTAATTTCATTCGCGCTGGAGACCTGTTCCTGGTTTGAAGAATTAATCCCTTTAATGAGTTCCGTTGTTTCCTCAATTTCGGGAATAAGATTCAGTAATTTTTGACCTGCTTCTTCCGATAGGGTTTGGCTTTCAAGAGCCAACCTTACAATTTCATCAGCGGCGACTCTACTCTTGTCCGCCAGTTTTTTTACTTCACCCGCAACAACTGCAAAACCTTTTCCATGCTCTCCAGCTCTAGCTGCTTCAACTGCAGCGTTTAATGCGAGTATGTTGGTTTGGAATGCAATATCGTTTATTACATTTATTTTGTCTGAAATCATCTTGCTGGCATTTTTGGCTTGCTCTGATTTGTTCGATAGCTGGTTTATTTGATTTAAGGTTTGCTCTGAAACAGACGAAGCCTTCAGCGAGTTATTCGAGTTATTCTTTATCCGCTCTAACATATCCTCAATTGTTGAGGAAACTTGCTCTACCGATGAGGCTAACTCGTTAGAACCCTGCGATAAATGAATGGCAGAGTTATTAACCTCATTACCTGCGGAGTTGATGTTTTCCGAACCTTGATAAATACTGTAAACTATGGTTTTTATTTTTGAAATCATGTTGTTAAGTGCATTAACCAGAACTCCCAGCTCATCGTCACTTACTTTTATGTTGATGTTAGAATTTAGATTACCCTCGGAGATAGAATTGGTTAGGTTAACGCTATGCTTTAATGGCGATATAATGCTGTTGGCAATTGATACAATTAGTACCGTTAGAATTATTAACCCAATAATTCCTAAAGCTAAGGAGAGGATAAAATTTTTATTCGCGCTTTGCATAATTACTTCAGTGGGTACAACAATTCCTAAAGACCATGGAGTACCTGTTTTCCCAACAGAAATTGGCGAAAAGGTAACGTATGTTTTTGAGCCACCCCTTAGTGTTTGCTTAATATTAAAAGATTCGCCATTTTCTATCCTATTTTTAATTTTTGCAGATTGCTCTTCAAATAAGTTGATATCGATGATATTCTCCCCAATATATTCTTTATTAGGATGGCCAATAATTGTTCCATCATTAGAAAGGAGAAGGGCAATGCTATTTTCAAAAGGTTTAACATCTTTAATAATCTCCTGAAAGCTCTCAAGCAGAAAATCTATTCCTACAACGCCCATAAATTTTCCGTTATCAATAATTGGGGTAACAATATTTGTTTGTAGTATTTCATCCTCTTTTTTCCCAGAATAGGAGTAGTAGTAGGGATTTACAATAATCTCATGTTTCTTTTCCCTCGCTGTTGAATAGAGTTTTCCGCTTAAAACCTCTGCAGAGTCCTGCTCAATATAATCGCTTAGTTTTATAAGAGAACCATCCCTGTAAAATACATAGCGAAAATTACCTAAGGTTGTACTACCAACAGTATTTCTAAATTTATCATCAAGGCTATCAATTGAATTAGTTTCCAATATGCTCCATACAGAAAGATAGTTAGGGTTTTCTTTAAGCTGAGTCTTTAAGTAGCTTGCCAGAACCTCCCTGCGGTGGTCTTCTGGAAGGGTTCTGAAATTGTTAAAGATTGATGTTAGTGACTTTAGAGAACTTAAGTATGAGGTTAATGTAACATTTGCTAAGTTAGCATACTGCTCTGAATATGAATTGGCAAGTTTAACGGCATCGTTATAACTTGAGTTACGGGTGCGGCTGATAATTATTGAAATTATTACAATGTAAATTATTACGGTAACTGTAAGGATAAGCCCAATTAGTTTTGTTTTTAGTTTTAATCCTTTTTTCATAATTATAGATGGCTTTTGAAATGTTTAACTAAATCCTTTTCAGATATGTATCTAAAATGACTAATTTTAGAGTATCGCATGTAAGCAAAAAAATAATACGTAATAGAACTATTAATTATATGATTATCACTACAATTAATTACAACTGAATAGGCAGAAACCCTTAACCATTAAGCATTTTTAATGCATGTTACTGATAATTAAACCATATTAGATAGAAATAATCAAATTGAGTAGTATATGGTATTCCTCATAGAACTTCTTTGAATAACCTAAAGCCTTGAAAACATGAAATATATAATTTTAGATGTAGTTAAAAGAATAGCTATTCTTTCAATATTTATAGTTGTATTTGCCTCCCCAAATGTTTATAGTCAGCTAATATCTCCACCAAAACAGCATTTTGGTTTTGAACCAGGGACAGATGGAATGCTTTTCGATTACGAGGAGATGATTGATTATTTTAAAACCCTAGAAAAAGAGAGTCCTCGTGTAAAAAGTTTTGTAATTGGTGAAACGCCAATGGGTAAACCATTGTATATGGTGTGCATATCATCCGAGGAGAACATTAAAAATCTTGATAATTTAAAGAAAATTAATGAGCAGCTTGCACTTGATTATAGTTTAAAACGGCCCGAGGTTGATAATCTTAAAAAAGACGGGAGAGTATTTGTGTTAGGTACTCTTACCATGCACTCAACAGAGGTTGCTCCCGCACAAGCGGCCCCAGTTATTGCATATAGGTTGGCAAAGGCTACAGGAAAAGATACCCTAAGTTGGCTCAATAATGTTGTTTACATGATGGTTCCCAGCCACAATCCTGATGGTATGAATATGGTAAACCACAACTACATGGAGAACAAGGGGACAAAATTTGAAGCTACAAATCTGCCCGGTGTTTACCATAAGTATGTTGGCCATAACATAAATCGTGATTTTATTCACCTAACTCAACCAGAGAATAAGGCCATATCAGCGTTATCAAGCACGCATTGGTTCCCTCAGGTAATGGTAGAGAAGCATCAGATGGGGTCAACAGGAGCAAGGTATTTTGTGCCACCAAACCATGACCCAATAGCACAGAATGTTGACGAATCTCTTTGGAGTTGGATTGGACTTTTTGGAGCCAACATGCTAAAGGATATGACTGCTCATGGTCAGAAAGGTATTGCTCAAAGGTACATATTTGATAACTACTGGCCAGGCTCTACTGAAACATGTCTTTGGAAAAATGTAGTTAGCTTCCTCACTGAGGCAGCTTCGGTTAAAACGGCTACTCCCATTTATATAGAGAAGAATGAATTAAAAGTGTGGGGCAAAGGTATTTCGGAGTACAAAAAGGGGGCTAATTTTACAGCTCCCTGGGAAGGTGGTTGGTGGCGTTTGAGCGATATTGTAGCCTATGAGCTTAGTTCAACCTTTTCAATGATTAAAACCGCATCGTTGCACAGGGAGAGCATTCTGCAGCATAGGAACGATATTGCAGTTAAGGAGTACAACAAGGGCCTCAACGAGCCTCCTTACTATTATGTCTTCCCAAAAAATCAGAATAATAAAAGCGAGATGGCTCGTTTGGTAAGTTTGCTTCATGAGCATGGAGTGGTTGTACATCATCTTAAAAAGGATGTTACCGTAAAAAACACCATATACAAGGAGAGTGATGTAGTTGTCACTCTAGCTCAACCTTTCAGAGCTTTTATTAAGGAGGTTTTAGAGATACAAGAATACCCTGAAAGAAGATACATGCCAGGTGGAGAGATTATAAAACCATACGATGTAACCAGCTGGTCGTTGCCACTTACCATGGGGCTTAACGTAACAGAAGTTGATACAAAATCACCTGAGTTAGAAGCCAGCCTGACAGTTGCTGATGCCAATTTATATAGCAAAACAGAATCTGAGAGTAAGAAGCACATGGTTTTTCATGCAGGCAGCAATGAAAGTTATAAGGTAGCGTTTAAAGCATTAGCTAGTGGAGTAGAGGTACATCGATTAGCAAATGATATTGAGTTGGCGGGTGAAACCTTCCCAAAGGGAAGTTTTGTTTTGGCTCAGGATGCTCAGGAATTAATTGAAGGCTTAGATTTACAAGTTGCTCCCGTTTACGCCAATTCTATTGAAACTTCCCAATTGTGGCAAATTAATATGCCAAGAATTGCAATAGTTGATTCTTGGTTTCATGATATGGATGCTGGATGGACTCGCTATTTATTCGACACATATAATATTCCATATAAAATACTTAGACCAGGGAGTATTGCCGAGGAAAAATTGCAGAAGAATTACGATGTTATTATTTTCCCTAACCAGGACCACGAATTAATTCAAGCAGGCAAAAGAAAAAGACAGAATGAGCAGTACCCAATGAATCTTCCT
>JAWLEY010000075.1:0-11518 GCA_041685855.1 Perlabentimonas sp. | reverse complement strand
AAAAATGCTATATCCAGCATTTAGCACCTTGCTTACCTCCCTGTTAAACGCTTTGGGAATGTACCCAAGCATGTTGTTATCAAGGTAAAGCGCCACGGCATTCTTGTCGAACATATTAGCTGGCTCGGCAACAAGCTTAACCTCCTGCCCAATTTTAAGTTGATTAAAAACAAGGGCACCATCGTAGTACGAAAAGCCTGCAATAGTAAAACTGGCGAAATGTTCTCTTTTCCTTTCCATAGGTTTTTTTTTACAAACCTACCATGGAGTAACGACAACTAGTGTCGCAAATGGAATAATTTTAGAAAAGTGGTGTATTGGGGTTGATGAGTAGAATATTATCAGCTGTGGGCTGGCGTTTTCTTAGTATCAAATATAACCGTATTCAGATACTTCTGCAGTTGCCTTCAATAAACCAGTGAGTAATGCTGATATCTTTCCCTAATTATCTCTCGACTGATTTTCAAATAAATATTAACAAACAAAGTTATTTAAATCCGAAACTTTTGAATTTAAAACTAATAGTAAGTAAAATGATTTTTTATTCGTCGTTTATGCTTTGGATACCTGGTATGGCAAACAACCGCTATAAAAACTCATACGCCTGATTGCGAAGCTGCGGGGTAAAACCAGCCTCGGTAATGGCTCGTTGCATTCCGTTGGCATCAAGAGAATTTTTTGAGCCTGCCGATGATACAACGTTCTCCTCAATCATTATTGAACCCATATCATCAGCACCAGCATGCAGGCAAAGCTGGGCAGCATCTACTCCTGCAGTTAGCCACGAGGCTTGAATATGCTTAATGTTTGGCAGCATAATACGGCTAATGGCTACCATACGCACAAACTCCTGGGTTGTAACGCTGGTACCCACACCCAGGCGCTCAAGTTTGGTGCCTTTGCCCTGGTAGGGCCAGCAAATAAATGCGGAGAAGCCAACAGCATCAAGTGGTTTTTGAGATTGTAACGAACGCAGCTTAACAAGGTGCTCCATCCGCTCCTCAATGGTTTCAATGTGGCCAAACATCATGGTGGCGCTTGTGAGCAGGCCCAGCTTGTGTGCCTCGGCCATAACATAGAGCCAGGCCTCAGAATTAGGCTTACCGGGCGACAGCTCTTTACGTACCCTGTCAACAAGTATCTCTGCGCCACCACCGGGCAAGCTACCTAAGCCAGATTCAATTAAGCTGGTTAGAACCTCCCTGTAGGTCATTCCCTCTAGTCTGGCAATATGTGCAATCTCTGGTGGGCCCAATGCATGTAGATTAACTTCGGGGTACGTTTGTTTAAGCTCACTGAATAGCGATGTGTAAAAATCTAACCCCAATTTTGGGTGCAACCCTCCCTGCAAAAGGAGCTGGTTACCGCCTAAGTCAAGCATCTCATCAATTTTCTGCTTGTACTCTTTCACTGAAGTAATATAAGCATGCTCACTTTTTAAACCGCAATGAAAATTACAGAATTTGCAACCAGCAATGCAAACATTGGTAATATTTACATTCCTGTCAATTTGCCATGTAACCTTTTGACCTGGCACATGATACTTGCGTAGCTCGTTGGCAACAAAAATTAGCTGCGACAACGATGCCTGCTCAAAAAGCATGGCACCCTCCTGCACAGATATCTCCTTGCAGTCAAGTGCTCGTTTTAAAATATCGCTTATAATCATTACAAAAAAACAAATTACATGCAACAAAGTTATTAAAATGTACCATTGATGGTTGATTAATTATACCTAAATAATTCTTTTAAAGAAGCTATTCCATGTTTATGCCAATTTGCTATCTTTGCCTGTTTAAAGTAGTGCGAAAGTTTGCTTAATTACAAATGCAAGCATAGCAAAACGCATAATAAAAACATCACAATAAAATGATTGACAATAAGATAGTTGTAGGAATAACCCAGGGTGATATTAACGGAGTTGGTTATGAGGTTATAATTAAAACCTTAGCCGATAATCGGATTAACGATATTTGTATTCCCGTTGTGTACGGCTCCCCTAAGGTTGCAGCATACCACCGTAAGGCTATTAACATGGAGAACTTCAGCTTTAACCAGATTAAAAGCATTGGTGAGATAAACACAAGAAAATCGAACATAATTAACTGCATGGACGATAGTGTTAGGGTTGAGCTGGGTAGAACAACTGAACAAGCTGGTGCAGGCTCGTTAGCCTCGCTTGAGGCTGCCATTAACGACCTTAAAAACGGAAGCATCGACGTGCTGGTTACCTCACCAATTAACAAGCAGAACATACAATCGTCAAAATTTAATTTCCCGGGGCACACAGAATATCTCGCAACCGAATTTGATGCCAAAGAAGTGCTGATGCTCATGGTGAGCGACCTTATTCGTGTTGGGGTGGTAACGGGGCACGTTCCACTTAGCGAAGTTGCAGGCGACCTTAGCCAGGAGCTGATTTTATCAAAGCTACAGCTGCTTAACAAAACCCTTATAAAAGATTTTGGAATACGGAAACCACGTATTGCTGTGCTGGGGTTAAACCCCCATGCTGGCGACGCCGGTGTGCTTGGAAAAGAAGAGCAGGATATTATTATACCTGCAATAAAAAAAGCCAATGATGATAACATAATTGCCCTGGGGCCATATCCAGCCGACGGCTTTTTTGGCTCTGAAAATTTCTTCAAGTTCGATGCAATACTCGCAATGTACCACGACCAGGGTCTTGCTCCTTTTAAAGCATTAGCCTTTGATAGTGGTATAAACTTTACGGCAGGACTTTCTGTTGTTCGTACATCGCCAGCCCACGGTACTGCTTTCGAGATTGCTGGACAGGGCATTGCCAGTGAAAAATCTTTCCGTAATGCTCTTTTACTGGCAATAGATGTTTTTAAAAACAGGAAAAACTACGAAGAGTTAAACCAGAACCCCTTGTAAAAAAGAACCCTTAGCCTTAGAAAAATTTCAACTTATGTACGAATTCATAACTGGAAACATTGTTGAGCTCAACCCTACCTATGCCGTTATTGAGGCCAATGGAATAGGGTACGCAGTGAATGTATCGTTACACACATTCGCAAAGCTTGAGGGCAAAAGTGAAACAACGCTTTATCTGCATCAGGTAGTAAGAGAAGATGCCCATCTGTTTTACGGGTTCTCCGAGAAATCGGAGCGCGAACTTTTTCGCCTGCTGATAACCGTATCGGGCATTGGGGCCAACACAGGCAGGGTTATACTCTCATCGCTTTCGCCCGACGAACTAACCAGGGCCATTGCTCAGGGTGATTTTAATTTACTTAAGCAAATAAAAGGTATTGGCCTGAAAACTGCACAAAGAATAGTTATTGAACTAAAAGATAAACTGGGCAAAGGACTGGCAGAACAAGAAATTTTAAGCTTATCGAACAATAGCATTAGAGAAGAAGCGTTATCAGCATTAGTTATGCTTGGTTTTGCCAAGAGCGCAGCTGAGAAATCTATTAATCAGCTACTAAGGCAAAATCCAAATCATACAGTTGAAAGCGTTATAAAAGATGCACTTAAGGGGCTATAAACAAACTAACTTCTATTTAAATTGAAGCATACTGGATTCTTTTTGATGGCACGAGCATTTGGTCTGATTTTTACTCTGGCATTGGGTATTGCTAGCCCCGTAACATCTATTGCTACAACCAATGGCAGAATTTCAAAAAATTTCTCAGAAACGGTTAGTAATTCAATCAATGCCCAATCTCCTGACACAACCAACCTACGCTACCCAATACCAGCTTCCGACGACCCAACAGAAACAACATCGCCCCTTTTCATGACACCACCTCAAAATATAAAAACTGAGGTTGAGTACAATCCAAAAACAAAGCAATACACAGTATATTACAAAATTGGCGATGTTAACATTCGCCCCCCTACGGTTATGAGCGAAAAGGAGTATCAGGAATTTCGCTTTGAGCAGTCAATGCGAGACTACTGGCAGCAACGCCAACAAGGGGAAAGGGATGCCAGAGGAGCAGGAATTCTTCCCAGGCTTGAAGTTGGGGGCGAAACATTTGACAGGATATTTGGAAGCAACGTTATTGAAATAATTCCTCAGGGTAATGCCGAACTGGTTTTTGGAGTGACCAGCTCACGTACCGATAACCCTACAATATCAGAAGACCTGCGAAAAAATATCACCTTCGATTTTCAATCGAAAATTCAGATGAACGTTAACGGTACGGTAGGAGAAAAACTTCGGATGGAGGTTAACTACAACACCGAAGCCACCTTCGATTTTGAAAACAATGTTAAGCTCGAATACACCGGTTTTGAGGACGAGATAATACAGAAAATTGAAGCTGGTAACGTCTCCCTTCCTCTACCCGGCTCATTAATTACAGGTAGCCACAGCTTGTTTGGACTTAAAACTCAGCTCAAGTTTGGGAACTTAACCGTAACCAGTATTTTCTCAAAACAAAACAGCGAAACGCAGGTAATTGAGGTTCAAGGCGGAGCACAAACGAAAGATTTTGAAATTCAGGCAGACGAATACGAAGAGAATCGTCACTTCTTCCTTTCTCACTACTTTCGCGATACTTATAACGAATCGCTTAAAAACCTGCCCATTGTTAATAGCGGAATTAACATTACCCGAGTGGAGGTATGGGTTACCAATAAACGTGCAGACTTTGATGATGCAAGGGATATCATTGCATTTCATGATATTGGTGAGAATAGCCAGAACATATACAATTCCGAATTTTCGCAGGAGCAATCCGGCAACAACCCCAGAAATGAGCTTAACGATTTATACGGACGGGTAACTGACCTTCCGGGCATAAGAAGCATCTCAGATGTTAATCAAGCCCTGGCACAAATCCCTAGCCTCACTGGCGGTGTTGACTATGAGAAAATTGAGAATGCACGCATGCTGAGCCAATCGGAATACAGTCTTAATGCAGAATTAGGATACATATCGCTTAACAGCTCGCTAAACACCGATGAGGTGCTTGGTGTTGCATTCGAGTACACTATGGGTGGACAAACGTACAGCGTAGGTGAACTCTCAACAGATGGAGTTAGCGCACCCAATGCTCTAATAATTAAACTTCTTAAGGGAACAAGCCTGTCGCCTAAGCTACCAACATGGGACCTGATGATGAAGAACGTTTACTCAATTGGAGCATATCAGGTTGATAAGACCGATTTTACCCTTAATATTCTATATCAAAACGACTTAACAGGGTCGTCCGTTAACTATATCCCAGAAGGTGATATTGAGAACAAACCTCTTATCACTGTTCTTAATCTCGATAACCTAAATAGCAATCTAGACCCCGGCTCAGATGGTATGTTCGATTTCATTGAAGGCATAACAATAAAATCAGAAAATGGTAAAATCATCTTCCCTGTTCTGGAACCCTTTGGCAGCTATTTGGCAAACAAAATTGGCGATCCCGACATTGCAGAGAAGTATGTTTACCAAGAACTTTACGACTCAACACTTACCAAAGCTCGCCAAATTGCCGAAAAGAATAAATTCAGAATCAGCGGAACATACAAATCGTCCTCGAGCTCCGAAATATCGCTAAATGCAGCAAATGTTCCTCAGGGTTCCGTTGTTGTAACCGCAGGAGGCATGCAACTTACCGAAGGTGTTGATTTTACTGTTGACTACATAATGGGAACGGTAAAAATCATAAACCCCGGCTTGCTGGAATCTGGTACGCCCATCCAAATATCGCTCGAGAGTCAGGATCTTTTCAACTTTGAAACAAAAACGCTGGTGGGATCTCATTTCGACTATAAGTTCTCAGAAAAATTTAACATTGGCGCTACCGTTCTTAACCTAACCGAGAGGCCATTAACAAAGAAAGTAAATTATGGCGACGAGGCCATTAGCAATACCATCTGGGGGCTTAACACATCGTACCAAACCGAATCGGGTTTCTTAACCAAAGCGGTTGACTTCCTTCCCTTTATTGAGACTAAGGAAAAATCAACAATAACCTTAGATGCAGAGTTTGCTCACTTTATTCCTGGGCACTCAAGAGCCGTTGGCAAGGATGGTACCGCATATATTGACGATTTTGAAGGTAGCAAAACATCTATCGACCTACGTTCGTGGTATGCATGGACACATGCTAGTACACCACAAAATCAACCTGAAATATTCCCTGAAGGGCAACTGTTAGACGATCTTGAGTTTGGCTTTAGGAGGGCTCTGCTTGCCTGGTACACCATTGATCCGCTCTTCCTGAGAAACAACTCACTAACGCCTGGACATATACGTAATAATCCTGAAACGCAAAGCAGTCACTTTGTAAGGGAGATTTATGAGCGTGAGATTTTCCCAAACCGAAACACACCGCAGGGTTTACCAACCAACCTGCCTGTACTTAACCTTGCATACTACCCAAACGAACGCGGTTCTTACAACTATAACACATCAGGGTTAGATGAGGATGGATTTTTCACAAACCCCGACAACATGTGGGGAGGTTTAATGAGATCGTTACAAACCACCGATTTTGAAACAGCCAACATTGAATACATTGAGTTCTGGCTAATGGATCCATTTGTTTATGATTCCACCCATGCAGGGGGTGATTTTTACATAAATTTAGGTGAAATCTCTGAGGATGTGCTGCGCGATGGGAGAAGATCCTTTGAGAACGGTCTGCCAACATCCGATGTGCTAACAAATGTTGATTCCACAGAATGGGGCTTGGTGCCCACCGTTCAATCGTTGGTTAATGCCTTTGACAGCGACCCAAACACCCGCAGATTTCAGGATGTGGGTCTTGATGGATTAAGCACCGAAAACGAACGCACATTCTTTGATAACTATCTTGCTGAGTTGGCTCAGCTTTATGGTGAGGACTCAGAGGTGTATCAGAATGCTTTTGACGACCCCTCCAACGACAACTTCCGTTACTACCAATCGAGCATATACGATGCCCAGGAGGCTGGAATATTAGATAGATATAAACGAATTAACAAGACTGAGGGAAATTCAACACCATCTGGTCAGCCCACAACAGATGGTATAGTTGAACCATACACATCGGCAGGGAAAATACAACCCGATGGAGAAGATATAAACGAAGATTTCACCCTGAACGAGAACGAAAGCTACTATCAGTACCGCGTTTCAATGCGCCCCGAAGATTTTGAGGTAGGTAGAAACTTTATTACAGATAAGGTTACATATAATGCCCGGTTGGCCAACGATGAAGAATCGGAGGTTAACTGGTATCAGTTTAAAATTCCAATTGAGGAATACGAGAAAGCCGTTGGTGGAGCTCCCGATTTAAAGTCAATCAGGTTTATGAGGATGTTCCTTAAGAACTTCTCCGATACGGTAGTCCTACGTTTTGCCACACTTGAGTTAGTTAGAGGAGAATGGCGAAAATACCAGCGTGCCCTAATTGAAGGGCAAGAGGGAATGCCCGTTTCGGATCTGCCCATAGGTGCTTTTGATTTGTCAACCGTGAATATTGAGGAGAACGCCACTAGAACGCCCGTAAACTACGTGCTCCCACCCGGGCTAGACAGGGTTATTGACCCCAGCCAGCCACAACTAACAGAACTCAACGAGCAATCAATGGAACTTAAGGTGATTGACCTTGCCGATGGCGATGCGAGGGCTGTTTACAAAAATGTAACCCACGATATTAGGCAGTACCGCCGTATGCTTATGGATATTCATGCCGAAGAGATTTCTGGCATGCCCCTAAAAGATGAAGAGCTAACAGTTTTTGTTCGCTTGGGAACCGACTATAGCAACAACTTTTACGAATATGAAGTGCCGCTAATACTTACCCCTCATGGTAGGTATGCAAATAACAGGGAGCGCGATAGAGAGCTTGTATGGCCCAGAGAGAACCTAATGGATATTGATCTGGAAGTTTTCCAAACAGTAAAAATGGACCGGAACGATGAGATGCGCAAGGAGGGTTCACTTATTAATTACACAACTCCATACTCCATTATTGATGGTAACAAAACGGTAAGCATAACAGGTAACCCAAGCCTAAGTAATATTCGGGTTATTATGATAGGAGTCAGAAACCCAAGAGGCGAAGGCGATCCTTCCGATGATGGACAGTCAAAATCGGGAATTATTTGGCTAAATGAGCTCCGACTAACCCAATCGGAACCCAAAGGAGGCTGGGCCGCTAACGCAAGGATGGCAGCAAAGCTGGCTGATTTAGGTATGATAACCGTATCGGGAACAACCATTAAACCCGGGTTTGGCTCCATAGAAAAGAAAATTAACGAAAGAAGTAAGGACGATTTTTACCAGTACGATGTTAGCAGTACTATACAGATTGGGCAATTCTTTCCTAAAGAATCGGGTATAAACATTCCTCTGTTTGTTGGATATTCTGAGTCGTTTGCAAACCCAGAATACAACCCGCTTGAACCAGATATACCGCTAAAAAAAGCCCTTGATAATGCACCAAACAATACAGTAAGAGACTCTATTAAAAAAGTATCGCAGGATTATACTCGAAGAAAGAGTATCAACCTAACAAATGTTAAGGTTAACAAGACTGAGGGAGAACCCAAGGTGTACGATTTGGCAAACTTTGCAGTTAGCTACTCTTTTAACGAGCAGCTTTCACGAAATATTAATACAGAGGAGCGGCTCCAGAAAAACGTTCGCGGGGGCTTAACCTACACTTACAACACACGACCAAAAAACATTGTTCCGCTCAAAAATGTAAAATGGCTCTCAAGCCCATACCTTAGAATAATTAAGGATTTTAACTTTAACTACATGCCAAACCAGTTCTCGTTCCGTACAGAACTTAACCGAACATACTTCCAACAGCAACTTAGAAACTTAAATAATCCCGATTTTATTCTGGAACCCACCTATTCGAAAGATTTTCACTGGAATAGGGTGTACTCCCTTAATTGGGATCTTAGCCAGTCGCTTAAGCTTGACCTAAACGCTAACAATCAGGCACGCATTGACGAGCCAATGGGTATGGTTGACAGATCAAGGGATCCCGACGGATTTGAGCAATGGAGAGACTCGGTTTGGACAAACCTTAGGAACTTTGGACGTAATACCAACTACAATCATCAGTTTAACCTTTCGTACAACATTCCAATTAATAAGCTACCACCCTTTAGCTGGATTAGCGCATCTGCCCGTTACACTGGCAGCTTTAATTGGCAAAGCGGCCCAATACTACCCGATACCAGCCAGTTTCACCCCGGAAATACCGTGCAGAATGCAAGCACAATACAGCTGAACAGCCAGCTTAACTTTACAACATTATACAACAAGAGCCGCATACTGAAAGATATTAATCAGAAATTTGACCAAAGGGCGCGGGGTCGTCAGCAACAGCAAAAGTTTAAAACCGTTACATACGAGCAAACCAATGTACGCTTTAGGGAGAATTTTGCCCGATCAATAACCCACAATCTTAAAACCGAAGATGTTGAGGTTAAGGCTTTCGACTCGGATGGCAAAGAGATTGAGATAGATTATACAATACGGTCGGATAGACGTGTAACCATTAGGGTAAACGAAGATTACGATGATGGCAAAGTAATTGTTGAGGGAAAAGTGCTTGAACGTGAGAATATTGCCATTTTTATGGCTCAGGGGCTTGCAAGAATCATGATGGGAGTTAAAAACATATCGGGATCGTTCTCTCAAACCAATGGAACTTTACTGCCAGGATACATGCCAAAAACGCAATACATGGGTTTAACCGATTTTAATAGCACCATGGCTCCTGGTTTACCATTTGTTGCAGGTTGGCAGGATTCGGATTTTGCATGGAAAGCAGTAAGGAACGATTGGTTAACAAACGATTCTACCTTAAACTCGCCCTTTATGCTAACCACCAATGAGAACTACTCGTTACGCAGTACCATTGAGCCAATATCAAACTTGCGCATTGAACTGTCAGGAACCAGAAATTTAGCAAAGAATAGCAACGAGTACTATATCCCTGATAATATGGGCAATTTTGATGCACAAAACAAAATGACAACAGGGAACTTTAGCATAAGCGTAATATCCATAAAATCGGCTTTTGAAGAATCTACCAGCGAGAATGATTATATAAGTAACAGCTTTGATCAGTTCCGCGAAAACAGACTTGCCATTGCTCAGCGACTGGCTAAAAACCGAGCCATTGGTGGCAGCTACAATCCTGATATTGTTGATGAGAACGGCTTCCCCGATGGGTATGGCCCCCTTAATCAGGAGGTGCTTTTCTACTCATTCCTATCAGCATATACGGGGACTTCGCCAAACAGCATGAGCCTTACTACATTCCCACTAATCCCCATGCCTAACTGGCAAGTAACTTACGATGGATTATCGAAACTAAAACTGTTTAAGGATATACTACGTTCGTTCACCATTAGGCACGGTTACAGGTCAACCTTCACCATTGGCTCATACGCCTCAAACCTTGACTACGTTCCTACTGACGATGGGTTTAGCTACGTAAGAGATATGCAGGAGAACTTTATATCGGAAAACGAGATTACAAACGTATCGATAAACGAACAGTTTAACCCGCTGTTCAGCCTTGATGCCACATGGACAAGCAGCTTAACAAACCGTATTGAGGTTAAGAATTCTCGCTCGCTTGCCATGAGCTTCTCAAATAATCAGCTTAGTGAAATTAGCAGCTGGGAGTTTATTGTTGGTAGCGGCTACCGTTTTGAGAATCTGCCCCTGGTATTCGGTTCTTCAACAGGCGACCAGCGAACCTTGCAAAGCGACCTGAGGTTGAACGTTGACTTTAGCTTAAGGAACAATCACACCATACTACGAAAGCTGGTTGAAGAAACCAATAACCCCTCGGCAGGTCAAAAGGTTGTAACCATAAAGTCATCGGCGGAATACGTGGTGAGTGAGCAGGTAACCATCAAAGCATTTTTTGACAGGGTAGTTAACACTCCTCTTGTTAACCTATCGTACCCAACGGCAAACACCAGCTTTGGATTCAGCCTTAGGTTCACTTTAGTTGAGTAGTAATTAGCGATAAGCTTAAAAACAGTTTTTTTAACAAGCACAAATATTTCTGATTGACAAAAAAAATGTACTTTTGAAACACGAAAATAATTTCTTTTACAAATAATTAAACTTTTTCATCATGAATATCCCTACAGATTTAAAGTACACCAAAGATCACGAGTGGATTAAAGTAGAAGGCAACGTAGCAACAGTTGGCGTTACAGATTTTGCTCAGAGCCAGCTTGGCGATGTTGTGTTTGTTGAAATTGAAACCGAAGGCGAAACTCTTGACAAGGAGGAAGTTTTTGGTACAATTGAAGCTGTAAAAACCGTGTCGGATATGTTTATGCCCGTATCGGGCAAGATAGTTGCTGTAAACGAGCAGCTTGCTGATACTCCTGAGGTTGTAAACAAGGACCCCTACGGTGATGGCTGGATGATTAAAATTGAGCTAAGTGACGCATCGGAAGTTGACGAGCTGCTTACTGCTGACAAGTACAAAGAAACTGTTGACGAGTAGTTTAACAATGTCTTAAACACATAAAAGAACCCAGCCAAGGCTGGGTTTTTTCATTGTCATTT
>JAWLEY010000314.1:0-2659 GCA_041685855.1 Perlabentimonas sp. | reverse complement strand
GTAATTTCTTTACTTATTCCTGAAGGAATATCTTTAATAGGTAGCGAAGCAACCAGAGGCAAACCACTTGCCAGCTCTTCTAGCACTTTTGACGATAGGCGACTACGCTCTATAGGTGCCGCCGACGCAATTACTGTATCGGAAAGCGAGCTATACCTGAAGGGAACAGCCAGCGATGAAAGTGGAATTTATGAGGTGGTTGTTAACGGTAACAATGCTAAAATTAACTCTAACGGAGAGTTTGAAACTAACGTGCCCCTTCGATTAGGCAAAAACAATATTGTAATTCGCTCAATGGACATTTTTGAGAATAGCACGGAACGAAAGTTCGTAGTTATTCGAAAAGATTCTCCAAATCAGCAGATTAGTTCTGGCACTGAGGAACTTGACATAGTTTTTGATGCACCCCGATCGCCACAATACTATGCATTAATAGTTGGTGTTAATGAGTATCCTGACGATGGGATTGCCTCTTTATCTAACCCTGTTAGGGATGCAGCTAAACTGGCCAAGGCTCTAGTTGACAACTATACATTTGAAGCCAAAAATGTAACTTTTGTTAAGAACCCAACAAGAAGCGAACTTATTGATGAGCTTGATAAAATAACCCGAAGAATTTCAAAAAACGATAACCTGCTGATTTTCTTTGCCGGGCACGGTTACTTTGATACAGAAACAGAATTTGGCTACTGGCTACCCTCCGATGCATCTGCATCGAGCACAGGTAACTGGATAGCCAATAGCCAGCTAAAAGATTACGTTGCCGCAATTAAAAGCAAGCATACCCTCCTAATTGCAGATGCATGCTTCTCCGGAGGTATATTTAAAACTCGTAAGGCATTCTCAGAATCGCCAGAAGAGGTAGATAACATGTATGAGCGCAAAAGCAGAAAAGCAATGACTAGCGGAGCGCTAACTGAAGTTCCCGACGAGAGCGTATTCATTAGACATCTAGTTAAAAGGCTTGAAGAGAATACCGTTGAGTATTTAACCGCAGAGGAGCTATTTAGCAGTTTTAAAGCAACTGTAATGAACAGTAGCCCAACAGTACCTCAGTATGGCGACATAAAAGGAACTGGCGATGAAGGCGGTGACTTTGTTTTTGTAAGAAAATAAAAACGAATTATTACAATATTTATTTATCTCTTTTACCCCAAGGATAGCCTATCTTTATTCCTTGGGGATTTTTTTTACAAAAAAATACTATAGGTACCCAGTATCTTCTCTCCTGGTATTATTTGACTTTACAAATATTCCCTGCAAAACAACTTCCGATATGGAGAGTTTTCGTACACTTATCTCCCATAATCTAATTATAATTAATAAAACTATTTGATAACAATTGGTTAACTTTGTAACTTTAAAAAAAATGTATTTTAATATGTTTTTAAATAAAATACTGATAATCCTATGATACAGAGTTTTACCAGAACAATTCTAATTACCCTTAGCTTGCTACTTACAACCAATATAATAATGGCACAAGAGCAGGACGAGGAAGACCCAAGAATAACCAGACTAAGAGAGAGAATAGAGGCAGCTGAAGAAAGGGTGGCGTTAGCTGAAGAGCAGGTTGCTTCTGCTGACAGCATGATTGCAGCAGGTGAAGAAATAATGGTAAAAGCTGAGGCTGACCTTAAGGAACTGGCAAGTGAGAAGCGCTCCATTGAGCGCAAATACTTTAATGAGAAAAGACCGCTAGAAAGACAAATGCGTTCGAAAGATAAAGAAGAGGTCAGAGAAGCGCGCACCCAACTCAGAGAGGTAAAAAACAACGAAAGGGAAGAAGACAGAGCGTGGAAATTAAAATACAGAGAATCTATAAGGGAGTACGATTCCGGTCAGCGATTAATTGACAGGGGTAAGAACTATTTAAAAAGAGCAAACAAGCGCGTGAAGGATGCGGAGAAGAAGGTTAGGGTGGCTGAACGCAACCTTAAAAAAGCCCTTAGGAAACTCTAGAGGAAACTTACCCATTAAGTGAATAAATGGGTAAGTATAAAAATTCAAACCTCACTTATTCTTCTACGAAATATCTTGGGATGTGAGGGGAAGTTTAACACAAAATTTTGTGCCAACACCATATTCGGTTTCAAACCAAATATCACCTCCAATAACTTCAACAATCCCCTTGCTTATTGCAAGGCCAAGCCCCATACCGCCTGATTTTGTGGTGAAATTTGGGCTAAAAAGTTTACTCTCCACTTCAGGAGCAATTCCTCCTCCATTGTCAACAACGCAAACTAGCGCATACTTACTCTCCATAATGGAAATACTAACAACAATTTCACCCTTTTTATCTCTTCCAATCGCTTGTATTGCATTCTTTAGCAGGTTAACAAAAACCCTGTGGAGTTGCTCTCTATCAGCATGAACCGCCAAATTACTATTTGGGTCATAATTCCTTCCGATTGAGATATTGGGATACGCCGAGAAAAGTGTGATTGAATCATCAATAATTTTGGTAAGCGAAACGCTTTGGAAGTTTCCTGTTGGCATTTTTGCAAAGTTCGAAAACTCTGTAGCAATATTGCTCAATGCATTTATCTGGTCAATAAGGGAATCGGAGAACCTATCGAACATATCTTCCCAACCTGGCTGGTTTGCCTTTCTCGCTCTAACTAAATGCTGAAGATTTAGCTTGATTGGAGTAAGGGGG
>JAWLEY010000313.1:0-2668 GCA_041685855.1 Perlabentimonas sp. | reverse complement strand
CGAATTTACTACGGGACACCCAAATTTCCATTAAAATAATCGTAACAAACTGACAGTCAATCATGCATTTTTTGCCGTCGATGTGGTGCACAAAACAGGTGAGTTTAAGTAGCGTTTTTATACCCTAATAGCCTTCGTTTTACGGTACTTCACATCAAACGCTACAATAATCGCCATATATCCCCAGTATAAAGCAGCTACCTTATCTGCATCAAGAAAATTATTAAGAAAAGCATGGAATATGTATGTAACCAGTCCAACAATACATGCTATAATAATATTTCTATCGTCTCTTTGTATATCTTCTCTTTGGACAAGCCTAATTCCCCGGATAAGCACAAATACCCATATCACAACAAATGCAATAGCGGAAGGTAGCCCTGCCTCCGACATTAGCCCCAGATACTCGCTATGAGCATTCCCTGAGTCGCCAAAATTTGTGCTAACAATAGTTTTATAGTAACTTTTCTGGAAAGGAGCATATAAAAACTGATAGGTTCCAGGCCCCCATCCAAAGAGTGGGCGCTCCATAAACATATCTAATGCCGCATCCCACCTGTTTATTCGTTCAAGATTTGATGCATCTGACCTAATGTTATAAATTGACTGGATATGCTCCGATAGATTACCGCTTGAATCGGTCGTATTGCTCTCAAGGCGCCACATAATAATCTCATGAAACGTAAAGAAAAGCGCAACACCAATTGCACCTGTAATAATAATTGTTCTAAGTTTTATCCTAAGCTTAATTAAAAACCAAACTCCTATCCCAACAACAAGGCTAAGCCATGCTGCTCTTGAGTAAGATATTAGCAAGGCAAACAGAAAGAATAGGGTTAAACCGGATATAGCATACTTTTTCCAAAGAACCTTCGCGTTTGCAGCAAAAGCAGCAACAATGGGTACTATTAAAGCCAGCACTGCTCCGTACGAAGTATGATCAATAAAGAAAGGTGCAGAGGCAAGGTGTGATGCTCTGTGATTAAACAAGCTTACACTAGCCTGTTTTGACATGCTAAAGAGAACCACAAGGATTAACCCGAATATATAAAACCACAGATACTTGTAAATATTCTTCTTGTTCTCCCTAAAAAGTATGAATGCTAAGTAGAAAAACACCCCAAGAAACCAGAAGCGAACAAAAAAATACTTAACTGAAACAACGGGCATCTCGCTAGGCACAACAGCTATTAGCAACCAAGCCAAGTAAAAAAGCATGCTAATAAAAACTGGGTGAGAGAGCAGCTCCTTCTTGAAGTAACCCTCCTTAAAAGATTTTAGAATAACCAAAACCAAAAGAAATACCAGTATGGGCTCCGTAGGAAACCAGAAGTCAAATGATAACCCGGGTAAGATTCTTCTGAGTGGAACTGACAAGGGTGCGAGAAAAGCTAGGGTAAAAAAAAGTTTTGTGGGAGCAAAAACCACCCAAACACCAGCAAGCAGCATAAAAGGTATCATGCTAAAGGCAAAGCTCTGCTTAAAGGCATAATGACTATTTATGGCTATAAACAGTAAGCTTATAAGGAGCACGAACGATATTTCAAGCTTACGCTTCAACCTTTCTGGTTGGTTTTAATGAATTCCTAAAAAAATCAACAATAACTAAAAGAAATATGGCAAAGAACACCGCGGAGAGGGTTGACACAGCAACAATTATCGACCGCTTAGGCTTATCCTTATTATCCGATGCTACTGCCCAATCAATTACAAACTGAGAAGGTATAGTGCCCTCAGCTTCCACCCTAAGCACATGCAGGTTCTCCTCCATATCCCTAAGCTGAAATGATTTGTACTGAACATCATTTAAGTACTGGGTAAACTCTGCACCATACTCTGCAAGTCCGTTCATATATCTCTCCACCCTCGATGCAGCAACTGCATTGCCCGATGCTAATGCCTGAGTGTATTGTTTGGTTGCCTCCTTTGCCTGATAAGGCAAATCCAACACCCCGCTGCTCATAACCTTGGTAAATTTTTTATTAATCTCCTTCGCCTCCGCTTTTACCTCACTATACTGTTTCTCCAGCACCTCGAGGGCAATCTTAGCAACATCGCTTTTTGTTTTACGCATAAGGCTATCGGCTATAACAACAACTGAGTTGGCAATGCTTGCCGCCTTGTGCGGATCCTCATCGAGCACCTCGATTCTAACGGTACGATAACGTGATGGACTAAAGGACACCCTATTTGAAAAGGTGCTATTTACCTTAAACTTCGACTTAGGCGTTTCTGGGTCAATTTCGTAATGCTCGTACAAATTCTCTGTTTTTACTACTTCTCTACGTAGGGTTTCAGAAGAAAGAATTTGTAGCAAATGTTCTACCTCCTCATCATCACCAAAAACTGTCAGACCCTTCGCCCGGGATGTAACAAGCACATCCTTGGACGCTTGAGTAGCTACCGATGGTATAAGTATTGCTGTGGATTTAAATTGCGGCGGAATTAGTATCGATACAATTACTGATACTACGAATGCAATAACACCAATTGAGGTGAGCAAAAACTTATTTTGCCAAATCATTTGTATCAGGTTCGAACCATTTAGGTTAAAGTCGGGTTGCTTGTTATCCATTGTATACGTTGAGTTTGGTTATTCTACCTTAATAATAAAGTAATTCTTTTTACCTTTCTGTACTAATAGGTACCTTTTGTTTATTAGCTGGCT
>JAWLEY010000312.1:0-2675 GCA_041685855.1 Perlabentimonas sp. | reverse complement strand
AGCCCGCTGGTTTCATCGGCAGAAGGTTTGCCCCAGTTGGCAAATACCAAAATAAGCACAAGAATAAAGAAGTGAAAAGAGGTTTGCCACATAGGTCGGGTTTCCGGGGGCGAAGCAATATTCATTTGCTCCTCAGCTTTAGCCTTCTCCTCTTTACGATAGATTATTGACATAATGCTACCAATTACAACGGCAAAAACCACTGCTCCAATTATCCTTGCAACTCCCATTTCAAAACCGAGTATGCGAGCAGTTAGTATAATTGCCAGAATATTAATAGCTGGGCCTGAATAAAGGAAAGCAACGGCTGGTCCTAAACCTGCCCCACGCTTATGTATGCTTGAGAAAAGAGGAAGGATGGTACAGCTACATACGGCAAGGATAGTACCTGAAACCGAAGCAACTGTGTATGCCACCCACTTTTTTGCGTTTGCGCCAAAGTATTTTAGCACGGCACCCTGGCTCACAAATACAGCAATTACCCCTGCAATAAAAAACGCAGGAAGAAGACATAGCACAACGTGCTCCTGTGCATACCATTTGGTAAGGTCGAGGGTTGCATCTATGGCTGTGCGGAATGTTGCGCTATCAACAGGCATAAAGAATGCCAACGCAAAGAAAAATACTATCCAAAATAGGATTTGAAGTTCCTTTTTAATGTCCATGTTTATACTAGTTAAATATTGTTTTTTATGGATGCTCAGCTCTTATCAATCTAACAGGGTTTATGCAAAATAAACCATCCATGTATAGTAAAGCCCAACCAGAATGAAAATAACCGCAACCACCCTTCGGAACCATATTTCAAAAGATTTTATGCGGCTATATACCAATCCTACGCTTGAAACGCTATAGGCAAGAATCCATGCAAAAATAATTACTGGCAAGCCAGTAGCAATTGCAAATACAAAGGGTAAAAAGTAGCCCATGGTTGACGATACCGAAAGTGGTATTAGTCCACCAAAGTAAAGGACGCCACTGTATGGACAAAAAGCTAATGCAAATACAATGCCCAGCAATAATGCTCCCCAATGGCTCCCTCCGCTTGCACTTTTTTCTGCTTTTGATGCAAGGCCACCAGACATGGAAAAATTCAGTTTAATAATTCCAAGCATAAATATCCCGATAATAATTAGCAGGGGGCCAATAAACATTTCGCTGTAGGTTGTAATGAACCGTTGGATTTTAAATACGCTGGAACCCTGTTTAAGAATAACAATAAGTATTATGCCAAGTACGGTGTAGGTTATGGCTCTACCTAAAGTATAGATTATTCCATTGAGAAAAACTTTGCGCTTATTCTGTACATCCTTGCCAATAAATCCAATGGCTGAAATATTTGTAGCCAGGGGACAAGGGCTAATGGCTGTCATTAAACCTAGTAAGAATGCTGATAGTATTGGTATTTGAGAGTTGTCAATTAAGCTTTGTAAAAACTCCATACTACTTTATGCTTTCATTGATTTTTGCAACAAGCTCACCCTCAAACTCTACTTTGTTTTTGCTTCTGGAGTACTTTTTAACAATGTCGCTAATATCAATAGCCTTATCATTCTCTTTACTTACAATTACAACTGTTTGTGAGCGGGCGTTGTACTTTTTCACCAATTCACTATTTGCTTCGTCGGAAATAGGTATCTGCTTAAATACAGCCGTTTCATTGTTAAAGTTTGACTCAACAAAAGATTTAACATCAGCCTCAAGAGAGTTACAAGCTCTCGCAGGACAGCATGGCAGTTCAGCTTTAAAGTATAAAACTTCCGATTTTTGGGCAATTGAACTTAATGCCATAAGCATTAATGCTGCAAGAAAAACTATTTTTATTTTCATGATAATAGAAGGTTTATTGGTTTAAGAAGCTATTCACTTCTGCTACAAGTGTTTCTTTTAATTCTTCTGGATTGCTGTTTACGTTGGCAAAGGCAAAATCGGTAAGATTGGTATGGTCATTACCTGAAGCAACAATTAGGCTACTGAAAGCAACCTCGTACTTGTCTGCCAATGCAGCATTGGCTTTTTCAGAAAAATCAACCTCAATAAATACTACATCATCGTTATCTCCAAAGGTTTCAGTAATTGCTTCCTGCGCAACGTTCTGAATCCCTATGCAAGTTTTACAACGCTGCTTCCCGTGGAAATAGTAAACGGTTACTTTTGCCGTTTCGGCAACTTCAACCTTGGTTGTTTCTGTTGATTTCTTTTCTGTTGAGCCTCCGCAGCTGGCCATTAGCATTGCCAAAGCGGCGAGTGATAGAAATAATGCAATTCTTCTCATAAATTCTGTTATTGTTTGGTTATTAAATTCCGTCATTGTGAATCCCTCGTAGTTTGAGGGTTGTGGCAATATTTTCCTAGTCAGAGATTGCTTCGTTGCAAATCCCGTCCCGATAGCCATCGGGAGCCATCGGGACGCTCCTCGCAATGACGGTGGTTTTCTGTCATCGCCACATTATGGCCAAAAATTTTGGGTGGCCTCTCGCAATGACGCTGTACTATTTGTTTTTGGTGATTATTTCCTTTAGCTCTGCTGCTTTTGGCACCTTCCCTGAGAAAATCACCTTCTCGTCAATTACCATTCCTGGCGTGCGCATTATACCGTAATTCATAATTTTTACAATATCCTCCTCTTTGGTTACATTGGCATCTATGCCAAGTTCCTTAACTGCATCGCGTGT
>JAWLEY010000311.1:0-2700 GCA_041685855.1 Perlabentimonas sp. | reverse complement strand
TAACCCAATTTTTCCCTGTGGTAGTTAACAATTCCATCGATTGGATACTGGTTGAAGGTAAGATTACTTACACCATGAACCATCAAAATATCTTTAAGGATATCACGAAACACATACCCCACTGAGCCAACAACGCCAAGTTGTAGTGTTGGGAACTCGGGATATTTTTGAAGATGATTTTCTACTAAACAATTAAATCGCTCCTTTACAATTCTTTTAATATCGCTATGCTCGATATTACGAGCAATAAACGGAACAATACTCGCAAAATAATCACCAACCTGCCTATTGGAATATATTCTAGTAATTGTTACCTGTTTTGTGGCTCCTACAAACTCATTAAAACACTCTGCAATATCGGATGATAAATCATCGTACAACCATCGCTTTATAACCATCTTTCCTAAATCGGCTCCACTCCCTTCATCACCCAGCAAATATCCTAGAGATAAAGTTCTGCGCTCAACATCAACGCCATTGTAGTACCCCACATTTGCACCAGTACCCAATATTACAACCAATCCGGAATTATCACCAAAAATTGAACGGGCTGCTCCAACAATATCTGAATACACCTGAATACCGGCGTTTTTAAAAAAATCTGACAGTATATATTTTACCTTCTGCTCCATCTCATTGGAGATGCATCCTGCTCCGTAAAAGAATACGCTTTCAACTGCAGAAAAATTAATACTATTGGGTATCTCATTCTTTAACGATTCCATAAAACAATCTGATTTTGAGCGTAATGGATTGTACCCAACCGTTTCAAATTGAATAACTTTTCCATTTGACTTAAGGGCTCTCCAATGAGCCTTTGTTGAGCCACTATCAACAATCAATATCATTATTCTGCTGTTTTTCTTACCCTTTTTAGGGTTAATAAATTCATAGGATTACTCTTCATCCCTACAATATTGGGACTAACGAACCTAACCACCCTGTCGTAATACAAAGGTATAACCGGAGCCTGCTGCATCACAAGTGAGTCCATTTTTTGATATATTTTATGGCGAAGCGTATCGTTTGGTTGCCACAGGGCCTTATTGTAAAGCGAATCGAAGTGCTGATTGGTAAAATGAGTGTAGTTTGGCCCGCCCGGGCTAAAATTATCTGAAGAGAAGAGGGAAAGGTAGTTCTCGGCATCGGCATAATCGGCTACCCAGCTACCCCTAAAAAGTACCATGCGCGAGTTGGCCATCATTTCGCGATAGGCCGCCACGGGGAAAACCTCAATCTGCAGTTCAATACCTACCTGTGCTAACTGGTGCTGGATAAACTCGGATATATCAACATAATCATCGGTTGTGCATAATGTAACTGGCGGCAAACCCTCGCCGTTGGGGAAACCTGCTTCCTTAAGAAGTTCCCTCGCATAATCAGGGTTGTAACTAAACCCTTTAATATCATCAGAAAAACCGGGCATGCCGCTGGGTACAAACCCGTTGTTTGCCGGGTAACCCAAATTGCTCCTAAGGTAGGTCATCATTCTGCTGCGGTTAAAACCATAGCCAATGGCTTTGCGTACCTGCTCAAATCGCAAAGGGCTCTCTTTTGCAATGGAGTAGCTTGTATCCATGAGAATCCCTAGGTATTCTGTATTTAGGTATGGCCCTGAAATCATTTTAACCCTGCTTGCATAGCGAGGGTTTAAATCACCTGCCCGCGTCAACAATTCGTCCTTTGATGTTGCATGCACTCCAGAAAGAAAATCGATGTTACCTAAAAGGAATTCCAGAAACTCTGACTGCTTATCAGCAATAAAGGTAATTGATACTGCCTCGAAATAGGGCAACCGCTCGCCTTGCTCATTAAACTCAAAATACTTTGGATTTTTTCTGAGAACCAGCTTCTCCCCTTCGCGCCAGAGCTTAAGCTGGAATGGTCCAGTACCCACAGGGTTTTTCCTAAAATCATCGCCATAATACTCTACTGCCTCTCTTGGAACAATATAGGCATAGGGCATTGAAAGCAAACCAAGAAAAGCCGGGAAGGGTTTATTTAGATAGATTTTAAGGGTGGAGTCGTTCACAACCTTGCACCCATGAACAGAATTTGGTTTATTGGAATCTAAAACAGAAAAAACCCAAGCACCTGGTGAGGCCGTTTGTGGATTTATAACACGCCCCACGCTAAAAACAAAGTCTTGTGCCACTACCCTCCTGCCCTTTCCATTGGGGAAAGCTGGAGAGTTATGAAAAAAGACATCAGTACGCAGGTGAAAGGTGTACTCCAACCCATCATCGGACACACGCCATTCCTTTGCCAATGAGGGTCTTACACGCAATGAATCATCCAATTCAACCAGCCCATTATATAGCTGGCGCGTTGGCCAAATAAGCGGTAAGCTACGTGCGAATGCGGGGTCTAACGATGTTATGCCTGCGCTTTCGTTGTAACGAAACACTGCCAAATTGGAGTTGGTTTGCTGCCCGTTTTTACAGGAAGAAATGAGAAGAATAAAAACAACTAATGGCAGGAAATATCTCATTCATTATTCTTTATTGCTTACAAAGATATTAAAATGTTGGTATGATGATGTGTAATGAATGATGTATGGGAGTTTTACTGTTTATTTAAACTTGGTTCAAAGATGTATTTATACAGAGGATTTAAAAAAAGAAACCGGGCCTCCTCAGACCCGGTTTCACACCCTAAAAAATTAACCTAAAAGCAACTAACCTGAAACCAACTATAAAC
>JAWLEY010000074.1:2494-11711 GCA_041685855.1 Perlabentimonas sp. | reverse complement strand
TTTTTTGCTACCTTTTTTGGGTCTAGTCATAAATGACGAGAAAAAAGTAGGAGAAATTAACCCGCAAAGCATAGGGCGAATTTACTACGGGACACCCAAATTTCCATTAAAATAATCGTAACAAACTGACAGTCAATAATGCATTTTTTGCCGTCGATGTGGTGAACAAAACAGGAATAAACAATTTGTTAATCTATCCGTCAGCTAAAGCTGACGGGAATTGGGATACTCTCTTGGTTTAAGTTAATACTGAGGGGAATCGCTATATACACTCTTGATTTAAACTAAGCTGACGGGTATAACTATTCGTGAAGCTGTTCACTGATTTTTAATCGCATTGAATCTTTTTTTATAGGTTTGCTTATAAAATCGGAACAACCACTTGCCAGGGCTTTATCTCTATCAACATCAGCAGAATAAGCGGTTAAAGCAATTATGGGTAAATTGGGCATAAATTCTTTTATTCTTGTTGTTGCTTCGTATCCATCCATCTTTGGCATTTTTATATCCATTAGCACCAAATTAATATGCGGGTTAGATTTGCATATTTTAACTGCTTCTATTCCATTCTCGGCCCTGAGAATGTTTATTCCCATATCAAAAAGGATTTCCTCCATAAGAATAAAATTTGAGTCGTCGTCCTCGGCAATTAGAAGGGTTTTATTGTTTTTAAACTCAAAGTTTAATCCCATTTTTGATGGGATGACAGGGGCATTTTTAGTATCTGCTTTGCTATATGGAATGGAAAAATAGAATACAGAACCTTTACCCAATTCGGATGTTAACCATATTTTACCGCCAAGCAATTCAACATAAGCTCTTGAGATAGATAGGCCTATTCCTGAGCCACTAACTATTTGTTCATCGGTAGTTTCAACCTGACGAAAACGAGTAAATATAATTTCTTGCATATCCATGGGGATACCCATTCCTGTATCTTCTACATAAAATTCTAAATGGGTGTCATTAACTGTATATCCAAAATTGATAGAACCCTGCTGCGTGAATTTAAGCGCGTTGCCTATAAGGTTATTGAGAATTTGAACTAGTTTGGTTTCATCGGTAACAATAAAAGCCTCATCGTTGGGCAGGGCGGTTCTTACGCTTAGAGCAACTGATTTGTCGAAGGCTTTTTGTGAAAATTGGTCGTTAATATGCTTACACGTTAAATTGATGTTTACCTCTGTATTATGCACTTTTTCAAGGCCTGCCTCAATGGATGCTATGCTAATTATATCATCTATTATGGCAAGTAGCTGTTCGCTACCCTGTACAATTATTTCTGTAAAATCCTTGCGTTTTTCTGCTGTTAAATTGGGGTCGTTAAGAAAACCAGAGAAGCCCACAATTGCATTCATGGGTGTTCTAATTTCGTGAGAAATATTATGCAGGAAGGCTGTTTTGAGGCGGTCGCTCTCCTCGGCTTTATCTTTGGCTTCAATCAACTCCATCTCTGTCCGTTTGCGTTCGGTTATATCGCTTGAAATTCCTATGATGCCTGTTAGTTTCCCTTTTGAGTCGAGTATTGGTGTATCCGTTACAAATGCGGGGAAACTACTTCCGTCTTTTCTTTTTACATAAAATTCTCCAGCCCATGTTTTTCCTTCGCTTAATTGTTGCATTATGTCAATGGCCTGTTCTTTGGATTGCTGGGCAGGTGTTAAATTCATAATACTTTCTCCTATTGCTTCGGATGAAGACCATCCGTATATTTTTTCTGCAGCATTATTCCAGTAAATCACCTTGCCCTGCAAGTCGGTAGCAATAACAGACTGACCAACGTTATTAATTAGGTCGGCCTGGAAATTTATTTCTTTTTGTATGTTTGTACGTTCGGTAATGTTCCTGATATTGCATTGAATTACCTTAATATTATTAGCCAAATAAACATTGCTAACAAACTCTACAATAATTTCACGTCCATCGGAAGTTACAAGCGGTAAATCGTCATAGCGAACATATTCATCTTGTTGCAATTCCAAGAATTTCTCTTTATTCTCATAAATATCCTGGAAGGAGCCTATTTCCCAGACTGATTTCTCAATAAACTCCTCTTTTGAATAGCTCAGCAAATCAATTAAAAATGGATTCACATCAACAATCTTCCCAGTTTCGGCATCGAGGATAAGAATTCCGTCTTTAGCCGATTCAAAAAGGCGGCGGTAGCGGGTTTCCGAAAAGTTTAACGCATCCTCCGTACGCTTGCGTCTTGTAATATCCTGCGAAATTGTTGCAATAATCTTTTTCCCGTCCTCATCGAGTATAGGTGATGAATTCCATAAAACGGTCTTTATGTTATTGTCTTTGGTTAAAATATCTATCTCAATTACTTCTTCCTCATCAGCAAGATGTTTCTTAAGCAGTTTAAGTGTTGTAGCAATTTTATCCTTTGGAAAAAGAAAATCAATTTTTTTATCAATAACCTCGGCCGAATCATAACCGCTCAGCTGTTCAAATTTGTGGCTGAAACGTTTTATTCTCATTGAATTGTCCCATATTATAATGGGTGCATGCAAATGGTTTAAAAGGCTCTCTAAAAAATCACTTGTTTCACGATGTGTTTTTTTTAAGGAATCTTCATTAGCTTTTCGTTCCGTAATATCCTCAATGGCCAAAAGAATCACCTTCTCTTTTCCAAATGCCCTTTTTACCTGACGAGCATTTAAAAGCATGACCCTTTTACCGATGGTAGAAAAGTTGTGTTCAACCTCGTAATCATCAAAAGAATTTTTCTCAGGGATGATTTCCTCTAGCAATTCTTTCAGTTTTGGAATATCCCATTGGTGATTTCCCAGTTCATAGATTAATTTACCAATGGTTTCTTCGTCGGTTACTTTAAAAAAATTATAGAAAGAGCGGCTGGCGATTATTACCCGTAAATCTTTATCAATGGCAAGTAATGGTTCCCGTACCGTGTCGATTATATTCTCAGTGAATTTATTTAATTCATCTGCGGTTTTCTTAATCTCTGCAAGTTCTTTACTGGTTTTTTCGAAAGCTGCTTCCGTTTCTTTTCTGGCAGTGATATCGCGTATTTGGCATTGAATAACCTTCTTGTTTTTTACTAAGTAAACATTACTGACGTACTCAACATGAATTTCACGTCCATCGGAAGTTACCAAGGGTAAATCTTCATAGCGTACATATTCTTTTTGCTGCAATTCCAGAAATTTCTCTTTGTTCTCGTAAATATCCTGAAAAGTGCCAATTTCCCAGATTGATTTTTCTATGAAATTTTGTTTTGTATAACCCAGCAAATCAATTAAGAACGGGTTAACATCAACAATCTTCCCTGTTTCGGCATCTAGAATCAGAATCCCGTCTTTTGTGAATTCAAACAAGCAACGATATCGAAGTTCAGAAGCATACAATTCATCATATAAGCTTGAGTCCTTTTTTCTGGACTTCTTTTCTTTTTTGTCTGTAACTACTGGCTCTCTCATGATGCTATATTATTAATAAGTGGCTTTACTATTATTCTGCTCTTTCAATAAAGCATGTAATTTTAAGGGCTGTTTTAAGAATAGTAACTAATTCTTTTGCTTTGCACCCAAATGCCATATATTGCTTAATTCCATCAGTTTGTGTTCTTATGAACTAGAAGAAACCTGTGCAAAAAAACACTAGCGTTTTCTGAAAACCAACCACCCAAGCCCAAAGCCAACACCTATGCTTATAATTATTTGACCCCAGTTCCAGCTGTTAAGTCCTAAAGAATGGTTCATGCGAGCACCCCTTAGCCAATCCGATCCTCCAAAAACTAATATAACCACAATAACAATAAGGGCAATTATAATGTAAGTTGCCATTCTGTTTGATGAGTTGAATGTTTTTTTGCTCATACCTCTTTAATTAAGTTTGATTTACAAATTGTGTGTGTGTGAGTGTGAAACGAAGGTTAAAACGTATCAATTTCAGCTTGAAGTTCTTGCGTTGTTTTTTGCAGTTTACTGGCTATTATCTCCAATAAATCATTTTTATTGCCATGCCTCCAGATTAAATCCGCCTCAGTAAGGGTTGGATACATTTGGCTGAGTTTGCGTTTTATCTTGCCCCATTGGGAATGGTCAGAGTTAGCTCTCATTTTATTTTTTGGGTTTGGCAAATGGATTAACTGAAATTGATTCCTTAACGGTTTTCTCATCTCGTTTTGCCGCTTTATCGGCACGCTTCTCTTTCAGGCTCTTGGCTGCAACCTTTTTACCCGATTTTTCTTTTTGTTCGTTTTCGTGTGACATGGTAGTATTGTTTAAAATTATGTGTCTCTGTGTTTATCTAAAACTAGAAGATTTTCTTCCCTTGAATAATTCTGAGTAGAACAGCAACTAATGCAATTACTAATAAAATGTGAATAATGCCACCGGCATTATAACCTATAAACCCAATTGCCCAAAGTATTATAAGTATTACTGCAACAACGTAAAGTAAATTTCCCATGATTATATAATTTTGAGTTAAACTTGATTAGTACAAAGGTGAGCCAATAACTACCAGAATGTATTACACAAGTTTCACAATAAGTTACATCTTTCACAGATTTAAACAAAAAGTAAGCAGTTAAAATAGAATACTTGATTTTGATGCAATACCAAACCGAATAACGCTAAGCTGCCGTTCGAAATGGATGTTATAATAATCTTGCCCGTAGTAGTAATGAATAAAGAAATTAACATCTTTAAGAAAAACGGGTTTGAATGAAAGCGTGTAGTTTAAAATAAATCGTCTTTTGTCTATTGTTTTTGCGCCAACAAGTTCATCTGCTATGTAACCTATTTTAATTGATTGGTCAAAAACATACTTTTTGTTACTATTTCCCGATGCCGCAATGGTTCTAAATGCATCCGACAGCTTTACGGTGTTTTTAAAATTGATAAAGAACCTTAGATGCCCATAAATACCATTGAGTTCCTTTTGCTGGTTGTAGTTGTATTCAGCATGAAGCTTAATGTAGTTGGTGTTAAACTTTAACGCTTTGCTTGGGCGCGAGAGGAATACTCCTCCTTGTACCCAGTAAGTTGAGAAACTGCCAGAACGTGTGTTTATGGTTGTGCTATCGGCATTATAGAAGTTGTCATCCTGCCCATTCGAATGGTGCATCCACGATAAGAATGAGAAAAAATTCCATTGCTTTCTGTTGTTATCAGGAAACTGATAAAAAATGGTTGCCTTTGGCATATACGATGGAGTTTGCACTGGGTACGAATGCTTGTTGAGCATTCGAATAATAATTCTGGGCGACATTTCCAACCCCCATCTGGCGTTCTCGCTAATACTAGCCATAAAGTAGGGAATAATATCGGCCTCAAATATTAAGGGGTCTAAATTACCTAGCCCGCTTCCTCCTAGGATGTAACTAGGTTCGCGAAACATATTAAACATTGAAATGGTATTACCCTTTTTAAATTCATCATTATCACTTCTATCTAATTCAACTCCAAAATCTTGCGAGAATGCAAAGCCACCTAGAGAAAGGGAAAGTATTAGTAATAGTTGTATTTTAAATTTTATATTCATTAAATTCATTATTATTATTGAATAATCGCTTATATACCACCTAAGCAAACTGATTTTCTTCAGTCATACGGCGGATTGGGGTAAACAAATTGATTTTGTTCCTTTTAACTTAAGGACTGGTAAATAAGCGATGAATCAAATTATTTTTTTAACGCCAAGGATTTTAAATTTCTAATTAAGAAAATTTAAAAAAATGGCTGATTCTAAAACCAGCCTAGTTTGCAAACTATTGTTATGCAAGATGTTTTAGTTAACTCTAAAATATTTCATTAGCGCTACACCTAACTTATCCAGGTCAAAGCTGAACGGGTCATTTAATGATATCCAAATTCTATCTTCTTCATCTTTGTATTCATCAATTCTCCTTTTCAATTGGCTGTATCTTTTCTCCATCTTAGTAATTGCTAGCTGTTTGTTCGTTACTAACTGTGTTTCTGGTCTAAAATTCAAATTTTTGAGTATTATAATCCGGTTAGTTCATTGCAATCGTATTGAAATAGCATGAATATTCCTTCCCGAAAGCTGGGTGTTGAATATTCTAATATTATTTCTTTTTGTAACCAATCAGAAATATTCCTCCACCAACTGCCATAACACCAATTCCTACTAAAGGCAACCATGCTAACGTGTTGTTTTTATCCCAACTAATGCTTCTTATGTCGCCTACATCTACAACTTTTTCTTCTGTTACAAAGGTTGACCCGGTAATAATGGTTATGCCAACTCAATAACTAAAACAACTAATCCTATGATTCTCCTTCTTCGATATTTGATACGTTTAAGCAATTGTTATTGCTATAAAAAATAATTAGAAAATTACTAAAGAAGAACAATTAGTAGGATAACAATAATGATAACAGCACCTACCGAAAGGTAAACCCCACCATCGCGTTGCTTAAGCTCACTTTTTATTGAGCGAACCTCCTTACGTAAAACTTTTTTATCGGCGAACTTTAAATCGGACTTGTCCATTTCATGAATCTCATCAAGCCTTAGGAGTAACTCTTCAGATTCTGCTGTTTTTACAGCAATTGGCATAGCCTCTGCAGCTTTCGGTAAGGGTTCTGCAACAGTTCTTGCCTGCAAAGGATTAAATGCAAATAGCATCATTGCTGCCATTAAGCATACTGTATTTTTTTTCATTTTAAAGGATTTTGGTTTACCAATATTGGCTTTACAAAGGTGGGTGCAGAAACAGGCAGAAGTGTTATACAATGGCTGCGAAGAATTACATATATCACAGATTTTCGAGATTCACATCCCTTTTTTGCTTTAGCTGCCTGTAGAAGGAAGGAGTAAGGCCTGTAATCTTTTTAAACTGACTGGATAGATGTGCTACGCTACTATACTGAAGCCTGTATGATATTTCAGAGAGGTTTAACTCATCGTAAAGTAGCAACTCTTTCACCTTTTCAATTCGGTGCATTATAATGTAATGCTGGAGGGTAATGCCCTTAACCTCGGAGAATACGTTCGAAAGGTAGGTGTAATCGTACCCAAGCTTTTCACTAATGTAGTCGGAGTATTTTATCTTAGGCAACTCATCGGAGTAGTGAATCATTTCAACTATAACACTCTTTATTCGCTCTATTAGTATGCTTCTCTTGTCATCGAGCAGTTCCAATCCCGTTTTTTGAAGATTTACTTTTAGCAGATCCCGTTGCTCCTGAGTGATATCTTCCAGTATCTCAACAACGCCTAAATCAATTACTAAATACTCTATCCCTAATTTTTTAAGTTCCTCCTTCACCATCAATTTACATCGAAGGCTAACCATGTATTTTATGTAAAGTTTCACTTTAGCCTCAGAGCTTAATATCATAAATAAAAGTCTAATAAAATTTAAATTGTTGTAAAAACACCATAAGTTATGTTTTTTTAGTATAAAAAACTAATTATTTGGCACTTACTTTAAAAAACATCTATATAATACTTTGGCTCTAGTTTAAAATAGCGTTGCAATCTAAATTCGTCATCATTTCTGACTTTAAAATTATCCCAAATTTGTCAACAACAGACCACCCCGATTATTAATTAAAATTTTTCCCTAAACCATTTGGTTTCTTTGTCTGTCTAAAATACATAGAGAATAGTTCCAGAAACTTGCGAAATAAATAATATATGATGAAAAACAAAAAATGGACTTTAGCCGAAATGCCCTATCAGTCGGGCAAGGTAGTAGTAATTACAGGAGGCAATAGTGGATTAGGATTTGAATCGGCAAAGGCTTTTGCGCTTAAAGGCGCTAACGTGGTACTTGCGTGTCGATCTCTGGAAAAGAGTGAGGCTGCAAAAGCTGAGATACTGAGAATTGTGCCTAAAGCCAGCATCGAAATAATTGCAATTGATTTAATGGATTTATCCTCAGTAAGAAGCTTTGCTGAAAGTTTTAAGGAGAAGTACAATCGTTTGGATATTCTTATGAATAACGCCGGTATTATGATGAATCCATACACGGTTACCAACGATGGCTTTGAAAGCCAAATGGGAACAAACCATTTGGGCCATTTTGCCTTAACAGGAATGCTTATTGAACTCATTAAAGATACTCCTAATTCAAGGGTAGTTACAGTAAGCAGCCTGGCTCATAAACAATGGAAAATTAATCTTAACAATTTTCTTTTTGAAAATGGCAAGGGCTATAACTCCATGAAAGCCTACTCACATTCCAAGCTAGCTAATCTGCTGTTTACATATCAGCTTCAAAGGCTATTTAAGGAGAATAATATTAATAGCATTGCTGTTGCAGCGCATCCAGGAGCATCATACACTAACTTAGGGCGTTTTCTGGAGGGAAAACTCATGGCACGTTTACTTAAACCATTAATTGTAAAAGTACTCCCCAGTTCCGCATCGGGTGCTTTACCTCAAATTCGCGCAGCGTCTGACCCCAATGTAAATGGTGGCGATTATTATGGCCCAGCAGGTTTTATGGAGTTTGCAGGTTCTCCGGTTTTGGTTAGGTCAAGCAAAACTTCACACAGCATAAACGATGCCCAAAGGTTATGGGAAATATCTGAAAAGTTAACGGGGGTAAAATATCGTTTTTAAAAAAGTTAATTGCTTTCTGGGTATGGTTACCAAATAATGTGCACAGGTTTCAAATACGAATAGTAATTAATGAGCATTGCATCTACAGCCTAAGTCCAACAACCGTTACATCGTCAATTTGCTCATTATCGCCTTTCCACTCAACAAAACGATTCTCAAGGATTGCTTTCTGTTTACTCAGGGGCAAATCGCAAATTTCGGAAAGCAACTTTTTAAAACGAGATATTTTAAACTTCTCTGTTAGTGAGGCGTTAAACTGGTCGGCATACCCATCGGTAAAAAGGTAAAGGGTATCGTTTGCTTCAATGTTAATGCTATGATTTGTGAACGATTCAATTTCCTTGTGATGTATGCCTATGGGATTTCTATCGGCTTTATATATTATGCACTGCTTGTTACGGTAAATATATAATGGGATGTACGAACCAGCGAACTGAAGCAGCTTTCTATCAGGGCTAATCATTATAAGTCCCATGCTCATGCCATCCCGGGCCTCAAATCTCTCACCAGTCTGTTTAAGAGTACCCTTAACATAGTTTCTGAGTTGATTTAGAATTTGGTTTGGAGACACCTCCTTCTGCCTGTTTACAATCTCATTCAGGAACGACACCCCAAGCATGCTAAGGAATGCTCCCGGCACACCATGGCCAGT
>JAWLEY010000074.1:0-2394 GCA_041685855.1 Perlabentimonas sp. | reverse complement strand
ATATTGGTAATATCCTAAGTACTATCCATGTACCCAAGGGAACATCTCTAATGTAGATGTCGGAATACAAAAAGTACAGGAGAATTACTAGCACAAACAGAACAATTAAAAACGATTTGTGAAGTATATTCTTTACTTTGTATGCCTTATATTCCTCTAAAAGGGTCTCTTTTTCGCTCATTAATAATTTTAACTTTTACTTAATTGAAAGCTTTATAAAGGTAACGATAAGGTAACTGTAGTTCCTTCCCCAATAACGCTTTCAATCTTTATATCTCCCTTATTTTGTTCTACAAATTCCTTGCAAACAATCAGGCCCAATCCGGTTCCCGTTTCATTATTAGTACCCGAAGTTGTTTTACGATTATCAATCTTTAAAAGTGTTGCCAGTTTTTGAGGTTCAATACCTACTCCTGTATCCGATATTAAAATATGAACCCTATTAATATCCTTGTATGACCTCAGGATAACGAAACCATTTTCATTAGTGAACTTAATTGCGTTGGTAACAAGGTTTCTAAAAACTGTTGAGATGGTTTCAAAGTCAGCCTTAATATAATCATTATCATTAATTTCGTTAATGATTTTTATATTTTTTGCCTGAGCCTGAATATTGCAAATGTTTATGGTATTAGCGGCAATTTCACCAACCGCTATTTTTCTTGGAGATAGCTTGAGGGAACCTGTTTGGCTGCGCGACCAATTAAGAAGGTTCTCTATTAGAATTAATAGTTTTTCAGCCGAATGATGTATCTGATTAATATACTTTTTTGTTTCAACAGGGCCAAAAACCTCAGGTTTTATTGATAGCAATCTTGTTAGTCCAACCAATCCATTGAAGGGACTCCGCAGATCGTGAGCAATAACTGAGAAAAGTTTATCTTTAGTTTGTATTGAATCTTTAAGATTTTTTTCCGATTGCGCTAACTTTTTGTTTTGTTCGTGAAGCCTATTATTCTGCTGTTCAATCTTTAGTTTTTGATCTCCTAGCTCACTGTTGGCTTGCTCTAAACTTTTTGTTTTTAGGAGCACCTCTTTGTAAAGTTTGTCGGATCGCTCTTTCTCTACTTTTAGCTTATACCTAAGGGCAAACTCCTTAAAACGCATCCTTTCCTGAATTTCGGCTAGTATGATTGCTCCAATCATTAAGGCAGCAGGATTGCTAAAATCTGCAAATTCCTTTGGTGTAATTTTTGTCTCGAAAACCAGATGGTACAGTACAAACAGAACTATGGGGATGAGGTAAATGGGCAGCAATGTTTTGTACCCAGACCGGGCTGCAATAAATATGCTGAAAACAATAATAATTACCCCAGCAATGGCACTACTAAACAGCTCTGTTTGGTATGTCCTGGCACTAATCCCCAGCATCATTATGAGCAACGATGAAAGCAAAACGTAATATGCATAAAGCATAAGTGTTTTGCGTTGCTTTAATGGCGAGAAGCTAACCGAAAGGTAAAAAATGCTTATAGTAATGGGGAGCAACCTTAGGTAAATCCAAAAACCATAGGGAACATTCCGGATATACAGATCGGAGAAAAGAAAGTAGCTTACAACAACAAGTATAATCAGCACAACCCAAACAGATTTATGCAGAATGGTGTTTACCTTGTGTTCCTTGTACTTTGCCTTTATCTCCGAGGGAATAATCATTACTTATACATCTTCATCTAAAACAATTTCCTTACCAAGCCAGGCACGCTTTAGCAAACCTACGTCAAGCATCTCGCTAAAATCAACGGGGAAATAGCTATTAGTTGGGTTTATACCTGAAAGCAAGCCCATTTTGATATACGTGATAGCAACCAATTCGCTACAAAAAATAGTATCGTAGGATGTTTGGATATTCTTGAACCTACCTTCTAACGGATCGTGACACTCGTGGTAAAGGTTAGGAAATACTGCATCGTGAACCTCCGTAATTGCCGATTTTACACCATTGATAATGGGGTCGTAGTTATCAGTATATAGATGTCTTATGGCAACCTTACAGTCTAGCTTATTCTCAAAATCGTATAAAATCTTCTGGCGAAAATTCAGGAGTTGGGGGCCAGATTTTGGTCTGCTTAGTATAACATCCTCAATTTCGGTTTGCACATTCGATTCCCAAAGCAAGACATCCTCACAGTTTGTAATGCCCAAATCTTTAGCAAGTACAATAATTGCTGCGTGTGAGTATTCACTACCCTCAAAGGCTTCAATAACGTGGCTGCTAGCATAACGACCTTTCATTAACACTATGTCTCCAGTTCTAAGATATTCCTTAACCTCCGTGTAAGCTGTGGGTCTTTTTTTCAGTATCATAACTATGCTGTAACTTTTATGCTTGCGAAAGATAGCTTTAAAAATCTTTTAACAAGAAACTTAGGCTATATTTATTTGTTGCTTTTC
>JAWLEY010000073.1:0-11736 GCA_041685855.1 Perlabentimonas sp. | reverse complement strand
TGTTACAGTTACAGCCCCTCATGGCCTGCAGCGTGAGCTCGTAGAACTCAAGAGCTGGGCGGATTGCAGCGAAGGTACAAAAGGAGTGCTGCGCTGCCAGCCGCATTCAATTAAGAGTCGAATTCTCCATAACCATCTAACATGATTTAAAGCAAGCCGTAAGGAAGCAATTGCACTCCGCAGGGAAAATCCGCACAGCCATAGAGTTCAAGAGAACACGGTGCGAGCCTTGATTTTTTCTTACTTTTTTATCCCAAATTTGTCATCAGCATCGTGTTTCTAATGTTGCCATTAGAGATAATCATCTTCTCTGTCTTAAAAGTTAAAATGTTTTAGATGACAAATCGATTAAGAAAAGCTAAAAATTTGCAATCAGAAATGCTTACAAATTAAGTTTTTCTAAATCGGGATTACACTCAGCTAAGCCATTAGTTCGCTGCACTTCTAATGGCAAACCTGAGTCTAACAAGAAAAAAGTAAAGGAAGCAGGTTCAGTAGATAAGGATAATTCTAACATGAAAACCCAACTTCGTCCTTGCTACGTGATAATAATGAAGAGCTGGAATAAAACAATCCTATATAATTGAATGAGACTGCTTCGTCGTTCCTCCTCGCAGTGACGAGCGTATTTATTTCTACCTGTCATAACCCCATTATTACCAAAATTTTGGGTGGCTTCTCGCGAGGACGAGATACGAGGATGAAGCAACTTAGCGAAGCGGTCTCGTAAAACCAGAAAGATTGTTTTATTTGGCAAGTCCTGTTCTGATGACCTATATTAGAAGAACGCCAAACTAGCCATATTAGGGTTGACATTACACTACTATATTTTAATAGTAGAAACTAGAGATAGCCCTAAAAATTTGTGCTAAGTGTAATCTTAAGCGCAATGTTATCATCCCAATTAGAATAAGCGTAGCTACCCCAGCGGTAGTAAGCACCAATTCCCATTGAATACATAGGGTTCCAAAGCAATCCATTAATCAGCAGGCCGCTTTCAAAATACCCTTCACTCAATGTCTTTGGATTATCGGGAAAAATATGCAACGAATTTTCTTTGTAAGTACCGTAACCAATGTTCTGAACAAGGCTAAGCTGAGGTTTAAAATATTTAGAGTTTGTTTCCCCGAAAAGTTTTCCAAAATCATGCCTAATAAAAGCGTAGGCATACTTGTCCGACACGAATTCATAAAGTTTCATGGCAGCAAAAGAACGGGAGGCATCAAAGGGAAGATTGTCCAAGCTTCCCGGGGCGAATTGAAGCAGAGGCGTTGGCGTATCACCCTCAAGTAGTCCGCCCATGAGCGAAATGGAGGTTCTTCCAGAAACCCTGTAGTTGATTTGATGGTCGAGCCTGAACTCCAATCTGTTGTAATCAAAATTACCACCATAACTCGTGAGGCCCTTGTAGTATTTTAGCCAGATAATTGGATGCTGAAATCCAAGGGGGAGAAGACCTCTGGGGGTTTCCATAAACCTTTCGCCCGTTACGTACTTAATTTCTGCTCCAATTTCTGTGGTGGTAAATTCATCTGGATTTGCTAGGCTGCTATGGTTTACCCAGTATCCCGATGCCACATCAAAATTGTTGCTGCTGGCTGCCAAACTGAAGGTGAAGTTTTTTAGTGCCCTAAAATTAAATTTACCATAATACCTTTCCACATAATCCATTCTCCAAATGGAGTAATTTCTAAATTGTTCCGTATCAAACAGGCCAAAAGGTTTGCTGTATTGCAGCTGACCAGGCTCTCTAACATCGTACTGGTAACCACCCTCAACAGCTACCTGATGCCTTTGATTAAGGGTAATCTTTCCAAAACCGCCATACTTGTGCTCCTTATCTTTAAAACCGTACGCGTAATGTCCGCCCAGGGTTAGCCAGCTTGCCAAACGGTTGTTGGTTTCAAGGCCAAGCCCCAATCTATACCCCTCAAACCTGTTGTAGGCCATTAATTTATTCAAATCGATATTAAAATACCAGACAGGCACCCTGCCTGTTATTAACGATTCAAATAGGCGCATCTGTCTATCGAGATTAATGGCTTCGCCAATGCTGTCAATTACTTGGTAAGTGTTAATCTCCTGCTGGGTTAGACTATTATCGCGGAATTGCATCCAAAAATCCTCGTCTCTTTCTCCTGACATTGGGTCGAAGCTCAGCTCAATATGGCTAAAGTCTCGCAGCCGTTGAGATGGGTTTAGGTCGATGTTTTTTATGTATGTATTTCCAACCCCCAGAATGGCTAAAGGAATTTTCTTGCCTGTTGAGGTGTCTTGTGCTTGCGCATTGGCCATTCTCATGTAAATGTCGGTGTTGAGCTCAACGGGGAACCACATGGTACTGTCAATCAGATCATAACGCTGCTGAATTTTAAGCGTGAACATGGGCGTTGGGGGCTCAACCGGCTCTGCAATAACATTTTGTATGGCATAACCATTTGAGTTAATAGTCATGACACCTTTTAAAGAATTAAAGTTTTGATTTCTAAGTGGACGGAATGAGATAACAAAAAGTGAGTCGAATGATTGTGTGAATAGCGTATCCTCAAGCACAAAGAGATAACGGTTTGTACTACCTTTGCTTATTGGGTTTAGGTGATTTTTACCTCCAAGATATATCTGCTCAGGGTAAAAAGAAAAGGATTGAAACTGAGTTGATAGGAATACGAAGAAAGGATCCTTTAGCCCTGATACACGTGAGGCCAAAACCCTTTCATTATTACTGTTCGGGTGTTTAAAGTTTCGCTCAGTAACTGTCTCCATCATAAAAACATGCTGCTTCTTCTTTAACTGTTGTATTTTTTGATCCAGGGAATCTGCCTGCTGTTTGCTGATTGTATTTTGGGTGCTATCTTTTGATTCAAGTGCGCTTGAATCTCTCTCTATTGTAAAATACATTTTATTGTAGCTGTAATAGCGGAAGCGTGGTAGTTTTTCAGGGTTGTTTTGGTTCCTGTTCTTGTATGCCTGTTTAATGATTCTGTGTGCGGGGTTAATACCTGGCTTAATCACTACCTCTTCAATGCTATATGCAAGAGGTGATAAGCGGATTGTCATTTCCTTATTATAATCGCTTGTATTTACCTCTGTAATGGCTTGTTGGTATCCTACATAACTAATAACAAGTTGGCTAACTGGGTTTGATGTGGTTATGCTAAATTCACCATCAAGGTTTGTTGTTAAGCCTTGTCCCTTTTGGTTGTATACAATATTTACAAAGGGAAGGGGAGAACCTGTGTCTTTATCAATTATCTTGCCTTTAAGCGTGTGTTGTGCAAAAGCTGTAGTTGAAATAATTAATGGTATTAAAATGGCGAACAATTTTTTCATTAAAGCGGAATTATGAATGCATGACAAATTTCAATGTTTTTTTGCTAAAATCCATATTGATTATAAAAAAAGCGGAACAGTGCCTGCTCCGCTTGATAATACTATTTGTTTTGCTATTCAAATCGGTTCATTCTTAGGGTATTCACTTCTTTTTGGGTTAAGAAGCGCCATTTCCCACGAGGAAGATTCTTTTTTGTTAGCCCGGCAAAATAAACCCTGTCGAGTTTGTAAACTCTATAGCCTAACTTCTCAAAAATCTTTCTAACAATCCTGTTTTGTCCTGAGTGAATCTCAATACCAATCTTTGAAAAATCATCGTTATCTACGTACTCAATTGCATCGGCTTTAATGGTTTCTCCCTCTATATCTAATCCATTGCGGATGGTCTCCATATCCTCCAACGTCACCTTCTTATCCAGTCCCACTTCGTAAACTTTTTTCTTCATAAAGCTGGGGTGGGTAAGGCGCTTAGTCATTTCTCCATCGTTGGTAAATAGTAAAAGGCCCGTGCTATTCCTATCCAAACGGCCAACCGGATAAACTCGCTGGTCGCAGGCACCCTCAATAAGCTCCATTACGGTTCTTGTTGCATTGGGGTCATCCACTGTGGTTATGTAATCTTTGGGCTTGTTCAGAAGGATGTAAACCTTCTTCTCAGGGTCAAGGTGCTTTTCTTTGAACCTAATTTCATCGGTTAGTTTTACCTTAACTCCCAGCTCCTTTACAACCTCACCGTTAACGGTAATAAGTCCTTTTTCAATTAGGCTATCTGCTTCACGGCGACTACAAAGGCCTGAGTTGGAGATGTATTTGTTCAGTCGTATAAGACCCTCATTATCGGTTTTAAGCTCATTCTCAATTTCAGGTGGAGTTGGCTTTACTTTTGGGGCTTTTTTTATTCGTTCCTCTACTGGTTTTTCCTTTAAAGGTTTTTCAAACTTTGGTTTTGAAAACTTCTTCTCATAGTAGCTGGGGCTTTTCCCTTCACTCTTGTCAAATTTTTCTTCCTTGCTAAAGGAACTTCTTTTTGAGGGCCTTTCGCTTCCTTCTGCTTTTTCCCGTAATGTACGAGGCTTATACTTTTTAACGTTATCCTCTCGTTTCCCCCTGTTTTCGTTTCTTCGTCCCCTTGAGCCTTCGCTACTGGATGTTCCGCTTCGTTTTGTGTATCGTTCCTGGCTAGGTTGGCTAAAATTATCCTTGCTCGTATGAGTTTCGGATGCATCGTTGTCAGTGTGTTTCTTTTCTGTTCCCTTGCTTTTAAGCGTTCTGGGCTTGTAGATTCTTGGTGTTTCTTTCTCTTCGGGTCTACTCCGCCTCACGGGTTTCTTCCCAAAATTCTTCTTTTCTCTCATTTATCTGGTTGATTGATTTAATTGTGCCCGTATGTAGACACAACAGTATTAAAATATTTTAAAAAATGAATGCAAATATAATGTTTATTTTATTGTAAATAAACACAATACTCTTTTTAGATGTAAGAGCGGGTGAATAAAAAGTGTTACCGGTTAATCAGCGTTGTCTTTATTTTTTTCAAAATCGGAATCATTGGTTTCTTTTGAATTTATATCTAGGTTCTTTTTCTCTTTTTCCAGATTTGAGAATTCCCGTTTTATATCATCAGTTGCTTTTTGGAACTCCCTGTAGCCTTTTCCCATTGCTCTTGCTACTTCAGGAATTTTTTTTGCTCCAAATAGCATAAGAACTACTAGTAAAATAAGTATCACCTCGGTTCCGCCAATAAATAGTAGCATGTAATTTGTTATTTATGCAAAAATAAAAAAATCCTGCAACTTTTTAGCTGCAGGATTCTTTTGTGTTAATTATAGTGCGATTATTTTTTCTTTGTCCTTTTTGTTGGAGCCTGCTTAATCGCTTTCTTGGCAAGACGCATTTGAATGTCGTAAGCAACGGGTGTTGCAACAAATAGCGATGAATACGTACCAACTAGAACACCGATTAGGATACCAAAAATGAATCCGCGGATACTCTCTCCTCCTAAGAAGAATATTGGCAGAAGCACCATAAGCGTACTGAACGAGGTGGAGAATGTACGACTTAGTGTATCGTTAAGTGCATTGTTCATGGTAGCTAGCTTGTCGCGCTTTGGATACAAACCGATGTACTCACGAACACGGTCAAATATTACTACCGAGTCGTTAATTGAGTAACCAATAATTGTTAGTATGGCCGCAATGAATGCTTGGTCAATTTCTAGGCCAAATGGAACCCGGTTGTATAAAAGCGAGAAGATACCTACAACAATCACCGTGTCGTGGAATAGTGCTAATACTGCACCAGTACCGTATGACCAGTTTTTAAATCGGATAAGAATGTAAAGGAATATAATTACAAGAGCAAAGAACAGAGCAATAATTGCCTCCTCACGTAAGTCGTGTGCAATTGTTGGCCCTACCTTCATGCTACTCTGCTTGTAATCGTCCCTAAAGTCATCCAGGGTTGTATTGTCATCCATGAATGGCATTAGCCCTGCGTGAAGCAACGAGTCTATTTCATTGTCAACATTCTCACCTTCGTCATCAATCATGTACTTAGTTGTTATTTTAACCTGATTTGATGAGCCAAATGTTTTTACTTCGGGAGTTTGTCCAAACTCTTCACGAAGCTCGCTGGCAATATCTACTGTAGAAACCTCCTCTTGGAAACGAACAACGAATGAACGCCCACCGGTAAAATCAATGCCAGGATTTAATCCTCGGGTTGATAAGGAAGCAACAGCAACAATAATTACAATAGATGATATGATATACGAGAATTTTCTCGAACCAACAAAATTGAATTTAGTATTCTTAAGAATCTTGTCACTTATTCGGTTTGAGAAAGTGATTGGGCGCTTGTGCTCTTGAAGGAAATGAATTATAAGGCGGGTAATAAACAGAGCACAGAATAGTGATGTTATAATACCAATTACAAGGGTTGTGGCAAATCCTCTAATTGGACCCGAACCAAATATGTATAGAATTACACCGGTTAGCAGGGTTGTTACGTTACCATCAATAATTGCAGAGTAAGCATTTTTGTAACCATCGGAAATGGCCAGACCAATCCCTTTACCTGCATTAATCTCTTCCCTAATACGTTCAAATATAAGTACGTTGGCATCAACTGCCATACCCATTGTAAGTACCAAACCTGCAATACCAGGGAGTGTAAGCGTTGCCTGGAATGATGCAAGAACACCAAATATGAAAAATATGTTGGCTACAAGGGCAAAGTCGGCAATCAGACCTGCTCTGTGTGTATAGAATAGCACCATGAATAGCAATACTATTATGAAGCTAATTAGGAATGAGCGTAAGCCTGAATCAATGGCTTCCTGACCAAGTGATGGACCAACAATCTCTTCCTGAATAATTCTTGCTGGTGCTGGCAGTTTACCTGATTTTAGTACGTTTGCCAAGTCCTTTGCCTCGTTAATGGTGAAGTTTCCAGTAATGGAAGAACGTCCGCCTCTAATTTCTTGATTAACTGTTGGGTAAGAATAAACGTAGTCGTCGAGCACAATGGCTACTGATTTCCCAATATTGTCGGCTGTTAGTCTGGCCCATGTTTTTGCACCCTCGGCGTTCATTGTCATTGATACCTCAGCATCAGAACCTGTAGCCGAGAAATCGTCTCTTGCATCGGTAATAACGCCTCCGTCGAGTGGAGGATTACCGTCACGACTGGTTACTTTAATTGCTACTAGCTCATAGAAACTTTCTGAGTCATCCCAGCTTGCATGTTTTACTGTCCAAAGAAGCTTTAAGTCACGTGGAAGCAACTGCTGCACCTGAGGCATGTCTAGGTATGAGTTGACTTGAGCAGTATCGCGATAGTGAGCAAAACCAACCACTGGGCCTCTCATCATTTGCCCCTGCTGATTTGTGGCAGGTTGCAGAATGCCAAACAGTGGATTCTCCTTTGAAAAATCTTCTTGTGAGATATCCGAAGTATCCTGATCAGCCTCAAGCATCTCCATTAGCTCGTCATCTTCCGTTGTATCTATTTCAGAAAGTTCGTCCTCGGGTTGTTCTTCAACCTGTTCAACTTCAACTTCTTCAGCTTCCTCGTCGGTACTCTCCGGGCTACTTAATGCTTCTTCAGCATCCTTTAGCTCTTTAATCTTCTTGTTTGCCTGCTGAAGGTATGGGAAAACTTCGCTGTTTTCGTAGGTTTCCCAAAACTCAAGGTTTGCAGTACCCTGAAGCAGACTGCGAACCCTCTCGGGATCGTTTACACCGGGCAGTTCAACTACAATTCTTCCTGATCCCTCTTGACGTTGGATGTTGGGCTGTGCCACACCAAAGCGGTCAATACGATTACGAAGAATATTGAAGGAGTTGTCTATTGCATCCTGTGATTCTTCTCGGATTACACTGAGTACATCCTCGTTGGTTGAGTTGAAATTGATCCTCTCGCGCATCTCAACAGTATTAAAAATAGCAGCTAAGCGAGCATCGGGAGCAATTGTTTCAAAGGCCTCTCCAAAACGAGATATGAAATCTTGTGACGGGGGCATCTCTTTTGCCATTTCTAAGGCAGCAACAAAGTTACTATCGTTGCTATAGTTTGAAAGCGAACGAATAATGTCTACTACCGAAACTTCAAGCGTAACGTTCATACCGCCTTTAAGGTCAAGACCAAGGTTGATCTCACGCTCTTTAACGTCCCTGTAAGTGTATTGGCGAAGCCATAAAAAGTTGTAAACGGTTTCGCTCGAAATTGAATCTAAATAGTATGACTCCTTTTTTAGGTCACCCTGGGCATATTCTTCTGCTGCCTTTTCAGTTCTGTAAGCGAACCAGGTAAAGGATAATTGGTAAATACATACCAGCGTCAGAGCTATCGCAATTAACTTTATCGCACCTCTATTTTGCATTGGTTTCTTGTGTTAAACGATTGATTACTTATACTTTATTATTTAATTTTCTAAAATGTCGGGCAAAGATATTACTTTTTTTCAGAAATGCCATAGATGCAAGGAATATATAATGAACAGATATTTTGAGATGTTGGCTAATGGCTATACCTTAGTTTTTAACAGGGGCGTTAATTTGTATGGTGTTATCTTTAAAGTTGACAACTGCCTGATGATTTTTAAAAAAATCGCACCCCAGGAGCCCACCAATTGTAAGTCCTACCATTTGCTCGTATAGTTCAGAAATGCCACTTAAATCTGTTGTAAAAACAGGCATTTTCTCAAAGGTTATCTCCCCTAATTCTAAAACGGGTATTTCGACCTGTTGAACCACTAACTTTTCAGCATTTATACCTGCTGCAAAGGGCTCTTCGTTTTCAGATTTTATAATTTCAATATCCTTTGCAAAGGATTCGTCAATTACGGTTCTCGATGCGCCGGTATCAACAATAAAATTCATTGCAACTCCGTTTATGCTGCCAAAAACTATTGGATGAAAGCTATTGCTTTCAAGTTCTTTCAAAGTAAAGGGTATCTGTTTTTTCATTATTCCTTTTTTTAAGGCACACAAATGTAAAAAAATGCACATAAATGAAAGGTGAATAGAGGTAAAATTTGTTACTTTTGATTGTTGACCAAACAAAATATTGCATGTCACGAGCAGTTTCAATAAAAAATCGCCTTTTTATCTTCTCAATAATTTTTTGTTTGGTTGGGTTAATTTTGGTTGGTGGATACTCATACTTAATAGCACGAAGGGCATTACTTAGCAGGACCTATAATCAGCTTACGGCTATTAGAGAGGAGAAGGCCGTTAGGGTAAAATATTTTTTTCGTGATAGGCTAAGGGAGGTTGAATTAATATCGACTTCTCATGAAATTAAACGTTTTGCTGAGAATCTTAACGAGAATTTCCAAGAAGGCTTCGATTCTTATTTGAAAACCTCCTCTTTTACTTCATTAATTAGTTTTTTAAGTAATGCTGATAGCTATAGCAGCTTTGGGATACTTCTGCCAGATGGACGAATGTACTGCACTGAATTTAATGAGGATTCTGAATCTGAACCATACATTAATACAAATTTTGGCAGCAAGGAACCATTTAATAACGTATATGAACAAACCATTAAAAAGGGTAAAGCGTTAGCTTTTGACTTTACTAAAAATCCTCTATCCAATATTAATAGTTCTTTTGTAGCAGCACCAATTTTTTCCCGCTCGCTTGATACTTTAGGCATTGTCCTTCTTGAGATACCTGAACTTGCAATGAATGGCATAATGGCCGAAAGACTTGATGAAATTGGGCTGGGGAATACAGGCGAGGTTTATTTGGCTGGCAGCGATTTTTTAATGCGTTCATCCTCGCGTTTTCTCAAAAATTCTGTTCTCTCGGTTGAGTGCAAAACATTTCCGGTTGAGCAAGCTTTGATGGGTAAAACGGGCTCATCTAAAGTGATTGACTATAGGGGCGAAAGGGTGTTGAGTTCCTATAGCCCGTTGCATTTGCCTCATACTACATGGGTTATTGTTGCAGAAATTGACTGGAACGAAGCCTTAAGCGATGTAAATAAACTTAAACATAGGATAGTAATTATTGGCTTTGTCGTTTTTATTCTTTTAACTACTGGGGTACTGCTCTTTAGTTGGAAAATCACCAACCCTTTGTATGAGTTAAAAAAGGCCGCCTTACGGGTTAGTGATGGGAAATTCGACAGGGTACTCCCTATAGAGCAGCGCGATGAGATTGGCCTGTTAACACAGGTTTTTAATAAAATGACCCTCAGGTTAAAGCACACAACCCAAAGATTAATGGAGCGTGAGCAGCGTTTGCTTCATTTTTACCGCGCTACAGTTGATGGAATAATGCTACATAAGGCTGGCAAGCCCATATTAGTTAATCGGGCATTGGTATCTCTATCAGGATATTCTGAGAAGGAACTGCTCAGAAACTCAGCAAGGGAACTATTTGCAGATAACGATTTTTTATTATTTAATCAGAAACATGATGATACGTTTTCGTTTGAATCTGTTTTGCTTACAAAAGACTTAGTGAGGCTTCCCGTTGAGGTGCAGCAAAAAAAAATAATTTATCACGACCAGGAGGTTGAGGCATTAGTTATACGAAATATTTCTGAACGTAAAAGAATAGAGAATGAGTTAAGAAGGGAGCGTCAACATCGGTTACGCTCAGTTATTGATGGGCAGGAGCAGGAGCGCCAACGGTTATCAAGAGAACTTCACGATGGCTTGGGGCAAGTGCTGGTTGCTATAAAACTTCGATTAGAGAGCATCTCGCTTGATGAACTGGGCGAACAACGCCAAACCATAGAGACAGTGAAAGAGCTCTTTAACCAAACCATTGAGGATGCTCGTAGGATGTCTAACAACCTTATGCCTGCAGCATTAAGCGAGTTTAGTCTGGCAGTTGTACTCAGAAATTTATGCAACGAAACTGAGAGTAACTCAGGTATCACCGTATCGCTGGTTACAGGTGTGCTTCCAGATTCTCTTGACATGTTAACAAAAACTTATGCATACAGAATTGTTCAGGAAGCGCTTAATAATGTTGTGAAGCACTCAAATGCTAACAGGGCTGTGGTTTCTATCTTTTCCGATATACTAAAATTCTACTTACATGTTGAGGATGATGGGGTTGGTTTTGACCCTCGTAAAAACGTTGAGATGGGGAATGGCCTATATAATATGAAGGAGCGTTCCGTTATTTTGAATGGAAGGTTTGAGATTATCTCTTCCCCTGGTAGCGGAACTAAAATTAAGGTTGAATTACCTTTAAATAAATAGAAATTTAATATTGAAAGAATGAGCAGAATATCCATTGCGCTTGTTGATGATCACCAGATTGTTAGGGATGGAATAAAGTCTCTTATCCATAATCAGGATGGCATAGAGGTGGTTATTGAGGCAGAGAAAGGGCAGGAGTTGTTAGATAAAATTAGAGCTAACAGCCCCGATATTGCCATTGTTGATGTTTCCTTGCCAGAAATATCAGGAATTGAACTAACAAAAATTATAACAAACGATTTTCCTGATATTAAAGTAATAATACTATCCATGCACACTACGCAGGAATTTGTTTTTAATGCAATAAAGGCAGGAGCAAAAGGGTACTTGCCTAAAAATATTACTCAAAAGGAGTTGCTCGAGGCTATAAACCAGGTGTACAATGGTAAGGAGTATTTTAGTAAGGATATCTCCGAGATTATTTTAAAAAGCTACCTAAAGCAAATTAAAAATCCAGAGAGAGCAGGGGAGTATAACCAGGAGAAGCTAACCGCCAGGGAAACTGAAGTGTTAAAGCTTGTTGCCGAGGGGTATTCAAATCAGCTGATTGCCGATAAGCTTTTTATTAGCATCAGAACTGTTGAATCCCACAAAAATCATATAATGCAGAAACTAGAGCTAACCTCAACCGTTGAACTGGTGAAATATGCTTTGAAGAATAAAATTATTGATATATAATAGTT
>JAWLEY010000310.1:0-2710 GCA_041685855.1 Perlabentimonas sp. | reverse complement strand
CCAATACCCGTTGGTGCAACCCGGAAAATACTGCTGATGCGCTCCTCGCTTGCCTTAAGAGCATCAATAGCCTTTTTTGATTCTGTAATATCCTCCACAATGCCCTCGTAGTATAGCGGTTTGCCCTTGTTGTCTGCAATTAAGCGGGCGCTTTCGGAAATGTAAATGGTTGACCCTCCCTTTACTTTCCATGCCGATTCAAGTCCCTTCACCTCCCCATTCTGCTCAATTTGTTCTTGAAAAATATTTCTGGAGTAGCTTGGTTCATAGCCCTCTTCCTCTAGATTTCTTTTTTTGAGTTCATCGAAAGAATTGTATCCTAGCATCTTTACAAGAGTGGGGTTTGCCATAATAATATCACCGCTGGGAGTTGTGCGGTATATGCCAACCGTTGCATTCTCGTATAGGCTTCGGAACCGCTCCTCGCTCTCGCGGAGGGCCTGTTCGGCTTTTTTACGTTCGGTAATATCTCGGCTGATATTTAAAATTGCAGGCTGATTTAAATAGTTGATGGTAACGGCCTTAACGTTCGCATAAATAAAGTGCCCCTCTTTATGTAGAAGTTTTGTTTCAAATTCAATTATGCCCTTTGTTTTTAGTTCTGTTATCCTACGCATTAGCTCCTCATGGCTAACATCTACCTCCAATTGACTCATTTTTAGTTTAATAAACTCCTCTATAGAATAGCCAAGCATACTGGCAGCGGAGTTGTTTGCCTCAATAAATTGAGTAGGAGTATCATCGGGGTTAATGCGGAAGATTGCAATGCCATCAGTGTTGGCTTCGAAAAGACTACGGTACTTCTCCTCGTTCTCACGTAGGGCTTGTTCGGCCTTTTTACGTTCAGTAATATCCATTATATTGCCAATAACACTTACTATTTTGCCATTGACATAATTAGCCTTAGCTGTAGTACGAATCCATAGTTTTTGCCCCTTCATGCTAGTGAAAGGAACTTCAAAATCGTATGGCTCACCATATTCTACGCATCGTCTGAATAGTTCGTCAATTTTTGAGCGATGTTCCGGGGCATAACACTCTATACTTTTGGCAATGGTTCCTTCTCCATGATCACTTATGTCTTCCCTGCTCAGTCCATGAATTCGGTAAACCTCATTGGTCCATGTCATGGTTTGCTTCTCTACATTCCATTCCCAGCCACCAACCTTGGTAAGTTTTTGGGTTTCGCTTAAAATTTTCCGATTTTTCAAGAGTGCTATTTCGGCTTTTCTTTGCTCGGTAATATCATTGAGCGTACAGTGGGTTTGCTTAAAATCACCTTTAAGGGTATAGCCAATACGCCCATCAAAGGCAATAAAAACTTGCGAGCCATCCTTTTTAATCATTTTAAATTCGGAGTGGATTCTTCCCTCCTTCTTAAATACAGGAAATCGTTCTTTAAAACCTTCAACAAATTCAGGGGCAAGAAAATCACCAAACCACTTACCAATAACCTCTTCCTTGGTGTAGCCCAACATGCTTAGCCAGGTTTCGTTAACATCAACAAAGTATCCATTCTCTGAAAGGGATTGATAACCAACGGGAGCCTTTTCGAACAGCATTCTAAAACGCTCCTCGCTCTGGCGCAGAGCTTTCTCCGCTTGTTTGCGCTCGGTAATATCCTCAATTACAGCCATGGATCGAACAAATCCTGTTGAGTCAGCTTTTTCGGCTACAGCAGACATCAAAACATCCAGAACCTTTCCGTCCTTGGTAACCATCTGATAATATGCATCTTTTGAGAATCCTTTTTTGAAGAATTCGGGCAAGTAAACTTCAACCGCCATGCGTTTTGACTCTTCGGTTAAATAATCGGTTGATTTTTTACCAATTACCTCATCCTTAGTATAGCCCAACTTTTCAAGCCAGGTGTTGCTAACGCTAATAATGCGCCCCTCTTTATCGATGGAATGGAGCATTACAGGTGTTTCTTCGTACAGTTTTCTGTATCGTTTTTCGCTCTCACGTAGGGCTTGTTCGGCCTTTATACGTTTGGTGATAATCTCAGTGTAAACAATAATGCCACCAATTGTGCCATCAGCTTCGTACCATGGGCGACACTCCCAACGGGACCATCCAATTGAGCCATCTGGGCTTTCAAAAGGGTCGTCCTCCTTACTAATAACCTTTCCTTTAAGAGCTAATTGGTGAGTATCCCTCCACTTTTGCGGCAAATCTGGGAATACTTCGTAATGATGTTTGCCAATGATATTTTTTTCCTCAATATTAAAATCAGTAAGGTACTGCTGGCTCACATATATGTATCGTAAATCCCTATCGTGAACAGCAACCGCGCCTCTGATGTGTTCAATAATATATTTCATTAAATTGTGTGAGTGGGCAAGAGCCTCCTCAATGCTTTTGCGCTCGGTAATGTCGCGTGAGTTGAATAGTATCTCCTTTGGATTGCCCTTTTTATCGAGAATAAATTTGCCAACGGTTTCGAACCAGAGGTAGGTGCCATCGGCGCAACGGTTGCGATACTCAACCCGCTTATTATCCTCCTGATTGGTAATAAACTCCACAAAAGCATTTTTCACCTTTGGTAAATCATCGGGATGAACATAGTCCATTACATTGGTGCCAATAAGCTCTTCAATTTCGTACCCAAGAATACTGTGTGATGCACCTGCAAAGGTGTAGTTCCCGTTTAGGTCGGTAAGTGAAACCAAATCGAACATATTGTCGGAGATGGTTTGGAGAAGCTGTT
>JAWLEY010000309.1:0-2715 GCA_041685855.1 Perlabentimonas sp. | reverse complement strand
ATCATGTAATCAACCAACTATCGCTTGTAGATTCAATTATTAGGTGGTAAATTGCTTTAAAACAAAATTAGTAATAATTGAAATAACAACAAATGTAAAATAGCTCTTACTTGGCATTTTATTTAAAATGAATTGCATACACGCTACTCTCAAAATATATCGCTGCTGTACTGAGACTTACAACTTGCTCATAATATTTAAATACATTTAGATGAAAAATTGTTCTATGTTAAAACAGCATATCCTACAATACAGTAAAGAAACAATCATCTTAAACCTAAGATTAGTAAACTTGTCTAATGATAGTTACTTTTAACCATTAACACAAATTCGATTCATCATGACAAAACTATTCTCACGGTTTCTTTTAATCACAATACTACTACCTATAACTTTAGAAGCACAGGAGAATTCTCGCTACATGGAGCCTGCAAAGGAACTTCTCGAGATAATTGATGCGCCATTAACTCCTTCATTATCTATAAACAGCACAAAAACACATGTTGCCTTAGCCTATCCTCAAGATATGCCAGATATTAAGGAGCTTGCACAACCAGAATTGAGACTAGCAGGCATAAGGATTAATCCTGAGAACTTTGGAGCCAGCAAACCCCGATATTGGAGTAAAATTACCTTAAGAGGAATTGATGAAAAGGACGAGTACCCCATAGAAGGCTTGCCTAAAAATGGGAACATACGCCTTTTCCGTTGGTCGCCCGATGGAACTAAAATTGCCATTGTTACCTACTTACCAAAAACCATAGAGCTCTGGGTCGCTAAGGTTGCTGATGGAAAAGCCAAACGCTGGGCAACCAACCTAAACGATGCGCTGGTATCAACCCCAATTGACTGGACTCCCAACAGCAAATCGATACTCTACACCTCGCGTATCCTTAGTCGTGAGGACTATGTTTTCGATGAGCAATCTCCTCAAGGTCCAGCAATTCAGGAGAGTACCAAAGAGAAAAGCGCTGTAAGAACGTATCAGGATTTGCTACACAACCCAATAGATGAACGCAAATTTGAGCACTATTCTACTAGTCAGATTATGCGAACATCAGACGGGAAAGAACCTGTAGCATTAGGTAATCCTGGAATTTTCAGAAATTTCTCTTCGTCACCCAATGGCGAATACATATTAATACAAAAAATTACAAGACCCTTCTCATATACTGTTCCCTATTACAGGTTTCCCATTTGGGTAAACATTTGGGATAAAAATGGTGTTTTAATTAAGAAATTATCAGAAACCAAACTGGCAGAGAACATACCTCAAGGATTTAGCGCAACCAGGGTTGGCCCAAGAAGCCATCATTGGCGTTCCGATAAACCTGCCACCGTTGTATGGGTTGAAGCACAAGACGAGGGAAATCCAAAAAAAGTTGCCGAAATACGTGATATTCTATACTCATTAAAAGCGCCATTTAACGCTAAACCTTCGGCTTTAACATCGCTTAATAATCGCTACGCTGGAGTTAGCTGGGGGTGGGACAATCTTGCTGTTGTATATGAACGATGGTGGGATACTCGTAGAATAGTGGTTAGCTTTTTCAACCCATCAAATCCTAGTGAGCCAAAACAGATTATTTGGGATCGCTCATGGCAAGATGCATATAACAACCCTGGAAGCCTAATAACAAATAACAACGAACAGGGTTTCAGAGTACTTAAAACTAATGGAACACGAACTAAACTATATTTATCGGGGAGCGGTTCCTCGCCCGAGGGCGATATGCCATTCTTGGATGAGATGAACATTGAAACACAAGGAACCAAAAGACTTTGGCAATGTGAAGCACCATACTACGAAACATTAATCACACTCCTTGATGATGAGCCCAGAAAGATTCTAACACGCAGAGAATCGGAAAAGGAGCAACCAAACTACTTTATACGTGACCTTAAAAGAAGAAAACCAAAGCAATTTACTTCATTCCCCCACCCTTTTCCCCAACTAAAGGATGTAAAAAAAGAGATGGTTCGATACCAGAGAAAAGACGGAGTTAACCTAACTGCAAATTTATATCTGCCAGCAAACTACGTAAAAGGTTCTGAGAAACTCCCGGTTCTTATGTGGGCATACCCCCGCGAATATGTTGACCCAAAACTTGCAGCACAAGTAAAGGGTTCACCCTATCGCTTCATTCGTCCATCGCGCCTTTCACCAATAATGTGGGTTGCGCGTGGTTATGCTGTGCTCGACAGGGTTGGTATGCCAGTAGTTGGTCAAGACAGCCTGCTCCCTAACGATACATTTGTTGAGCAGCTGGTTGCCAACGCTAAGGCCGCCATTAGCTTTATGGAAGAAGAGGGCATTGCCGACCCAAAACGTATTGCCATTGGAGGTCACTCTTACGGTGCATTCATGACAGCGAATCTGCTTGCCCACAGCAACCTCTTTGCTGCAGGCATTGCTCGTAGTGGTGCATACAACAGAACGCTTACACCCTTCGGATTTCAGGGAGAAGAACGCACCTACTGGGAAGCGCCAAACATCTACTTAGAAATGTCCCCATTTATGCATGCCCATAAAATTGAAACCCCAATACTTTTGATACATGGCGAAGATGATAATAACAGCGGAACGTACCCAATGCAAAGCGAGAGAATGTATCAGGCAATTAATGGACACGGAGGAACAGCTCGCTTAGTAATGCTTCCTTTTGAAAAGCATGGGTATAGAGCACGTCAATCTATCCTTCACCAAACATGGGA
>JAWLEY010000072.1:0-11804 GCA_041685855.1 Perlabentimonas sp. | reverse complement strand
TATCGCTTGACTTAAAACTAAAATTACTTCCATTAGCATGTCATTTATTACATCATTAGTTAGCTGGTTTAATACGAAGCGTTTACATCAAATCGACCTTTTCCGCCGATTTCCAAACGAAGTACAAGAGGAGGTTCTTTTTAAACTAATTAGTAAGGCCAAGGATACCATGATTGGCAAGAGATATGGATTTAAAGATTTAAAATCCATATCTGCATTTCAGGAGAGGGTGCCTATAAGCGATTACGAGGATGTAAAACCTTACGTTGAGCAGCTTAGGAAGGGAGAGAAGAACCTGCTCTGGCCTAACGAGATTAGATGGTTTGCAAAATCATCGGGAACAACAAGCGATAAAAGTAAGTTTATTCCAGTAAGTTCTGATGCTTTGGATGAATGCCATTTCCGAGGAGGGAAAGACATACTGGCCATTTATAGCGACCTTTACCCCGATTCTAACATCTTTACTGGAAAGGGCCTTACGCTAGGTGGCAGCCATCAGGTTGATAATTTTAGCAACGAATCGTACTACGGAGACCTTTCCGCCATTCTTATTGAGAACATACCCTGGTGGGCCGATTTTATTCGTACCCCAAGCCAGAAGGTGGCTCTTATTCCAGAATGGGAAGAGAAGCTGGACAAGCTTACTAAGGAGGCAATTAAGGAGAATGTTACCAATCTAGCAGGTGTTCCCTCCTGGAATCTTGTTATGATTAAACATATTCTTGATTACACAGGTAAAAATAACCTGCTTGAGGTTTGGCCAAATTTAGAACTGTTTACTCACGGAGGTGTGAGTTTCACTCCATATAGGGAGCAATTCAAAAAAATAATTCCTTCACCAAACATGCACTATTTGGAAACCTACAACGCGAGCGAAGGTTTTTTTGCAATTCAGGACGATCCCGAAAGAGAAGATATGCTTCTTATGTTAGACTATGGCATATTTTACGAGTTCATACCAATGGATGAGTTTGGCTCAGAGAACCCATCTGTTGTTACTATTGGCAATGTTGAGCTAAACAAAAACTACGCCATGCTTATTACTACAAACTCAGGGCTTTGGCGTTACCTAATTGGCGATACCGTTAAGTTCACATCAACCTACCCTCATAAAATTAAGATTACAGGCAGAACAAAACACTTTATAAATGCTTTTGGGGAAGAAATAATTATTGACAATGCCGAGAAGGCTCTAAAAAGTGCATGCGATAAAACGGGTGCAGTAATAAAAGAATACACCGCTGCCCCAATATACATGGGCGACAATGCCAAGGGGGCTCACGAGTGGCTTATTGAATTTGAGGTTGAACCATCGGACCTAAGTTTCTTTACCAAAGTACTTGATAATGCATTATGCTCAATTAACTCCGATTATGAGGCGAAACGTTACAAGGGTATTACCCTCTCCGAGCCGCTAGTAAAATCAATGGAACAAGGCTCTTTCTTTAAGTGGATGAAAGAACGTGGTAAACTTGGTGGGCAAAATAAAGTACCTCGCCTAAGCAATACCAGAGAGTATGTTGATTCCTTACTTGAAAGAACGAAGTAACAGGTATAAAATATATTCAAAGAATGCGGGAACGCTGTAAATATTGTGTTATCACCCTTTTTTTGCTGATGCATCTTATTTTGCTATCCTCATTAGCCAAGGGACAGGCAGTGCAGGTAGATGTAACGGGATCTATATGGCTTATAAAAGAGAACAGCGTAAATAGGATTGACCATAATGGGAACCTGCTTGGTTCCTATAAGAACCTGCTACTGGGCAAACCAAAATCTTTAGATGCGTCAGACCCATTTAGAATTCTAGTATTTTACAAAGAATCACAAAACATTCTGCTACTCAATAATGATGCTAACATTATTGGCCAGCCAGTTAATTTAAACGAATTAGGTTTAGGCGAGATAATCCTTGCTTGTCGGTCAACCCGCGGAGGAGTTTGGTTGTATCATCGGGTATCGGCTGAGTTTGTGAGGTTAGACCAACGTCTGGTATCCGTAGTACAACAAATACCCTTTTCCTCAATAGACAACAAGTCGCACCCAAACCATATAGTTCAGGAAGATGGAGTTCTATTTGCTGGTATTAATAACGAAATGATATACAGGATTGATGAGTACGGAACTATTCTACCTACCTTAGAAATACCATACAAAGATGCCTTTCGAATTCACAATAATAAGTTGTGGGTATTGCACAATAACCAAACAATTGGCTATAACCTTAAAAAGCCCGAAGCAAATCCAGTTAAATATGATTGTCCTTGCCAAGCATTAGGTGTAATTATCGATAATAATTTAATGTGCTTCGATGGAAAAACTTTCCAATTTTGTAAAAAAATTAACCCATTACCTTAAATAGCACATTTTCTTTTAGTATTTTTAGAATGATTTTTTAATCATCATATTTCTCACTTATTATTTTACAAAGTTATGCATATTGCGGTAGCAGGAAACATCGGGTCAGGCAAAACAACGCTTACCAAACTTCTCTCAAAACATTATGGTTGGAAACCTCAATTCGAGGATGTTGACGATAACCCATATCTAAACGATTTTTACGAGGATATGCAAAGGTGGAGTTTCAACCTGCAGGTTTATTTCCTAAACAGCCGCTTTAGCCAAATAGTGGAAATAAGGCGTTCGGGCGAACAAGTAATTCAGGACAGAACCATATATGAGGATGCCCACATTTTTGCTCCCAACCTCCATTCCATGAGCTTAATGTCAACCCGCGATTTTAACAACTACCTTAGCCTGTTCAACCTGATGTGCTCTCTTATTCAGCCTCCCGATTTACTTATATACCTTAGGGCAACCGTTCCAACTCTGGTAAGCCAAATCCAGAAACGTGGGCGCGATTACGAGAAGAGCATTCGAATTGACTACCTTCAGAGACTAAACGAAAGGTACGAGGCATGGATAGAAAGTTATAAATTAGGCAACATGCTAATAGTTGAAGTAGACAACCTGAACTTTTCCGAGAAACCCTCTGATTTAAGGCAGATTATTAATAAAATTGATGCCCAACTACACGGCCTTTTCTAGCGTTACTTTGCTGTAGCTGCTTTTAAAATACGTAAAAAGAACTTTTACCCATCTTCCTATTTGATTAACAACAAAATCAATTATTTTTGAGCCATATTTTCTGTTGTTATTAATAATTTATTCATAATCTATGAAAGATTTTGTTCAGAAGTCCATCCCACACATCGTTGCAATTATTATTTTCATTCTGGCATCCTACATATACTTTTTCCCTGTTCTACAGGGTCAAGGAGTAAAGCAGCACGATATTGAGCAATTCAAAGGGTCCGCTCAGGAAGTTATTGAGCATAGAGAGGCTCACGGTGAAGAACCTCTGTGGACAAACACTATGTTTGGCGGAATGCCAGCCTACCTTATATCAACAAAATTTGGCGGCAATCTGCTAACTGTTGCAGATGATATCCTGCAATTTGGGAAGCGACCAGCAAGCTACATGTTTCTTACTCTCGTCGGATTTTATATTCTGCTCCTGGTTTTAAGGGTCAACCCGTGGTTAAGCATAGTGGGTGCTTTTGCATACGCACTGTCGGCCTATTTCTTTATAATAATAGAAGCTGGGCATAACGCCAAGATGCACGCAATTTCTTACGTAGCGCCAATGCTCGCTGGAATGCTGCTAACATTCCGGGGAAAGTATCTGGGAGGATTCGCTTTATTTGCCCTTTTCCTTGGGCTAAACCTTAATGCGGGCCACGTTCAAATAACCTACTATGCTGGTTTTGTAATGCTGGCAATAGGAATTGCATTTCTTATTGATACAATAAGGGAGAAGAGCTACATTAGATTTTCAAAAGCAGTAGGAGTGCTTTTGCTTGCAACCCTGCTGGCTGTTGGCGCCAACTTCTCTCGCCTTTACTTCACCTGGGAATCGGGGAAACACTCCATAAGGGGAGCAACAGAGTTAACAGACCGTGAAGATGATAGAACAACAGGCCTTGATAAGAAGTATGCTACCGATTGGAGCTATGGAGTAACAGAAACCTTTAATTTGCTTATTCCAAACCTTATGGGAGGTACTTCCTCCGCTGACTTTGGCAAAGATTCCCATACGTATAGTTTTCTTATTGAAAACAGGGTGCCACCATCGCAAGCACGCGATATCGTAAAGCAACTACCAGCCTACTGGGGGCCACAACCCATGACATCGGGACCTGTTTATGTTGGAGCGATAGTAGTTTTCCTTTTCGTGCTCGGTCTTTTCCTTTTAAGAGGAACCAACAAGTGGGCTCTTTTTGGAGTTACTGTTCTTGCCATTATGCTTGCTTGGGGGCGTAACTTTATGCCATTAACAGACTTCTTTTTAGAGTATATCCCTGGCTATAATAAGTTTCGTACAGTATCAATGATTCTTTATATTGCAGAAATAACCATCCCATTAATTGGTATATTGGCCTTAAAAAAGGTATTTCAGGATAAAATATCAAAGCAAGAGTTTCTGCATGGATTTAAGTGGGCTCTTGGTATAACCGGCGGACTTTGTCTGTTTTTCGCTCTTTTTGGCAGCTCATTGTTCACCTTTGAGAGTGCAATTGATGATAGATACATTCAATCTGGCTACCCCGCAGAAATGTTCGATGCCATTAGGCTTGACAGGCAGAGCATGCTTCGTGCCGATGCATTCCGCTCATTTGGTTTTATTTTACTAGGTGCTGCGGCTCTACTGGGATATCAGTTTAAGAAATTAAAAATTCAGCATGCAATTGCAATAATTGGAATACTTATTATTGCCGATATGTGGACTGTAAACCGCCGCTACCTAAATAACGACAACTTTGTACCAAACTCAAAAGTAGAGAGACCTTTTATTGCCAGCAATGCCGACAAACAAATTCTGGCCGATACAACTACCTACTACAGAGTTTACAATACTACTGTTAGCACTTTTAACGATGCCAGCACCTCCTATTTTCATAAATCTATAGGTGGTTATCACGGAGCAAAACTCAGAAGGTATCAAGAGGTTATTGACTACCATATTCAACCCGGCCAAGAAAATTGGGACGTGCTTAACATGCTCAATACTCGCTATACTATCCGTGGAACAAATCAGGGACCAGCTGCACGGTACAACCCCAAAGCACTAGGTAACGCATGGTTTGTTGACTCAGTTAAGACAGTGAATAATGCTGACGAAGAAATTGCTGCCCTCAGAAACTTTGACCCTGCTAATGTTGCCATTGTTGATAAAAGGTTTGAGGAGAGTATTGAGGATTACAATCCATCTCCCAGCCCAACAGACACAATTTACTTAACAGATTACAGAGCAAACAGGCTGATTTATAGGTATAACCTTGAGAAAGAAAGATTGGCTGTATTTTCTGATATTTACTATCCTGTGGGTTGGCATTCCTCCGTAAATGGCGAAGAGAAGGAACACTTCAGGGTAAATTATATTTTAAGGTCAATGTTACTTCCAGCTGGAAGCAACGAGGTGGTTTTTGAGTATAAGCCAAAAATGTATAAGGTTGGTTACGGCATTGATCTTGTGAGTTCATTGTTAGTGCTACTTTCCACCTTGTTCTGGGTAGGCCTTCAGGCATATAAATTCATACAAAAAGAAAAATAACAGCCAAAAATTGCTTTAATTTACTTTAGTTGAGCTAATTTTGCGTGATTATGAAATCGGAAAAGAGAAGCACCAAGTGGAGGTTAAGGAGTTCGTACCTGTCCTCAATTATTAGTAATGCCCTGGTACTATTTATGCTAGGTATATTAATGCTTTTGCTTTTTAATGCAAAGCAACTTTCCGACTTTGTAAAGGAGAATATTGGTTTCTCTGTAATTCTCCATGATAATGTTCGCGAGGTGGATGCCAGCTTTTTAAGAAAAACTCTTGATGCTTCTCCTTACGTTAGGGTAACGGAGTATATTTCAAAAGAGGAAGCAGCAAAAGAGCTACAACAGGAGCTGGGAGAAGATTTTATTGGTTTTTTAGGTTACAACCCACTTTCTTCATCAATAGAAGTTAGGTTAAAGGCCGATTATGCAAACCCCGATAGCATTAGATTAATAGAGGATGAGTTAATGGCGCATCGCCCCGTAAAAGAGGTCTTTTACCAAAAATCTTTAGTTAATCTTATAAATGATAATATTCGAAAAATTAGTGTCATTCTGCTGGTATTTAGCGCGCTTCTGTATTTTATTGCCGTTGTATTAATTAATAACACCATTAGGTTATCAGTTTATTCAAAACGGTTTTTAATAAATACTATGAAGTTAGTGGGAGCAACATGGAACTTTATTCGAAAACCATTTCTCATTAGAGGTATGTTGCATGGTTTTTATGCCTCACTATTAGCGGTAATTATGCTAAGTGGAGTAATATACCTTATTCAGAATGAGTTTTACGAAGTAATAAATTTTGAACAGGTTGAGTTGTTGGCTGTTATTTTCGGGCTAGTTATTGTAATGGGAATGTTAATAAACCTACTCTCAACCTTCTTTGCAGTTAGCAAGTACCTTAGGTTAAAGGCTGACCAACTTTACTTTTAAAAAAATAAAATTATTGATATGTCGCAGAAAAAAACTCAAAACAAGGAAAAGGAAGTGATGGGGCTTTTCCCTCTAGGAAGAGAAAATTATAAGCTTATGCTTATTGGAATAGGCATAATTATTCTTGGTTTTATTCTCATGATTGGAGGCGGCTCGGATGACCCCAGCGTATTTAACAAAGAGATGTTCAGCTTCCAACGTATTACCTTGGCGCCCTTTATTGTTCTTTTTGGGTTCATGTTCCAGATATATGCCATTATGAAAAAGCCTAAAGATAATGGCAAAGAACCAAAGGAGTAGTAACCCATAACCAATATAATCAATGGATTTATTACAAGCTTTAATCCTTGGAATTGTTCAAGGACTAACTGAGTTTTTGCCAGTAAGTAGTAGTGGACATCTAGAATTAGGGGCAGCTATTTTCAATTTAAAAGAAGAGAATTTAACCTTTTCAATTATTGTTCATGGAGCCACTTTCCTAAGTGTTCTGGTCGTTTTCAGGAAGGATATTATTCAAATAATTACCAGTTTGGTGCGTTTTAGGTGGGATGAAGAAACCAAGTATTTCCTTCTTCTCATCATTTCAGCCATTCCTGTAGCTGTTGTTGGCTTCCTTTTTAAGGATAACATTGAGCGTTTGTTTAAAGGGCACATTGCATTTGTTGGTGCAATGTTGCTGATTACTGCATTGCTCCTTTTTCTTACACGCTATGCACCAAGAAAAAAGGAGACGATTAATGCAAAACGTGCAATTATAATTGGGTTAGCCCAAACCTTGGCTGTCCTTCCTGGCATTAGCCGCAGCGGTGCAACCATTAGTACGGCCCTTTACCTTGGGGTTGACCGTGAAAAAGCAGCCCGGTTTTCATTTCTTATGGTACTAATACCCATTTTTGGTGCAAGTTTTTTGGAAGTATTAAGCCTTTATAGTGCCCAAGGGCAATCCTCTTTAAGTTCTGGTGCTTTAATTGTAGGAGCGGTTGCAGCATTTTTGTCGGGGCTTTTTGCTTGTAGCTGGATGATTAAGATTGTTAAGAAAGGCAAGTTAGTATGGTTTGCAGCCTATTGTGCTGTTGTAGGAGTAGTATCTATTTTATTATACACGATTTAAAGGATGAAAGAAGGATTTAACAAGGATACGGACTGGCGCGAAGGAGTTGTTCTTCTTATAGACAAACCATTTGAGTGGACCTCCTTTAATGCTGTAAGCAAAATTAGGTCGCTTCTATACCATAGGCTTGGCTATAAAAAAATAAAAGTTGGCCATGCTGGAACATTAGACCCATTAGCAACAGGATTACTAATTGTTTGCGTTGGCAGAGCCACAAAACGTGTTCAAGAACTTCAGGAGCTGAAAAAGGAGTACGTAGCAACATTTAAACTTGGTGCAACAACTCCATCGTTCGACCTGGAAACTGAGGTAGACAAAACTTACCCCTACGAGCACGTTACACTTCAGAAATTTGAAGAAGCACTTAAAAAGTTTATCGGTATGCAGATGCAGGTTCCACCACTATTCTCTGCCAAAAGCATTGATGGAGGTAGAGCCTATAAGCTTGCTAGGCGTGGCGTTGATATGGAACTCGATGCTGTCCCTGTTGAAATAGAACAGCTTGATATTATAGATTTTAAACCACCGCTAGCAACAGTTAAGGTTGTTTGCAGTAAGGGAACATACATTAGGTCTTTAGCCAGAGATATTGGCCGCGCTTTAAACACAGGAGCACATCTGGTTGAGCTACGCAGAACGGCCATTGGAGATATGCGAATAGAAAACGCCTTGCCACTAAATATTTTTGAAGAAAAAATTAGCGCACTGTAACCAACTGGGATTTTTTCCGTATAAGGTGCACAGTGCTTGTTTTTAAGATTTTTTCCAATAACACGCTGTTATACTGGTTCTTACAAAACATCTTGCGAAAATAATAGATAAAAATAAATAATAAACTCACTTTTTTTGAAATGAAACTATCTCAGTATAAGTACAATCTTCCTCAGGAACTAATAGCCAAATTCCCCTCTGATAACCGAGATGAATCGCGACTGATGATTCTTGACAGAAAAAATAGAAAAATCGAGCATGGCATCTTTAAAGAGGTTATCAATTACTTTGACGATGGCGATGTAATGGTATTTAATAATACCAAGGTTTTTCCAGCCCGCCTATACGGAAACAAGGAGAAAACGGGTGCTGAAATTGAAGTATTCTTGCTCAGAGAGCTAAACAAGGAGCAACGATTATGGGATGTTCTGGTTGACCCTGCTCGTAAAATACGTATTGGCAATAAGCTTTACTTTGGAGAGGACGACTCGCTGGTAGCTGAAGTTATTGACAATACAACAAGCCGCGGACGAACCCTCCGCTTCCTTTTTGACGGAACTTATGATGAGTTCAAAGACACGCTTTACCGATTAGGAGAGACACCTCTACCAAAGTTTATTCAAAGGGAGGTGGTTCCAGAAGATAAGGATCGTTACCAAACAATTTACGCAAAGCACGAAGGAGCCGTAGCCGCACCAACCGCTGGCCTGCATTTTAGCCGCGAACTACTTAAACGGTTAGAAATTAAAGGAGTTGATTTTGCAGAGATTACCCTGCATGTTGGCTTGGGAAATTTTAGAAGCGTTGATGTTGAGGATCTTACTAAACACAAGATGGATTCGGAGCAAATTAACATACCAGAGCAGGCTGTAAGTATTGTGAATGGAGCAAAAGATAACCGTAAAAAGGTTTGTGCTGTGGGAACCACCGTTCTTAGAACGTTGGAAAGTTCGGTCTCAACCGATGGCTATTTGAAGCCTTTCTCAGGCTGGACAAACAAGTTTATCTTTCCACCTTACGAGTTTAGCGTTCCCGATGCTATGATTACAAATTTTCACCTCCCATACTCAACGCTACTAATGATGGTTTCAGCATTTGCTGGATACGATTTTCTTTTTGATGCATATAAACTAGCCATTTCAGAGAAATATCGCTTTGGTACTTATGGAGATGCCATGCTTATTATTTAAAGCCAACAACACTTACCATTGTATATTTTCAGCACCCTAAGGGTGCTGTTTTTTTATATTACAGTACGCTTAAACTAGGTGTTCTCAGAATATTATTAATCCTTTCTAACGTTGTTTTTGAATCGAATTAATTTTGGCTTTAGTATAAAATAGCGTTGCAATCTGAATTCGTTATCATTTCTGACTTTAAATTTATTTTGCAAACTACCTTTAGCCACTAAGTCACAAAAACACTTGAGTAATTGCATTTAAAAATTAAACAATGAAAGTCCCGCTAGGGACTGAATATAGGTAGAGAATCGTTACAGAGGTAATCTTCCGTACCTAACGGCACGGAAGAGATGCCGAATAATTAGACCTACCAACATCATGTCCCTAATGGGACATATAGAAAAACAATATGCTTGAAAAAATCCTTTTAATTACCCTTGCCCTGACAAAAACATCAAAGATTAACACGCTATCATTAACTACAGCGTTAATTTTTTGTAGAATCCTTAATTTTTTAAAATATAGGTTGTAACATTTACTCCCCTTCATCGTCATACCACCAAATTGGAACAAGATTATAAACCTTAAATAAATTTACAATGAAGAAATTAATAACCGCCACGTTAGCAATTCTTATCTGCTTACCTGTTCTGGCGCAGGAAACACAGGAGGAAGTTTTAAAAAATCTTGAATCAAAAACCGATTCCACCACAACCCCAAAAAATATTGAAGATGATGATTCGGAAACACAGGATACGAAGAATGAAACCAAAATATCCGAATCTGAACAAAAAACCGACACAACAACCATACGCTTTGGTAAAAAGAAAATTGTTATTCTTGAGAAGGATGGTTCAACCACGGTAGAGATTCCTGAAGAGAACGAGTTTGAATCATTTGACTTATCCTCCGACAATGATTTTACCTTTAAACGAAAGCCTCGCTTTAAAGGGCACTGGGCTGGCTTTGAATGGGGTTTCAACGGTTTTATGGATGCCAACCAATCAATAAACATGAAGGATGAACTAAGGTATCTTGAGCTAAAGCAAGGACGGTCGTGGAATTTAAACCTTAACATTCTTCAGTACAGCCTTGGTTTTGGAACCGACAAGGTGGGGCTTGTTACAGGCTTGGGGTTTGAGTTTAATAACTATCATTTTAGGAATCAAATTACCCTAGAAGTTGATGAAACCGGTCATACAGTACCAGATAGTTCCTACTTTTCTGACCCAAACAAGAATGTAACCAAATCGAAACTAGCAACAACCCACCTAACGGCACCATTGCTGCTTGAGTTTCAAATCCCAACGCAAAGTGACCGTCACCGAATATTCATTTCAGCGGGTGTTATTGGCGGTGTGCGCATAGGAACATCAACAAAAGTAAAGTACGAAGGCGCATCCGATGGAAAGGACAAGGTTAAAGATGACTACAATCTATCACCTTTCCGGTATGGCTTTACAGCCAGAATAGGCTACAGAAGACTTAAATTATTTGCAAATTATTATCCTACTCCTCTTTTCGAAGAGGGTAAGGGTGACGAAATTTACCCATTCTCACTGGGGCTAATTCTGTTAAGTTTTTAAAAAACGAATTTTTTCTTTATCTTTAAAGCGGTACGGTAAAAAACCATGCCGCTTTTTTTGTGTTATCATGCACAAATCTGGTTAAATCACGCAATAAGCGTATCATAAATATTTGGCAAGATGGAACTACGTCGCCTGTTATTTTTTCCCATACTTATCTTATTGTTAAACTCTTCCTACGTTGAAGCCAATCCGTACATCGATAGTTTAAAAAGGCTTGAGCAGACCACGCCCAACGATTCGCTGCTTTTTGAGATACAGAAAAAAATTGCCGTTGCCTACAAAGACAGCGCATTTACCACTAGCATGCAGTACTGGAAAAAAGCGCTAAGCACCGCAGAGAAGGAGCGCAACCGTTCACAGATGGCCCATGCATACCATCACATAGGTTATATGCTGCACCGTCAAGGTGAATTCCCAGAAGCGCTTGCTCAACAAAAAAACGCACTTGCCTTGTATAAGTATATAGGGGACATCCAAGAAACCGGAAGGGTTTACAATGATATTGGCTTAATTTACAAAACTTGGGGCAGGTACGAGAAGGCTCTTGAAAACTACACCTTTGCATTAACTCTCTTTGATAGCATACATGATACAAAGGGATGGGCATTAATAGCCAACAATATTGGACAAATATACTATTACAAGGGTGAGTACAAGAAGGCTATTCAACAC
>JAWLEY010000308.1:0-2725 GCA_041685855.1 Perlabentimonas sp. | reverse complement strand
GGCGTTGGTAAGGGTGCCGAAAATAATATCCTTATAAAAGATGCACAGAGCCTTGAGATAGCTCATAAAGTAAACGCCATTGTGCTTGATAAAACGGGCACAATAACCGAGGGGAAACCCGTGGTAACTAATAGCTACTGGAATTCTACACAACAAGATGTTAATCTGCAGAAGCAAGTTTTGTTGTCCCTTGAAAATCAATCGGAGCATCCCTTGGCCGAAGCCATAGTTGCTTCATTATTGGACGAGAGCGTGAAACAACTTCCTGTAGAAAGTTTTGAGGCGCTCTCTGGTCAGGGAGTTAAGGGTAAATATAGTAATCAATGGTACTATGCAGGTAACGAGGCCTTGGCTAAGGAAGGTGGAGTGGCATTTTCCAGCGAGGCCAAATCAAGCATTGAGCGCTGGAAAGCCGAAGGTAAAACATGCATCTTATTCTTTGATGAAAATGAAGTGCTGGCTGTTCTGGCTATCTCCGATAGGATTAAGGCCACTTCTGCTCAGGCAATTAAATCACTAAAGGAGCTGGGAGTGCAACCCATTATGCTTACCGGAGATAATGAGGAGACTGCCCGTTTGGTAGCCAAAGAGGTAGGGATTAGCAGATTTCAAGCATCCATGCTACCTGAGCAAAAGGCCCAATTTGTAAAGCAGCTGCAGCAGCAAGGGAACATTGTTGCAATGGTAGGCGATGGTGTAAATGATTCTCATGCACTTGCCCAATCGGATGTTAGCATTGCCATGGGTAAAGGGTCTGATATTGCCATGGATGTTGCAAAAATAACCCTAATTACATCTGACTTAAGCCAAATTGTTGCCGCAATAAAACTCTCCAGAATCACCATGCGTACAATTAGGCAGAATCTTTTCTGGGCATTTATCTACAATATTATTGGTATTCCGTTGGCAGCTGGGGTGCTTTATCCTGTTATTGGTTTCCAGTTCGACCCCATGGTGGCTGGTATAGCCATGGCGCTTAGCTCCGTGTCGGTTGTAACCAATAGCCTAATGCTAAAAAACAAATCATTATAGAGTTTAGCAAAATCCCATTGGCTTTAAAAGTAAATACGGCTATATTTACATTTCATATTCAAACAAAATGTTGATGAAAAGAATATCCGTTCTCATTGCTTCCATACTTATTGGTTCAACTTGTATGGCATCGTCATTGGTATTAATCCCAATAAATGATTTTAAAGAAACCAAACAGCTTTTCCAGGTTGAACATCTGAATATTCATTTTTATAACAATCGGTTTGTTATTGCAACATCCCAAACAGAGCCCAAATTAAACTACATAACACTCGACAAAAATCCCTGGCAGGATGGCTTTAGTTACTACCTTGTTTATGCTGATAGAAGTGTTGATAAATCGATTTACATTGAAAGTATAAAAGCAAGGGCGAGCATTCTCCATAGTACAAGTGATTTTTTGATTGTAAAAACCGATGAGAACAAGTACGGACAGTTACCACCCGCAAAAAACGATGGGATGGTTAGGGTTTTCAATACTACGGCAAGTTTACCCTTGGCAGAGACATTCGTTTACACTAGTATTGAGGAGGTAGACCCATTTGTGGAGTCGCTTTTAGAAGAGGTTAGCGGTGAGAATATTACAACCACGGTTCAGCACCTGCAAGACTACGGAACTCGCGATGCCTATACCACCCAAAGCGTTGAGGCGCAAGAATGGATTGAAACAGAATTCCAGAATATGGGCTTGGATGTTGAGGCGATGGACTTCTCAATGCCTTCTGGCCCTGCAAGCGACAATGTAATTGCTACATTACTTGGAACAGAGCACCCCAATGAGTATATTGTTGTTGGTGGTCATTTTGATTCTATTAGTTCCTCCGAGGATGCTCCCGGAGCCGATGACAATGCATCGGGAACAGCGGCTGTTATTGAGATTGCTAGAATCCTTAGCCAGTACGAGTTTGACAGAAGCATCGTTTTTTGTGCATTCTCTGGCGAGGAGTATGGTCTTTATGGCAGCGCTGCATACGCAAGCCGCTCCAGTGAGCAGGGAATGAACGTTTTGGGTTACTTTAATCTCGATATGATTGGTTACCTTGAAGATGGCAACACAATAACCACCACGTTAATTTATCCTGAATCTGCTAAGCCGCTTGCCGATTTTTACACAAGTGTAACCTCAGTATATCTACCCGATTTTATTGTTAAAACAGGTAATTTAACAGGAGGCGATAGCGACCATACCTCTTTTAACAACAATGGTTACATGGGCATTTTTCCGTTCGAGAACATTGATGCTTACAGTCCATATATCCATACAGCAGATGACATTGTAGGCCTTAGCTACAATAGTGAGGAGCAGGCCGTTGTTTTTACCAAGGCCGCGTTGGCATCGGTAGTTACCTTAGCAAATTATGGTAGTATAACCTCAATTTCTAAAGACCTAAGCAGTAGCTTTAATATTTTTCCAAATCCCGCCAATAATTATGTAACGGTTTTGTTGGAGCATAATAAGAATGTTTTATTGGAGGTGATAAACCCGCAGAGCCAACTTATCCTAACACAAAGTATTCAAAATGGCAGTATTATTAGCACAGGTTCATGGCAGCCCGGGATATACTTTTTCCGGGTGGTTGTAGGCAATCATGTTCTGACCAAAAAAATTGTTATTCAGCACTAACGAATCAATCAATGTCGTTTAGTTAAGAAAACATGCTTCGACCCCCGATAGCCATCCATAGCCGTCAGG
>JAWLEY010000071.1:0-11853 GCA_041685855.1 Perlabentimonas sp. | reverse complement strand
TCCTTATTGCGAACTTTAGTTATTAGGTTACGGCGAAAGAAGCTGGTAAATTGTTTTTTAAAGCCTGGAATATCATAAGCGGATTTTGGTATATTGCTTTTCTCTACGGTTCTGCTTGGCTTACTATTGTTTTTGATAAACTTTTTATGCCATTCCTCGGGAGAAATCTTACGGGTTAAACTCTTATGACCAAACTCATCGATGGTACGTTCCTCAACCATCTCAAAAATTTGTTCTGGTTTAGTTGTTCCGCAGCATTCACAGCCGCTGGCATGCTTATCAACCTTGTTGGTTTCCCTTTTAAAATGAAGGATTGCCTCAATTGGGTGCCCCATGTATATTGGAATACCACCCTTGTCGATTATTAAAACCGAGTCGAAAAGTTTGAAAATTTCTGATGATGGCTGATGAATATTTACAATTACCAGCTTGCCTTTTAAGGCAATATTTTTTAGGATATTCATAACCATCTCCGAGTCGGTAGAGGAGAGGCCTGAGGTGGGCTCATCCACCAGCAGAATTTTGGGTTCCCTAATAATCTCCATGGCTATGGCCAGCCTTTTTCGTTGGCCTCCGCTGAGCTGCCTGTTCTCTGGAGGTCCCACCCGGTTGTTTTGGCAATCGGAAAGTTCCAACTCAAAAAGTTTCTCCTTACAGAGTTTCACCAGCTCCTCATCGGTAATGTTAGCCATAGAGGCTCGTGCGCTGAGGTACAGGTTTTCGAAAACGGTAAGCTCCTCAATTAAGCACTCCTCTTGCTGTAAAACTCCAATTGTGCCTTTGTAATGATTTAGGTTTTTGTGCAGATTATTACCATTAATAAGCACCCTCCCTTTGTTTGGTTCAAGAGTGCCACTGAGAAGCTTTAGTAGAGTTGATTTTCCCACCCCGCTGCCTCCAAGAATACCGTGCATCTCACCGCTTTGGCCCGAGAAACTTAGTTCTTTTATCCCCTGCTGGGTGCCAGGATACCTATAGGTTATATCATCTGCAGCAAGGTTTATAATTTCTTTTTCGTTAATGTGAAGGAGTGCTCTCATTACATCTCCGTAGTAGATGGGTGTTATACCCTTTACTGAAATTAATTGCCCGCTAGGGAAGATGTATATGTTTTTAGAGTATATGGGCTTTTCGTTAAGAGTAAGCCTTGACGTTCCGTTGTAATTTAGTATTAATAGATTGGCGCTTTTTATGTAAAGGAATGAGAGGTATCCCTTAATTCCTTCACGTTCAATAAATTGAATATCGCTTAGGTTTGGATTCTGTGCAGCTGCAATAAGCAGGTTTTGCTTTTGAGGTATAGCGTGGAGTTTACCAAGAGCAAAATGCTTGCAGTTAATAAAATCATGCTGGTTTAGCTTGAGCCATAGAGCAAGCTTATCAAGAACATCATTTTTTGCATTACCCTTGAGGGTGGATATTGAATTTTGGCTAAAGATGAAAAAGTTAAGTAAATATATAAGCAGCAGGAATCTTTGTTGTTGAGAGTACTCAATGGTAATGCTTTTACAAATTGTTTGCAACCGATTTTCAACGTCTTGAGATTCTTGTATCCCCTGATAAAAGTGGTCAAATTCTTTAATTTTTGCCTCAACAAGTTTTTTTCCAATATTTTGCTCAATGTATCCTGCCAAATACTTTCGTATAAGCTTAATGGGTTGATTTTTGCTGTACAACGAAAACCCAGCAAGCATTTTCAGGAAGGATATTAACATTGATTCGCTCATACCCGGCTACTTTTCGAAAAGAATCTCAAGTTTATTGTATTCACCATTATTTCCTACAACTTTTATATTGGCATTTTGTAAAAAAAGAATTTTTTTTGCAAGCAAAATATCCCACGAGATTGAATCTTCTGGTAACTTGGAGTAATCATCGATGTTTAACTCCTTGGGAAGAGTAGCGGTAGGGGATATAATACTACATAACGCCCCAGTTTCTTGTTCGGCAAATTCAATTGTAATTGTAGTATTTTCTGTTGATAGAGATATTACCAATTCAAAAAGAACCTGAAAAACCTGAAGCAGAAAATCGTGGTTCCCATTAATACTTATTTTGGGGGTATCGCCCGGGAAGTTTAAGCTAATGTTCTCAAGCTCGGCTAGCGACTGCATTTCAAGGGCAGAGAACTTTGCAACATCTACAATATTAATGGGTTCTGTATCTAAGGGGATATTATTTTCAATTTCTGAAATAATTGATGAACGTATGGCAAGTCGTTCTAATCTGGCTAGAGAAGAATCGAACATTCTAAAAACCTCGGCCAAATCGGGGTCGTCAATTTTATACTTCATTAATTGTAATGGGCCGGCAAACCCGTTAAGTAATGTTCTCAGGTCAAAGCCAACGCCATGGAGAAATCTGCTAGTAATTGTTTCTGTTCTGCTTTTTTCTTTCATAATGGTTGATTTGAAACCTATAAATGTTTCTTGAGAACATCTAAAAGGGTGTTTTTCTTAATTGGTTTGGTTAAGTATGCATCAAAATTTGCCGATTCAATTTTTTCAATATCCTCATCGGTAGCATAGGCCGTTTGTGCAAATATTGGGTTTGTGTAGCCTAGCTCTCTAATTTTTTTGGTAGCCTCGTAGCCATTCATAACGGGCATTTTCAGGTCCATTAGAATAAAACTGAATGTTGGGTCTGCTGCTACCATATCAACCCCCTCCTTACCATTGCGGGCAAAAGAAACCGACTTGCAGCAGTCTTTTAAAATTTCGTTGAGTAGCATTCGGCCAACCACGTCATCCTCAACAATTAAAACCTTAAGGTTTTTAGAAAAATTCTCATCATTAGTTGCCATAGCTTTGCTGCTTTATTATTTAAGTTTGATATGGTTGATAACCATTGTTCTTACTAGTTTGTCTGTAATTTTTTAATAGCCTCTATCAGGGAATTTGAGTTTAATGGTTTTGTTAAAAATGCATCAAACCCGCTGGTTAGTACCTTCTCCTTATCCTCGGGTGAGGCGTATGCGGTTTGAGCAATAATGGGTTTAGTGAACCCTAACCCTCTAATTATCTCGGTAGCCTTATAACCATTCATAATGGGCATTTTTAAATCCATAAGTATAAAGTCCACATTGTTGTTATCGGCTTTAATAATATCAACGGCTTGCTCTCCGTTTGCTGCAAAAATGGCATCAACCTCACATTCCTTAAGCACCTCTTCAAGCAGCATTCTGCTTACCGAGTCATCTTCAACTACCAATGCCTTTAGGGGTGAACTAAACTCATTGGTAGTAATGTCTTCTATTCCAATGGGTTCAGTGCTTTGCTCTTCTGATAATGGCAGAGAAAAACGGAAGGTTGAACCTTTGTGTGGTTCACTCTCTACCCAAATTTTGCCTCCAAGTTTATCTATAAATGATTTTGTAATTGAAAGCCCCAGGCCTGCTCCCTCGTACCCACGAGAGATGGAAGTGTCGCCCTGGCGGAAGCGTTCGAATATTTTTCCTTGGATTTCAGGCTTTATGCCTATGCCTGTATCCTTAACAAAAAACTCAACTTGGTTGTTTTTGAGCGAGAATCCAAATGAAACCTCACCCTTTTGGGTGAATTTTATTGCATTGTTCAGCAGTTTCGACAGGATTTGGTAAACCTTGCTTTTATCGGTAGTAATTAAAACTTTATCCTCAGGCGGAGCATCCTTTACGCTTAGCGTAATATCCTTTTCATCTGCTAACTCTTTATACAATGCGTAAAGTTCCTCAAACATTGCGTTAATATCAAACTCTTTGATGTTAACGGTAATATGACCAGTTTCAATTTTTGAGATATCTACAAGGTCTGTAATAAGATTCATAAGCCTGTCGCCCGATTTCTCAATCATATCAAGGTAGTACTGCTTGTTCTCTAGCTCTCCCACCCCTTCTTTTAGGAGTTGAGTAAAGCCAACTATGCCGTTCATGGGCGTGCGTATTTCATGGGAAAGATTTTGCAGGAATGCAGTTTTGAGTTGGTCACTCTCCTCAGCTTTCTCCTTCGCTTTAAGTAGATCCTCGTTTAGAATTCTATATTGTTCGTTTTTCTTCTCAATCTCATAGTTTTGAATCATTATCTCTTGCAGGGCCTTCTTCCTGTCAGTTATATCCATTACCATACCTGATATGGTATTCTTTTCCATATTCGCGCTCAAGAGTACAGTTTTCATATTCCCTTTGGCGGTAACCATAACCACCTCGTGGTTATTTATTTTATCATTAACTTTTAACGAGGTAATTAATTCATCCCTATCCTTTTTTATTTTGTAAAGTGAGTTTACGTTAACTTTAAACATCTCTTCGGGACTATTGAATTCCAGTATTTCGCAAAGTGCTGTATTTACAAATAGAAAATCACCTTTAGTGTTGGTTGAATAAACTCCAATTAGTGAGTTCTCAACCAGGTTTCGATACTTCTTTTCCGATTCATGAATCTTTTTTTGAGCAAGATGAATGTCGGTAACATCTCTAATAAAGCATCCAACACCAATTTTACCATTTTTTAGGAGCATGGGGAATTTACGAGACTCGAAAATTCTATTGTTAAATGTTTCAATGGTTACTAATAGTTTGTTGTGCTTTATGCTCTGCTTGTCTGTAAGTAAGTTGCGGTGAGCAAGTTCGTGGTCAACTAGTTCGTGGTCAGTTTTGCCAATTATTTCGGACATTGATTTTTTGAAAAAATCTTGACCTGCCTTATTGATTAAGATATAACGAAAGTTCTCATCCTTTAAGTAGGCAGCATCTGTGGTTGAGTCTAAAAACGCGCTATAGCGTTCTTCGCTTTCACGAACTGAAAATTCAGCTAGTTTCTGCTGTGTAATATTTTCATGAGCCACAACCACCAGGTTGTGGTTTGGTTTTTGCGACTCAAAAGGGGTGACTCTTACCATAAACCAGCGTTTCTCCTTTGGCGAGTGGCATTTGTACTCCATTTCATAAGAAACAAGTTCACCTTTGAGGACCTTTTTAATTCCCTGTAGAAAATTAGTAGCATCTTCTTTATCTGGTTCAGTTGCCTTTTCGCAGGCTGTAAAATAGTTTGCACCAACGCTAACTTTAGACCATTCTGCAGCATTTTGTTGAGCAAACTCCTCCCACGATTTATTTATTGAGAGTATCTCACCATTCTCATTAACAACGCAAATATTGGCGCTAATTGAGTCGAGGGTGGCCTGAGCCATCTGTTGCATCTCTTTTAGAGCGGCTTCTGCCTGCATGCGCTTGGTTATGTCGCGAATAATTCCCTCAATGGCAAGTAGCTCGCCACTATCGTTGTGTATTAAAGTGTTTTTTTGGTCTGTCCAAATTACCTCGCCATCCTTTTTTATCCACCTTACAATAACGTTGGAGTCTTTGTGAGATTTACCCTCAACAATTGGTTTTATTGTATCTAAATCATCAGGATGGATAAGCTTATACCAAATATCAGGGTCATTATAGTGCTCCTTAGGGGTGTAACCTGTGATTTTGGATGCTGAGGGGCTAACGTATGTAAATTTTTTATCGGGTATAAACTCGAAACGGTAAATTAAATCCTGGGCATTTTCGGCTAGCTTACGGAATCGTTCCTCGCTTCTTATTAGCGCTCTTTCAGCCTGCCTTTTTGAAACTTGCAGGCTTGCAAGGTTTAGGCTCTCCGTAACAGCAAATGGTAAGCGCTTAATGCGCTCCTTTATAACGTAATCGTTTGCTCCTGCTTTCATGCATTCTACGGCTGTCTCCTCGTTTATTGAACCTGTTAGCATTACAAAGGGTGTATCGGGAGCATGTTTTTTGGAGAGAGCCAATGCCTCCATCCCGTTAAACAAAGGCATGGAGTAGTCTGAAATAATAATATTTGGATTAAATTCTTTTAAGGCATTAAGCATGTCGTTGGCTGTTTCTACCCTAAGGGAAGAGAAGTCTAAACCTTCCTTTTTAAGTGTATGTACGGCCAACTCGTAGTCAGATGCGAGGTCTTCAATAAATAGAATTCGTATATGTTCTAATTTTATTGCCATTTTAACCGGTTTATATATAGAGTTATGTAGAGTTTTAGCATTAAGGTAGGTAAATATTATATGTTCATTTGACTAACAAGTTTGTTTCAGTTTTTGTTCTTTTCTATAAATTAGGGGGCTGGTTAATGAGCAGCCAGTACATACCAATTTCCTTTACAGAGAGGAGGAATTTGTCGAAATCGACAGGTTTTACAATGTAGCTGTTCACCCCGAGCTTATAGCTTTTAATAATATCGTTTTCCTCTTTTGATGATGTGAGGACAACAACAGGAACCATTTGGGTTTTTGGGTTACTCTTAATTTCTGTAAGGACCTCTAACCCATTGATCTTTGGAAGTTTCAGGTCGAGTAAAATAACTTTCGGTAGCCTTGCTCCAACTCTGTTAATGTATGAACCTCTAGCGTATAAGAAATCCAGCGCTTCCTCACCATCGTTAACTACCTCAACCTTATTGGCAATGTTATTCTTTTTTAGGGCTCTCAGGGCTAACTCTACATCGGCCGGATTGTCCTCAACAAGTAAAATCTCTACTTCGTCCATTATTCCCAAGGTTATGTGCTAAGTTATGAATATTAAATTCAATTAAAAAGCAATGTCTGTTTAATAGACATAATTAGATGAATGTACAACATTTCTTGTTTAAAAGCAATGTTATAGGTTGTAGTATTCAACCTACTCCAATGTTTGAGTGCCAGTTACCCAATCTCCCTTTGGCAGTGAAAAGCAAAATGAAGCACCTTCGCCCTCAACGCTATCGGCCCAAACCCGGCCTCCGTGCCGTGCAACAATTCTTTGAACTATGGATAATCCTACTCCCGTTCCCTCAAACTTATCTGATTTGTGAAGTCTTTGGAATGTGTCAAAAATTTTATTTTTATACGAGGGGTTGAAACCTACTCCGCTATCCTTAACGCAAAAAGTAAACATCTCATCATCTTCCACTGCCGATATATCTATTTCAATATTTCCTTTAGGTTTTGAATACTTAATTGCGTTTCCAATAAGGTTATGCCATACTTGCCTAATAAGAGAGGTGTCTGCATAAACATGGGGTAAAGGAGATATATTTATTGATATATCATCTGGGTTCTCGTTATCCAGCACCTCGTGATATATGGAATTTGCCATGCCCGTCATATCAATCTTGCTTACATTCATTTCGGTTCGGGTGGCACGTGAAAGGGAGAGTAGGTCCGTAATAAGCTTGTCCATTCTCTGAACATTCTCTCGAACTACCCCGAGTAATCTTTGCCCCTCATTATCAAGATTGTCGTGATAATCCTCAAGGATTATTCGGCTGAATCCATCGATGGCTCTGAGAGGTGCTCGCAAGTCGTGAGATACGGAATACGAGAAGGCCTCAAGCTCCTTGTTGGATATTTCCAGTTTTCTTCTTTCGGATTTTAAATCCGCAGTGGTTGTATTCAAATCCTCAACCATAAATAGCATGGCTTTTTGACTTTTCTCAAGTTTCTTAACCTGCTCGTCTAACTCCCTGGTACGTTCCTCCACCCTTAATTCTAGCTGGTTTTTAAGGGCTAGCAGTTCGTTTTCTGCTTTTTTACGTTCCGTAACGTTCCTAATAACTGCTATTATTAGTTTTTGGTTGCTCCATTCAAAGTAGCGCAAGGATATTTCTGCCCAGAACGTTTCGCCGTTCTTCTTTCGGGCAAGCCAATCGAACGAGTGGGGGCCCTCCGTTATTGCTTTTTGTAAATACTCTTCGGCTTTGGTTTGGGTGTATGGGTGCTCATTTGCGCTAATGTCGCCAACATTGCCATTGATTATTTCATCCTTGCTACTAAATCCGTAAAGTTCAAGGGAGCGGTGGTTGATATCATTTATTTTACCAGTAGTGGCATCGTGAATAAATATGGCTTCGTTGGTTGAGTTAAAAATTTCTTTTATTTTGTCTGCACTTTCAGCTATGGATAGCTCCGCCATCTTGTTTTTAGTTATATCCATAATTATTCCGTAAACACGAAATACCTTGTTGTCTCTTAACTCAGCCTGTCCGCTGGTCCATACCCATTTATTTTGGCCATTGGCAGAGGTAAAGGGTAGTTCCAGGTCGTAAGGTTCTCCTGTTTTTAATAGTTGAGAGAATGCAATTTCAAGTGTTTCCCTGTTATCCGGATTGTAGAATTGAATATCTTTATCAATGCGAGAAGAATCAAACTCGTCTGGATTTACACCATATATTTCATAAACACCTTTGGTCCAGATTATCTTGTCGTTTTTAATGTTGTACTCCCATCCTCCTATCTTTGCCGTTCTCTCCATTTTTTCAAGGAGTTGCTGCTGGTTTAACAGGGTTTGGTAGGTTTCCTTGTGCTTATCAATTTCAAGCTCTAAGCTTCGGGTTCTGCTCTTTACAGATTTGCGAAGGATGATAATTAGGATAAATGATAATACGATGGTTATTGGAATAAGTATTGTTAAGCCAATACGAACTATATCTTTTATCGATAGCCTTTCTTTTATCTGTGGACCAAACCATTTGAGATGAATTTTATTGAATGTGTTGTTGGCAATAACAATTGATAGCCCTTCGTTAAGGCGCGATAGTAGCTCCGTGTCCCCTTTTTGTACGGCAAAGCAAAAATCCTGACGGAAGTCGTGCAGGGGAGTTTCTAAGGGAGTTATATTTTTAATGCCCATTTTTTTAAGAAGCTCCAGTCCGGTTATTCTTTGGGTAATAACTGCATCGGCATTGCCCTCTTCGAGCAACCTGAATGCGTCCTCAAAAGTATGTGTTGCAATAATTCTATTTGATACGCTGTTCCTCCGAATATACTCTTCTGCATTATCCCCCTGCATTACTGCAATGGTTTTACCTTTTAAATCATCAATGGTTTCAATATTCTTAGTATTTGTCCTTATGAAAATTGCACCATGAAGTCGGAGGTAGGGTAGGGTAAAGTCATAATAATCTTCTCTTTCTGGTGTTCTCCCAACAAGTGGTAGTGCATCAATTTTACCCTTAGCGAGGTCCTGTTTAATTTTATCCCAAACCCCAATTTTTATATTAACATCAATGCCAACTGCTTGTGCAGCGGCTTTAAACAAATCAATGGAAAAGCCATCGGCATTGCCATCCTCGTTAACTATACAATAGGGTGGGTAGTCGGGTTCGGAGGCGATGGTTATTTCAGAGATAGTATAAATTAGGGAGTCATTCTGGTGAGGATGAGCTGCGGATGCAATACACAAAAAGCAGAATACTATTAGGTAGAATGCTTTAATTGATGTACGATTTAATTTTGGTTGCCTGCTCATTTTAAAAAAAATGATTTAAAAATTTGATAAAAAAGTTGAACTATTGTTCATTCTTTAGTCGTTTTATTTCATCTTTTAACTCTTTCATACGTATTTCCCTGTTTATGGTTGCCTCGTGAAATCGCTCAAGTTCGGCAACCCGCTCGTTAAGTTCTTTGGTTTTCTCCTTAACAAGCACCTCTAGGTTATCCTTTAATTTAACAAACTCCATTTCAGCCATTTTCCGTTCCGTTACATCCCAAACGGTAGAAATTACAAGTCCCCGGTCATGAAGAGGAATGTTTCGAGCGGTTACGTAGCGAATTATTTCACCATCCCTCTTAATTGGTATGTCTGTCCACTTCATTTTCTCAGGGTCACCAGTTTTAATATCGGTTAGTATCCTGTTTTTAATCTTCTCTCTAAACTTTGGGTCCTCGTAAACTGTATCCCAAAATGCGTTGGGGTTTGCTAATTCCTCTTTCGATAGATTGTAGAACCTGGCAAAATTATCGTTCATGAACTCGAAGGATATATTGGGTTCAACTGTATTTACGGCTAAGCCAATTGGGAGGTTCTCAATAATGGATAGGATAAACTCTCTACTCGTCTTAATTTCTAACTCATGATATTTATGCTCTGTAATATCAGTAAATGTTACAATGTTTATGTTGCCAACATTAACAGAGCCAATTTTAAAATATTTTTCAGTCCCACTCTTGCAGGTCACCTTAGTTTCGACTGGTTTAATCTCTGAGTTTGTTTTAAGAGCTTCTTTTATTGCTGCATCCCACTGATTTTTTAAATCTTGTCGGTACACTTTGTCGGGGTATGCTTTTTGCCACCAGTCATCAGCAGTTGGAATGTCATCCAGAGTGTAGCCGGTTGTTTCACTAAATTTTCTATTTACGTTGAGTGTTTCCTGATTTTTATCAATTAGTACTATGCCAACAGGGGTTGATTCAATTAAAGAACGAAACTTTCCCTCACTCTCGCGGAGGGAATTTTCAGCCAATTTTCTTTCAATTAGCATTCCAATAATTTTAGCAGATACTTTAATCCGTTTTTTTGCAATCTCAACTATGAATCTTGGTCGCGAGTAGTATTCCTCTGATTTTTTCTTCAGCTCATCAACATCAGTTTTGTATAATTCTGCCAGCTCGTTAAGTTTATCAATATCTTTAGGAGGGTTGCCATAACCAAAATTTATAACACCAACAACCTCACCGTTTGCAAAAATTGGTACTCCATAAAGATGGATGCCCCCATTACATTCAATGTCGGCAGGCTTTTCTGATTCAATTGCTTTAAGAGAGCAATCTTTCCAGCATGAGTCGTGGCAAAGCCACTTGCCCGAAACCAAAGCCTCGGCGTTATTTTTTGTGTTGCAAAGATTTCGTGACGATTGGTCCATCAGCTGGCACCAACCTGACGAGAAGATTCCGTAAGCATAGTCTCCATTCTTCTCATAAATGGCTGATGATGTTTCTAGTAGTATCATGTACTCATTAACAATTCCGTGAAGGATTGATTGGTCGATGGAGCTTTTAATTAGCCCACCCTTATTGAGGAGTGTTAAGTTTCCGTAACTTTGTTCTTGTCTTGACATGCTCTCACTTTCCTCAAACATTTCGGGTTGCCTGGTGAGCATCCACTCAATATTTTTAAGGTCCTTCTCTGTTTTTTTCTTTTCAGTAATATCCTGGATTATGCAATGAGATTGTATAAACTCACCCGCTTTGCTGTAACCGATTCTACCATCGAGAGCTATAATTCTTTTTTCACCATTTTTATGAAGCATTTCAAACTCGCTATGAATATGACCTTGGTCTTTAAGAGTCTGGAATTGCTTACTAAAGATATCTTGGTGTTCGGGTGCTATAAAAGTGCTGAAATTTTTGCCAATTATCTCGTCTTTTGAGTAGCCTAGGGTGTTGAGCCATTGCTGATTAACTTCAAGGAATTTCCCATTATTATCAAGCGATTGGTAGCCCAGGGGTGCGTTAATAAATAGTTGCTGAAATCGCTCCTGACTTTCCTTCAGGGCGTTTTCCTGTGCTCTTTCTTCCGTCTGGTCTTTAAAAATCAAAACAACACCAATAACCCTTCCCTTCTTATCCTTAATTGGTGCACCGCTATCGGATATTGGTATCTCTTTTCCATCTTTGGAAATTAGTAGCGTATGATTAGCTAAATTCACAATTGAACCTTCTATAAGAACCTTTGAAACAGGGTTTTCTACCTTACTGAGAGTATCCTCATTAATAATCCTGAAAATTTCTTCAATATTTTGTCCTTTTGCTTCAGATTCCTGCCATCCGGTTAGCCTTTCAGCAACAGGGTTCATTTGTTGAACTAAACCTTGATTGTTGGTTGTTATTACACCATCGCCCATGCTGTATATAGTTGCATGGAATTCCTGCTGCGATTGGTGTAGTTGCAGTTCTTTATCCAGCAACATCTTGTACAAGTTTCTTTGCCTATACAAGTAGAACCATGCCAGAGTTGCCCCCGTTATAAAAATCAACAGAATTGTAATGGCAGTAATAAGGGCTGAGCGAAAGTATAAATCTTCAAAAATTTCATCCTTATCAACCTTTGTTACCATA
>JAWLEY010000307.1:0-2729 GCA_041685855.1 Perlabentimonas sp. | reverse complement strand
TGTTCGCTTGGTGGCTTCTATGTCGGTAAAATTAACCAATGCTTCCCACGATCCTTTGTAACCCATGGGGTCGCCATAATTCTCAATAAACCCGTTAATAAAATCTACACTTGAATTTAAATTGTTAACCCAGAGTATGTTGTAATCATTAAACACTTCTAAATCACCAGTTTCATAAAAGCGAATAAGCGTTTTAATAACCTCCTTTTGATGATCATTCTCAGCAACTTCTGATGCTTCTTTAAGCCAAAAAATAATTTTTTCTATGGCTGAACCATACATACCGTTTTGTTTCCATACTTTCTCGGTAACTTCTTCATTATTCTTTAACAGTTTTGAGTTTAACCCTAAAGGAACAGGATTCTCATTGTTGGTGCTGGCAGCCTTTGTATAAAATTCCTCCACTTCATTCTGTGTAACTCCCTCGTAGTAATTGTTTGCCGAGTTGGTAACAATGTCAGTGCTCGAGTCCTGATTCACTCTTTTTGCTACTATGGTAGGGTTGAAAATTAATGGTGTTAATTCTTCTAGTATCGCTTCGTGCGTTCCCAGTTCGCTGGGAAGAAGGCTGTTTGGTGTTCCCCTTACTATTTCAGTAAAATAGTCCTGACTAAAATTGGGCAAAAATTTGTCCGTTGAAGCATGGTGATGTATTCCATTTGAAAACCAGATGCGCTTAAGATACTCCACAAAATTTTGCCAATCCTCAGTGTCGCGGTTACCTGTATATCCCTTATGTATTGCCTCTAACGTTCTTCTTATGGCCAGATTATGCTTATAGTTCTGATCAAAGAGTATATCTCTTCCACAAATTGCCGCTTCCGACAGGTAGTAAAGTAGTTTTTTCTGCTTTAGCGAGAGCGTTTCCCAACCGGGCACCCTATATCGCATTATCCGAATATCTGCAAACTGGTCAATTTGCCATTGGAACGAATCGTTTTGAGAATTAACCTTGGAGTTTTGGTTGTTGCTTTTGTTGTTTGTTAAGTTATTGTGTGCTTGCATATATGTAATTGTGTTGTTTTTAACGGATAGCGTATGATAAATTGCGAGCCTACGCCAACACTACCCGTAAAAGTACAAAAATAATCAATCAGCGAGAAAGCCTAATAAACACCTGTGAACAAATTGGTTATACGATTTATTGGCAGCAGGGCTTTTTTATTCGTTAATTAATTCTTTAACTTTATCTTCAAGCTGCTTTTTATCAGGAAGGTATAGCTGATACTTTGATACAAAAATATTATTTGAAATTCCACCTATTGCATATTCTACAAGAATATCATTTTTATCTGCGCCTAAAACTATTCCTATTGGCGCATTATCACCTTCTGTATTTTCTTCAGTCCTAAAATAGTTTAAATATAGGTTCATTTGACCAATATCATAATGTTTAACGTGTCTTGTTTTAAGGTCAATCAGGACGAAACATTTTAGAATTCGATGATAAAATACAAGGTCAACATAGAAATGGTCATTGTCTAAGGTAACCCTATACTGTCTTCCAACAAATGAAAAACCTTTCCCTAGTTCAAGTAAAAACACCTGAAGATTATCAATGATTTTTTGTTCCAAATTGCTTTCTGTCATTCGAATTTCCTCGCTAATTTGAAGAAATTCTAAAACATATGGGTCTTTCACAATATCTTTAGGTTCAGAGATGGTTAATCCTTTTTTGGCTAACTGAAGAACCCCTTCCTTGTCTTTGCTTAAAGCTAATCGCTCGAATAATGAACTACCAATCTGTCTTTTTAGTTCTCTTACGCTCCAATTCTCATTTTCGCACTGTTTAATATAGAATTCTCTTGAGTTGTCATCCGTTACTCCAAGCAATTCAGCATAATGAGACCAAGACAATTTTCCAGACAGCGTCTGGAAAATTGGGAATTTGATGTAAAACAGTCTCATTAAGTAAACATTACTCTTGCTGAAACCTTTACCAAATCTTACCCTTAAGTCTTTTGCAAGGTTTTCAAGTAGAGAGCTTCCGTAATCAGCTTTTTCATTTCCGTGCTGTTCAAATTCCACTATAAATTTCCCAATCTCCCAATTTGCTCTTAAGAGTTCAATATTAACAGCTTTCACTGCTCTATTTCTAGCTTCTTCTATGGTTTCGCCAATAGATTGAACTAGTTTTAGGTAATTCTCATTCGTTGTTGGTAGAGTCATATTATACAACCATATTTTTTAACTAAAGTAAAGATTTTTTCCAATTGAATTATGATTATCTAATGTAGTTTGATTTTAGGTCCTAGTCTTGTTGCCAACTTGTTTGTAAATCTAATGGTAAAACACAAAAACATTCGTTGTGTTCTTCTATGGTTTTGCCTTAACATGGGCAAAATTAAGTGTGATTTTCTAAATAATTCTCAAAAGTAATAAAACTTCTAGTCACAATAATACAATGGTGTTGTTGTAGATGTTAGGGATTGCTTAGCAACCTGAATTCTGCACTTTATGTCCATGATTTGAATGGGACTAAAGTCCCAGGATGTATTGACTTTTCTCTCCGTTGGCTAAAGCCAACGGCAATGTATGAAGTTAGCCCTTCCTTGTAGATTAGGTTGGGTTTAATCCGACCACTGACCACCACTCACCGATCACCAACCACCGACTCAACTCCGTTCGATTAAACCTCTTTCAAAAAGAGATCACTTCGGGCTCCTTCCTCACCCTCCTGATGAGGGAAGGTTATCACCGTTACACCCCTCTCGGCCTGCAGCCTGATC
>JAWLEY010000070.1:0-11903 GCA_041685855.1 Perlabentimonas sp. | reverse complement strand
TTCTATAATTAAATGAGACATCTCTCATATATACCCTTTTTACAGCATAAATAATCCATAATGGTATCCCCATGGCAAGTAAGTAGTAAATAAGGGTGGTTGGTTCTTCTCCAATAAATTCCCCCAAAAGCATTATTGGTCCAAAAAATATCATACCAAGAATAACGATGCCAATAATTCCAACACTTTGCAGGATACTAGGGTAAGGTTTTGTGTTAAAATCATTCATAGCTGGATGTAATTTTGTTTTGTTATTTGTTTTTGGTTAAGGCATCATTAATTTTTGCTGTTACCGAATGTAGGAGATTAACATCCTCATTGGTAATTTCTGTAAGCCGCTCAAGCACTCGGCCGTGAACCAGCGACTTATTGGTAATTCCAATCTGATTTAGAATAGTTTTAACCCTGTTTTTTAACGGTTTAAAGCCATGATTCTGGATTGCTTTCTCCTTCTCTTTATTTCTCATTTTGATATCTGCAAGTGCATAGGCAAAAACCATTACTGCTTGTCCCAGATTTAAAGAAGGGTAGGGGTTTGCTATTGGTATGGCTGCTGCTCTGTCGCACAGTTCAATATCATGGTTCGCTAGTCCGGACTCTTCTCCACCAAATACTATGGCAAGTTTGTTTATTGTTCCCGCTTTATTCTCAACAAAAGTTTTGAGTTCCCTGCTATCAATAATATTCTGCTTTACCCACCTTTGTTTTGCGGTTGTAGCAATTGAAAAGTCAATATCGGAAAGTGCTTTATCAAGAGAACCAAAGGTTCTTGCATTCTCCAGAATATCATGCGAGCCATGAGCCAGCATAAGCGCTTTGTCGCAGAGGTAATCGCACGGATTAATCAACCTCAGGTCGATAAACCCCATGGTTTTTATGGCTCTTGCTGCTGCACCTACATTTTCGGGGACGGCAGGCTCAACCAGAATAAACGAAACATCCATTTTTCAATTATCAGATTATAAAATTGTGGGTTGACTGATTGTAGAGTCAGTCAACCCACAATTTAAAACTTTTAAAAAATGCATCTACTCTACTTATTTACAACTTCTATTGCTTTTTCTGCTGCATTTAAGGTAGGTTCTATAGATAATGGGTTACCAACGGCGCCTTTCATCCAGAGTTGAGGTATAATTTTACCCTGCTCAAAAATTCTTTGTATCTCCTCGGCAAAATTCTTACCAGCAATATGTTGTTCAAGTTGAAAATCGATTAAAAGTCCCATGGGGTAAGCAGATAAGTACAACGGATTACTAATCATGTGGCTATACACGGCAAGAATAGGTTCGTCTGTGCTGCCAAATACATCGGCGTAGTATTTATTCCATACCTCTTTTGCAATACGAATAGTTGCTTCATTAAGTTGTTGTGGAGTAGCGTTTGGATTCTCATACAGCCATCTCCAAAGGTTGATGTCAACTAGCGAAACGCCCATAATCTCGTAACATTGCCAGAGATTATCCAATGCTTGTAGGTGTTCTTTCTCAGGGTTGTTATCGTTAATACCAAGAACATCCAAATCGCGTTTTTGGAAAATAAATGCAAGTGCCTCTGTAAATGCGGTATTTGGCACTCCGTTAAGAGTATAATAATCAACATCGTGAAGCGTAATGGTCTGTTCTACTGTATGTCCAAACTCATGCATGGCAATGTTAAAACCTTTGTAGTTCATGCCATCATCGCTAATGCGGGTTCTTAGTAAAGCAACGTCACTTCTCATTGCGCCTCCCCAAGCATGACCTGCGCCACGACTCCCCTCAACAACAATTTTCGATTTGAAAAAGTTTGCTTTCTCTTTCTCCCATCCAAGAGACATGAGGATGTTTGGAATTTCATTCTGGAACTCTTCGGCACTGCCAAAACGTTTGGCTACTTCATTATCGAGCGTCTCTGCAGAGATGCTGCTGCGCGACTTAAAACCATCGTACCAAATGTCAAAAGGTTCAAGGTCGCGTCCCAGCCTTTGGCTAATTAGCTTTCCTGCATCCCTTACCTGTTGCGATGACACAAAATTGATGAAGAGTTTCTCAACTTCTTCAACAGGAATTTCGTATGTACCCTCAAAACGACGTTGTATGAAATTTGGCATGTTTGGGTAGAATGCATCCATCTTCTCAATAGCCTTAAATAGGTTCAAAATGTGTTTATACCTTGTATTTGGCTCTGAGTTTAGCTCAACCTTCTCGTTGTCTTTTAGTGTCTCGTTTGATATTGGATTCCAGGTATAGTCTGGGTTGTTTATTAGCTTCTCTGGAATTGATTGGTCAATAATCCGTTTCATAACCTGATATACCATGTGCTGTTTCTCCAGGCCATCTTTCTTATTGGCGTACTGCGATTTTAGTTCATCGCGCAGGCCCCAGTGTGTTATCAGCTTCATATTGTCGGGGAAAAGTTGCTCGTTATTCTCGTCACGAAGATTCCCCATATATATATTGTATGAATCAATATAAGCGTCTGCGTTGGTGCTAATTTGGGAGTAGTTTTGAACCAGCTCAGCCGGAACGCGTGAGGTATACATGTCACCCATTCGGGCATACGCCCATTCCTTCCGAGACCAATCAGGCCCTAGGTCTGTTTTTTCTCTCAGGCTATAGTATGGAAAGTTTAAACTTGTAACAAAGGCAATCTTGTTTTTGTATAAATCCTCTGTTAGGTGGGCTGAAGGGCTAAACCCACCAAACATCATGTCAATTGGAGTAATATCTCCCATCTCAAGGTGGAGGGGACGCATCAGGTCCTTGGTTATGCGAAGGAAGTAGCCATTTAACACTTCGTAACCAGCAGATAGTTTGTTGAATAGCGTTTCAAACTCCTGCTCATTTGCAACGAAGTTTTCTTGGCAAAATTCAACAAAATCGTTACTACTGCCATCTGTTTCTCTCCAGAGATTTGCAACTTGGTTTACTCCTCGTTCAATTCGGAATGAAGCCTCTTCGCCATGCTTATCTAACAGTTTATTTACTGTTTCATCAATAGTGGAATCAGCTATTGGACTTACTTTGGGCTCATCTTGAGCCTGTTTGCATTGAACCATACTAATTAAAATTGGAATGGTTAGGAATAAGAATACTTTTCTCATTGTATTGTTGTTTTGAATTTTACGTTTGGTTTATTTAGCAAAGATATTAAAACTGTTAATTGTGATTCTTTAACTTCTGAATTTTGTTAACTAAATTTTCGAAATATTCGTACTTGTTAATTGCTAACTATTTGAAGGATTAAGTTATCATAGGCTATCATTAATTGCCTAATTATTGAGTGAATGTCTTTAAATTCAGTATCTCCAATTCGATTTATGGGTAATACTTTTGTAGATGTTCCAGTTATAAAGGCGCCATCCATTTTTTGAATTTTATTTATGTGTATTGGTTCCTGAATGCACTCAAAGCCTTTCTCTTTAATTAAGTCGATAATTATTGTTCTTGTAATACCTTCTAAAACATCATGAGTTGGTGGTGTGACAATTGTATTACCAAACACAGCAAAAAAGTTTGAACGGCTCCCCTCAGTTATAAAACCCTGATTATTAACTAGTAAAACTTCTGTTGTTTGTGAAAGACAAATTGCTTTATCAGCAGATGCCCTAAGGCTTGGGTTCTCCAGCTTAACGTTTGGATTATTACGTTCCATAGGCAAAAGTTCAACATTAATCCCTAGATTATAATCATCAGGAGTTGGGTATTTACTTACTGTAAAGTATGCAAGTATCTCATTTTCTGCATTTTTATTTGACCATAACGTAATTTTTAAGTTTTTTTCGTTAACAGGGTTTGACTCTATCAATTCATCAATACTTTTTGACAATTCAGCAGTGTTAATGGTTTTAAAATCAGACATTTTAACTGATTGCTCCAAGCGTTTAAGATGCTCTTTAATAAATAGTGGTTTGCTTTTTATTACCCTGATAACTTCGTATATAACCTTGCCGTCTTCAGGTATTACAGGAGGAGGAACATCGATTGGTAGTACACTCGTATTATGTAAATAGTACCGTTCTGTTTTATCAATATTAATTTTCATATCCTAAAAAAGCATAGAAATTAGAATCTATGCTTTTAATTTGGTTTAATGATTTTCTGTTGATTTGCTAATTTGATATGGCTTCTGCTGTATTTAACGATTCGTAATAATCGTTTAGAATGCTTCGCACCAAGGGGCTGTAATAATACTTGAAAAATTTGGCGCGTTGTGGAGCATTATACTTATATAAAACATGATTTATCCAGCCTGCACCTACAAGTTTTGATGTCCACATTTTTGTTGGGTTTTCTGTAAATTCGCCGCAAAAGTAGAAGAAATTGTTTTTTTTACCTTCAATTATTGCGGGAAAAACTGCAGATAAACCAATCTTCTTTAATCTTTCTTCCCCTTTTGGTGTTGCATCAATAAAAAAGGTTGAATGAACAATGTTATTGCCAGGGCTAATGAACTCAAACCATTGCTCAAACAAAACATCTTGTTTTAGGTTAAGTTTCTCTATTGCTTCGGGTGTTGTTTTGATAATTGGTTTAGCAGAATTAAGATGCTCTTCAATAGAAAGAATTTCAATAACACCATCATTATTAATAAGTATTAAGCCTGATTTATTGTCTGGCCACACGCCGATGTGTTGAGACTCATAAAGATTTTTCATCCATTCTGGAGGGCCTTTGCTGCTATTTACATCAAAGGTTTCAAAGAACTTTCCAGACCAGCTACCCCATTTAATACCTAATAAGTTTTCAGTTTTACTTCTTACCAGAGCATTAGTGGGGGTGCTAAACATATTGTATTCAGCAATAACCAATTTATCTTGGTCAAGCATTCTTTTCATTAGTAGGTAGTCATTCTGGTTAAGTCCACCATACACTTTCTGGGAGCGAATTGGGGTTGATTTCCCTTTATACCATTCAAAAGAATAAACTCCATAGCAATCAGCATAGTAGAGCATGTCGTAGTTTTCCGCGTAATCATTAACCTCGTTAATTCTTAAGCTCCTAAATTCAAAGTCTTCATTTTTAATGTTAATGGGAAAAAAACCGAAGTAATCCTTTTTATGAGAGTAATTCTTTTTACCATTTAGCACAAAGTGCTCATTGTTTAGTAACCATGTTAACGATTTATGTTTTGGTCTATCAAGCCTGGTTACAGTTTTGTCTAAAATATAAACATTTAATCCTTTTTTCTCTTTAAAAGACCATGAAATCCTTAAAGCTAAAAGAATTAAAATCACTGCACCAATAAAAAGACCAAGTACTTTTAAAATCTTTTTCATAAGCAGTTTTATTGTAGGGTGAAGTTACAATCTTGATATATGCCGAAATTTACAAAAAAATATAATTAAAGTGGTGTTTTAACCAAATGATGTTTAAAGTAGCAGTTATTTTTACTTTATTATCTGAGTTTTTCTTTTATTCCACAATATGAGGAAATACTTGCATGAGAAAGCTTGTATTACACAAAAATAAAGTTCTTTTAAATGAATTATAATGCAGTAATACAGCGTTATAGTAAATGTGATTGATTTTTGGCACGATTTTAATGATATAATAGAGTGTGTTCCCCAACAACACATCAATAATAGATTGCAAACACCAGCAATCAGGTTGCCCAGATTCAACAATATGTCAGCCAAGCATGTTTGTCCAACCAATTGTCCCAGATTCAATCCGAGTCTGGGCAACCTTTTTTTATGAATATGATAATTAAACTTTTTCTTCAAAAAAAGTCTATAACTTTATACTTTTATTAACCTAATAAATTAACAATAACTATAAACAAATGAAAAAGCAAAGTATTAGTTTTATTCTAGTGTTTTTCTTAATGGCTTGTCAGGCAGTTTTTGCCCAGCAATCAGCCATTAACTGGAACACGCCCTTACCAACCGATTCAAAGGTAACGATTGGTGAACTCGATAACGGAATGCGTTACTATATCCGCAAAAATGATAAGCCTCAAAACAGGGCTGAGTTTTATATTGTGCACAATGTTGGTGCCATTCTGGAGGATGATGACCAGGATGGTCTTGCTCACTTTACAGAGCACATGGCATTTAATGGTACAAAGAATTTTCCTGATAAAGGAGTGCTTAATTTTTTGGAAAATATCGGAGTTAAGTTTGGTCATAATGTGAACGCTTTTACAGGGCAGGATGTTACTGCTTATAATCTATCAAACGTTCCCTTAACCCGCGAAACCATTGTTGATTCCGCACTGCTTGTACTTCACGACTGGTCTAGCTATATTGCTTTTGAGGATGATGAGATTGACGCAGAGCGTGGAGTTATTCGCGAAGAGTGGCGTACTCGTAGAACCGCTGAGTGGAGAGCCAGACAGGTTAAAATGGAGTATTTATTAAAGGGGTCTAAATATGCCAAAAGGGATGTTATTGGAAGCCTTGATGTTATTGATAACCATGAATACGAAACTATCCGTAGATTTTATCATGATTGGTACCGTCCAGATTTGCAGGCTTTAATAATAGTTGGCGATTTTGATCCTAAAAAAATTGAGGAGAAGGTAATAGAGCGCTTCTCTACTATTCCTCCTCACGAAGATCCAAAGCCTGTTCCTACTTTCGAGGTGCCAGATCATGAAGAGACTTTGGTCGGTTTTTTCACTGATTCAGAGATAACCCGAACAATGATTGAGGTTTACTACAAGCATCCTGCTACTCCACAAGACCAAAAAAAACTGGGATATTTTCGTGATTACTTAATTAGGAATCTTTACTCTCAAATGCTTAATGATCGGCTTGATGAGTTGGTTCAAAAGGATAACCCTCCATTTGTTTTTGCCTACAGTAATTATGGGAATCTGGTTCGCACAAAATCAGTTTATACCCTCGCTGCTAATGCTCGAGAAAATGAGCCAGTTAGAGCCATGAAAACTATGCTTGAAGAAAATTTCAGGCTCTTACAGCATGGCTTTACCGCAACCGAGCTAGATCGTGCAAAGTCAGAGTTATTAAGAGAAATTGAGAATAGCTATAAAGAGAGAGACAAAAAGAAGAATCAGGATTTTGTTTGGGAGTATTTTTCACACTTCACAGAGAACGAACCCATTCCAGGTATAGAATTTGAATACATGTTTTCTCAGTCAATTGTACCTTCAATTAGTCTTGAAGAAGTAAATGCAAAAACCGAAGAATGGATTAAGGATGATAACACCGTAATATTCATTACTGCACCAGAAAACGAGAAGGATAATCTTCCTAATAAGGATGAGGTTTTAAATATTTATAAAGAGGTTAAGAACTCTTCCTATGAGCCATATGTTGATAATGTGTCAACAGAACCATTGGTAAGCGAAGTGCCTACTCCTGGTAAAATTGTTAAAGAGACCGAGAACAAAGATATTGAGGTAACCGAGTGGCAATTAGAAAATGGTGTAAAGGTTATACTTAAACCTACAGATTTTAAAGAGGACGAAGTTTTAATGTCGGCCTATAGCCCAGGCGGATACTCATTGGTTGACGACGAGGAGGTTGCTTCTGCGCAAATGGTTTCTGCCATTGCTATGATGAGTGGAGTTGGAAACCATAGTAAGGTTGAACTTGATAAAATGTTGGCCGGAAAGATAGTAAGTGTATCTCCTTTCGTAAGTGAGTACCAGGAAGGGTTAAATGGAAATTGTTCTCCAAGCGATTTTGAGGAGATGCTCCAGTTAGCTCACCTTTTCGTTAGCAATCCCAGATTCGACGAGTCCTCATTTAATGCTTACATGTCTCGAATTAAGGCTGTTTTGAAAAATTCAGGTGATAATCCAAATATGATCTTCCGCGACTCCCTCACCTATATGATGAGTGGAAGAGATTTCAGGAGAAGGCCAATGAACTCTGATTTACTTGACGAGGTTAATTTTAATACCCTTAAGCAAATCTATCACGATAGGTTTGCCGATGCCAGTGACTTTACTTTTGTTTTTGTTGGCAACATTGACAAGAATGAGATTAAGCCTTTAGTTGAGACTTACCTTGGCTCTCTTCCTGCAAAAAATAGGGACGAAATCTGGAAAGATAACAATATTAGATTCCCAAAAGGAGAAAACAAGAATCCTTTTAATGTGTCAATGGAGGTGCCAAAGAGTTCATGCTTCGTTGCTTACCAAGCTGAAGTGGATTACAATTTTGAGAATCAAATCTACCTTAATGCCATTGAGCATGTCCTAGGGTTAAGATATACAGAAACAATTAGAGAGGATGAAGGTGGAAGTTATGGTGTTTCTGCCAGCGGTGGACTTTCTAAGAAACCTGTTGAACAAGCAACAATGACAATGTATTTCGATACCGATCCTGATAAAGCTGAGCATCTTGTTGGAATAATCCACTCGGAATTTCAGAAAATTCTTAAGGAAGGACCAACCGAGGAGGATCTTAATAAGGCACGTGAGTACTTCTTAAAAAATCGTCAGGAAAAACTTCGTGAGAATCGTTTCTGGTCTTCTGTAATAAGAGAGTACTATGGAAATGGTGTTGATTTGGTTAACAATTATGAAGAGTTTGTTCGTAATCTTGATGTTAAAAATGTTAAGAAAGCTGCAAAAAAATTCTTTAAAAAAGCCAACATGCTAGAGGTGATAATGAGCCCTGAACAGTAGTACTTATTATGCTTTACAATAAAAAAGGCTGCCCATGGGTAGCCTTTTTTATTGTCATAATGGCGTAAAATAAAGCACATTGCGTCAAAATGTCTTGGTTGATTTAATGGCAAATTCTTTGAACGATTATTGATAGTTTAATTATAATAATCTTTTAAAAGGGGGAAATACTATGAATTTAAATAATTTAACCATAAAATCACAAGAGGCAATTCAGCAGGCTGTAACAATAGCTCAGGGTTATGGGCATCAGGCTGTAGAGCCTGTCCATATTGTAAAGGGTGTTTTAAGTCAGGCTGAGAGTGTAACAGCTTTCTTGCTGAAAAAAATGGGCGTAAACCCAACCACTTTTGAAGGGGCCGTTACCAGTGTACTTGAATCGTTCCCTAAGGTTTCCGGAGGCGAACAGTATTTGAGTTCTGCTTCACATAGGGTGCTTCAAAAGGCCAACGATACTGCTCGTGAAATGGGCGATCAATTTGTTTCCATTGAGCACTTGCTACTAGGCTTGATAAAGTCTGGCGATCAGGCATCACAAATAATGAAAGATGCGGGTATATCTCAAAGCGAACTTTCCAAAGCAATACAGGAACTTCGTAAGGGGTCTAAAGTCGATTCACAAACAGCCGAGGACACATACAATGCGCTTAGTCGTTTTGCTCTTCATCTTAATGAGATGGCGCGCAGTGGAAAGCTTGACCCTGTAATTGGGCGCGATGAGGAGATACGCAGAGTACTTCAAATCCTTTCACGCCGTACAAAGAATAATCCTATTCTTATTGGCGAGCCTGGCGTTGGTAAAACTGCTATTGCAGAAGGAATTGCACACAGGATAGTAAATGGCGATGTTCCAGATAATCTTAAGTCAAAACAGCTTTACTCGCTCGATATGGGGGCTTTAATTGCTGGAGCAAAGTATAAAGGAGAGTTTGAGGAGCGTTTAAAATCGGTTGTAAAAGAGGTTGTTTCTTCTAATGGTGAGGTTATCCTGTTTATTGACGAGATACATACTTTAGTTGGTGCAGGTAAGAGTGAAGGTGCAATGGATGCAGCCAACATCCTTAAGCCTGCCTTGGCAAGGGGAGAACTCCGTGCCGTTGGTGCAACAACCCTAAGCGAGTATCAAAAATATTTTGAGAAAGACAAAGCCTTGGAGCGTCGCTTCCAAACTGTTCTGATTGATGAGCCAACAGTAGCCGATGCCATATCAATACTTCGAGGACTAAAAGACAGGTATGAGGCACATCATTCAGTTAGAATTATGGACGAGGCCATTATATCTGCAGTTGAGCTATCGCACAGATATATTACAGATAGGTTTTTGCCCGATAAGGCCATTGATCTGATTGATGAGTCAGCATCAAAACTTCGCCTTGAAATGAACTCGGTACCTGAAAGCATTGACGAACTTGAGCGTAAAGTTAAGCAGTTGGAGATTGAGAGGGAGGCTATTAAACGTGAGGGTGATAAAAAGAAGTTGGAAAATTTAAGTCAGCAAATCGCTAATCTAAGTGAGGAGCACGATGATTTAAAAGCGAAGTGGAAGGAAGAGAAGAGTATCATTGAAAAAATACAGCAGAATAAGCAGGCCATAGAGAGTTTTAAGGTAGAGGCTGAAGATGCTGAAAGAAGGGGCGATTACGGAAAAGTGGCTGAGATTAGGTATGGGAGAATTAAGGAAGCTCAGGAATCAATTGACACCCTAAAGAACGAGCTTGCTCAAAGCCAGTCTGAGTTGGCCCTTATTAAGGAAGAGGTAGAATCAGCCGATATAGCTGAGATTGTAGCGCGTTGGACAGGCATACCTGTAAGTAGAATGCTGCAGAGCGAGCGCGAGAAACTGCTATCGCTTGAGGAGCAGCTTCATGATAGGGTAGTTGGCCAGGATGAGGCTATTACAGCAGTTGCCGATGCAGTTAGGAGGAGTAGAGCCGGACTGCAGGATGCGAAGCGACCAATAGGTTCATTTATATTTTTGGGAACAACCGGAGTTGGAAAAACTGAGTTGGCCAGAGCCCTGGCTGAGTTCCTGTTTAACGATGAGAATCTTATGACCCGAATTGATATGAGTGAGTACCAGGAAAGGCATTCAGTCTCGCGATTAATTGGGGCTCCTCCAGGCTATGTAGGATACGATGAGGGCGGTCAGCTTACCGAGGCCGTGAGGCATAAACCCTATTCGGTAGTACTTCTCGACGAGATTGAGAAAGCGCACCCCGATGTGTTCAACATACTACTGCAGGTTCTAGAGGATGGGCACCTTACTGATAACAAGGGTCGAAGGGTTGACTTTAAGAATACAATTATTATTATGACATCTAACATCGGTTCTCAGATAATTCAGGGGAACCTCCACGACACAGCCAACGAGGTTACAAAAGAAACGCTTGAAAAAACAAAAGACCAGGTGTTTGATGTGCTAAAACAGACCATACGACCCGAATTTCTAAACAGGGTTGATGAGATAATAATGTTTTCTCCATTAACGCTTAGTGAAATCAAGGACATTGTAAAAATTCAGTTTGAAAGGGTAAGAAAGATGCTTCAAGAGCAGGGCATAAGCATTGAAATTACCGAAAGCGCAATTAATTGGATAGCTAAAGCAGGATTCGATCCGCTGTACGGAGCAAGGCCAATTAAGAGGCTTATGCAGAAGCACATACTTAATGGGTTGTCAAAAGATATTCTAGCTGGTAGCATAGATAGTTCTAAAACAATCACCGTAGATTATTTCGATAGCGGCAACTTGGTTTTCAGAACACAGTAAAAACTTCAAAAATGAAGGGTTTGAATAGTTTCTCAGTCTATTCAAACCCTTTTATACACTCGTCAACGCTATCATTAATATCGAAAACAGTTTGGAGTTGGAGTAGCCTTACCAGCTCCATAACATCGGGAACAATATTGCAAAGTTTTAGTTGTGCGTTATTGCTCTTGGCTGTTCTAAGTATGGATAGGAGCGCACCAAAACCAGTACTGTCAATGTAATCAAGGTTCCCTAGGTTTAAAACAATCTTTAACCCAGGCTGATCAATTAGCTTGGTTACTTCAACCTTAAACTTTTGCGATACTGCTGCATTAAGCTTGCTTTCACTCTCAGTTGAAATTACAAGCACATCGTCAATCTTTTCAACTTTTATCATATCTCTATTAAATTAAAGTCGGGTTAATATTTCCTTTAGTTCTACTATAGCCTCCTTGCTAATTGCTTTATATCGGTTAACATAAGAGCTGTATTGCTCAGTAGCTTTATTTGCTTTAGCTATCTGTTCAAGCTCTTTCATTTCTTGCGCCAACGTTGTTACACCAATCGTTGAAAGGCT
>JAWLEY010000069.1:0-11931 GCA_041685855.1 Perlabentimonas sp. | reverse complement strand
ACAAATAACGATAAAGCATCCATTGCTCTACTAGAGATTGTTGCTTGGTTTATCCTTATCATTGCATGGGTCAACTTCTTTAATCTCAGCACCATATCCTCATTAAAAAGAATGAAAGAAATTGGAATTCGCAAAGTTAATGGTGCTACCCGTAAGGACTTAATTACCCAAATGCTATCAGAGTCTGCAATTATTAACCTAGCCTCATTACTTTTAGCATTAACTATACTTGAATTAAGCTATCCATTTTTTGCCAATATAGCAGGATTACCCCAGGACCTAACCTACATAAACCAACCGTGGTTCTACTTTTTTATAATTGTAGCGTTTATAATTGGAACATTGTCTGCAGGAGTTTATGCTGTTTCCGGAATAAGAGGGAATTCACTATCGGCAACCTTACGTGGAATGGCTACAAAAAGTAAGAAGGGGCAATTTTTAAAGAAAACGCTTGTAACCATTCAGTTTGCCATTGCCATTGCCCTAATTACTGCTACTATCAGTGTTTACTATCAGTTTCAGCAATTGCAGTCGAAAGATTTAGGTTTTAATCTTCATAACATGCTTGTAATTAAAGTTCCAAAAGTAGGTAACGAGACGCTTCATGGCAAGTACTGGGTTTTTCATGACATGGTAAAAGATTTACCTTTTATCAACGGAGCAGCATACTCATCTGTTATTCCAGGTAAACCAAATATGTTTAATCGGGGAGGAATCCACCGATATGGCGAAGAGGTCACGAATGGGAAGAACATGCGGCTCACCGAGGTTGATGCTCAGTTCACGAATGTTTATGACATTAACCTGGTTGCAGGAGAAGGTTTTACCGGCAACCCAGCGGAGGATGCCAACAATGTTATGCTTAACTTAAAAGGTGCTTTATGGCTTGGCTTTAAAAGCGCGGAGGATGCCGTTGGTGAACAGATAGTTCTGGAGGGAATTCCCAAAAAAGTTGTTGGTGTCCTTGTTGACTTCAATCAGCTTTCTCCTAAAGAGGAAATTGAGCCACAAATATTTCGTTATCCACAACGATTCCAAGGTTACTTTACCCTAAAAATTGGTGAAAACTACTCTAAAGAATCAATAAGTAGCATTGAAAAAATTTATTCCTCTGTCTTTCCTGGGAATCCCTTCGACTTCTTCTTTCTTGACAGCTACTACAACAGTCAGTTTAAAGACGATAAACGCTTTGGGATGGTGTTTGCCCTCTTCTCAATACTATCAATAGTAATTACTGTACTTGGATTATTAGGCCTCTCTGCCTATACTGCCCAGCAACGAAAACGAGAAATTGGTATCCGTAAAGTACTTGGTGCTAAGGTTACCAGCATAGTTCAACTATTATTTTACGACTATCTCATACTATGGGCACTATCCAGTGCTGTGGCAATCCCAATAGCATGGCACTTTCTTAATCAATGGCTCAATAATTATGCTAATAGAATTACTCCCACGTGGTGGATATTTACTATTCCCATGCTCACGGTTTTGCTGGTTGCAATGGTTACCATTTTAGCTCAATCTCTTAAAGCTGCATACATAAATCCTGTAGAGAGTATTAAGGAGGAGTAGAAAATATGTAGCTATATTTGTAGGGCTTTTCAAATATTTTTTACATGAGCGAAAAGAACTACAATCCACGTATGCACACTGCTGAGCATATTCTTAACCAGACCATGGTTAGGATGTTCGGTTGCCCTCGCTCAAAGAATAGTCACATTGAGCGAAAAAAATCAAAATGCGATTATTTACTTGAAAGGGAACCTACTCCCGAAGAGATAACTGAAATAGAGAACAATGTAAATAAGATAATTACATCTAACGTTGAAATTAATGAAGATTTTGTACCAAAATCTGACGCTGCAAAATTTTTGGATTTATCAAAACTACCAGACGACGTACCCGACATGCTAAGGGTAATCAGAGTTGGAGATTTCGATGCCTGCGCCTGTATTGGACCACATGTTTCCAACACCCGTGAGATTGGTGCATTTAGAATAACCACTACCGACTATAAAAATGGTGTTTTAAGGATTCGATTTAAATTGAAATAGTACCTCTCATTATTCCACACATAAAAAGACTCATGCCCTTTCTAACTTAAGAAGGGGCATGAGTCTCTCTGTTAGTCAACAATTGTTAATTCGCCCTCTGTATTTCCCTCGTAGGAAACATCCTGAAGCTGAATATTGGAGCTCTCCATGGCGGCTATGCCCCAGCCATTGCTATGGCGAATTACTCCACTGGTAATCTCAAGGCTTGCTTGTGAATCAACCCCTATATTAGCAGCGCGATTTTGGCTACTATATGGCCCTATAGAGATGTTGCTATTCCCAGCATACTCCACAATTACATTATTCATTATATTTCTCACATCGGACGTTTTAACATAAATCCCTTTCCAATGCTGCCCACCTGCCAAATTTGATGTTGTAAAAATAACCGGGCTTGCCTCGGTTCCAGTAACATTAATGTAACCATCACCAGTAGAGCCACCCGATGCCTCCTTAATCTCAATCATAACATCCTCATCAAGTTCTATCGTAACCCCTTGGGTTATATTCAACGCTGCTTCAATTTCAATACTACTGCTAATTCTGTAAGTAGCATCTTCACTCAGTTTAGACCACTCTATCTCCTCCTGTAAAACCCCTCCGTATATTTCAGGTCCATCGTATCCATTCCCGATATAAATGGATTCATCGTCAATTTCACCAGCATTCTGAATATGAGTTGACAAGGCTCCCTTGGAATTATCCTTATAAGCATTACCCTGATGGTCCACAATTTGCCCCCTTACAAACAAACCGTAGCCCTTGCTGCCTGATAACTCGGTATGAAGTATAGTTAAAGCAGCATCATCATCAACTCCCACATTCGTTTGCCTATTCTGCGAGCTGTATGGACCAAGTTTCATGTTTGAATTACCTGCAAAGTCAATCTTTACATACTCCAGCGTATTACGCTGGTCGGAACTCTCTATTCGCAACCCTTTCCAATGCTTACCTGCATCAAGGTGGGCGGTTGTAAGAACAATCATGTTGCTCTCGGTACCCTCTGCAATTATATGCCCACTACTCGATACTACCAACTCAACATCCTCCTCCAACTCTATTCTTACGCCTGCCTCAATTATTAGCTTATCGTTTATAACCATATCACCGCTTACGGTGTAATCAGCCTTGGCAGAATCATCAAAAATATTCTTCAAAATAAGCTCCTCATCGTAGCTACCGCTAAGGGTTTGCATGTTTTCCTCTATTCCAAGAATATCATCAGTATCACATGACGAAAAGAATTGCGCCATAGATATAGCCAATGTTAGCAAGACGAACCGCTTGATTGTAGCAATCCGTTTTAGTTGTTGTTTAATGTTTGTTTTCATAAAGCAACTCATTTTAGGTTAATTAATCATTCGTTCTAAACTTTAGTACAATTAACTCTAAAAGTTGTTTAATATTTAACATTTCTAATTCTATAGCACCCAAATTAATTGGGGTGGAAAAAGCTGCTTTTTTCGGCTCTTTAAAAAAAACATCCAATCCTTTATGGAATATTGAGCCTTTGTGTATCATACTATAAAAGAAGTTCTAAATCAACACCAAAAACGTTGTGAACTATTAACCTTTTAAAACCAAATGCTATGAAAACAAAAAAAAGTAAAAGAGCAGATTTGGAGAAAAAAAAGTTTCTCTTCTTTCAAATTGGATGTATTATTGCGCTAACCGCGGCACTTACTGCATTTGAATGGCCCAGCAAAGGGGATTTTACATTAACTATTCCCCTTGAGGGTACAGAGGAAATTCCTTACGACGAAATACCTATTACCAAACCCGAGGACATTAAACCTCCTCCTCCACCACCTATTCCTGCAGTAGCAGAAATAATCAACATTCACACCAACGATACTAAAGATATTGTTGAGAATCCTGACATTTTTAAAGATGTTGGAATTGAGATTATTCCTGAACTACTCAAAACTAGGCAGGAAGAGGATGTTGACGAGGTGATAGATTTTATGCTTATTGAGGAGAAGCCATCCTTCATGGGAGGTAATCATAACGATTTTGCCAAATGGGTTTTTCAAAATGTAAGGTACCCTGAGCTGGCTATTGAGAACAGGATTCAGGGTAGGGTTTTCCTTCAGTTTATTATTGACGAGGAAGGTTTTGTAACGAATGTTGAGATAGTTAGAGGAGCAGACCCTCTTTTAAACAAGGAGGCCGTAAGGATTGTTTCCTCGTCTCCTCAATGGTCGCCAGGAAAACAGCGTAACGTACCAACAAAGGTAAAGTTTACCTTCCCTGTAACCTTCAAACTACAGTAAAGCAAATACTTCTATCCAAACTATATTTTTGGACACCTTATTCTTTGGCATAGTTTGGGTAGAAACTAAATCTTTTAAAGTCTTAATCTAGTTTAGTACTCTTTACTCTATCATCCTAAACATCTCGTCAATAGGCTTCTTTTCCCGTGGAGATGATGGTTTAGTTGGTTTTCCAACTGCCACAAAAGATACCAACCTGAAAGGTTCAGCAATATCGAGCATTTCTTCCAAATCTTTACTTGCAATCATTGGCGCGCTCATCCAGCAAGCCCCATAGCCCAAATCAACGGCACTTAAAAGTAGGTTCTGAATGCAAGCGCCTGTACTTTGCAAATCAGGGGAGTTTCTCATTTCATTAATCTCATCGTGCGATAATGCAACACCTTTCTCAAGTACCGTTTCGTACTTCTCCATACAAACAGCAATTAATGCAGGAGCATTTTCAAAAAATGTGGCAAAAAAATCGACCTGTTTCTTAACGTTTAAAGAAAACTTCGAATCATTCTCAGGTATGGCTGCTATTTTTGCTCTTACCCTGTCTGCCATTCTATGCAGCAGAACCGTGTTGGTAATGCCAATAAACCTCCATGGCTGATAGTTATTTACGCTAGGCGCCAAACTTGCTAGCCTGGTAATTTCTTTAATATCATTAACCGGCACTGGTTCGGGTAAGAACTGTCTAACACTTACTCTACCTTCAATAGCAGCTTTTAGTTCCATATCATTTTCAATTTTAATTATTTGAGCAACAAATCATAGAAAATAAACCTTTTCATTATCCTTTTGTTCAGGTATTGAGGTTATTTAAAACTCCTTACTAAGCTACAATTTTTTTATAAAAATTTAACATATAAATCTTATTATGTTTATTTCCCTTGCTCCATATTCGCTAATTTTGTGAGATTAAGTTATGAGTAGAAAGCGTAAGCAGGAAAATCTGGACAATCCACTAAGCAAAATTAAGCTTAGCAGAGCATTGTACCCAATAATTATTGGTCTGGGTGTTGTAGGCTACATGTTTTACAGAGAATTTAACCCGGAAGTATTTACCTACATCACAATGGCCAAATGGAGTTTCCTTTGGTTTATTGTAGCTCTGGCGTTAATGGCTTTCCGCGACGTGGGGTACATTATAAGGCTTCTTATTTTAGCAGAGGGAAAGTTGTCATTAAAACAAGCCTTTAGGGTGGTAATGCTATGGGAGTTCACATCAGCCATAACTCCATCAGCCATTGGAGGAACAAGCGTAGCAATTCTTTATGTTAACAAGGAAGGGATTAGCGTTGGAAGAAGCTCTGCCATTGTTATGGCCACATCACTTCTCGATGAGCTGTACTTCCTTTTGATGTTTCCATTGCTTTTAATTCTGGTTAAACCGAGCATTCTTTTTGGCATTGAGGGTGCTGAGGGAACTATCGGTTTCTCAAATGAGCTTCTACTCTTTGCGTTAGTAGGGTATGGACTAAAATTCCTGTATGTACTTATTTTAGCATACGGCCTATTTTTTAATCCCAGAGGATTAAAGTGGTTAATGCTAATGATATTTAAGTTGCCAATACTTAGGAGGTGGAAGCATGGAGCGAACGATGCAGGTACCGAGATTATTGAAAACTCGAAAGATTTTAAAGCGAAACCCTTCTCGTTTTGGTTTAAATCCTTTGTTGCCACAGCACTATCGTGGACTTCACGCTATTGGGTGGCAAATGTCCTGCTACTCGCATTCTTCTCCATATCCGACCATGGAATCATCTTTGCACGTCAACTTGTAATGTGGATAATGATGCTGGTTAGCCCAACTCCCGGTGGAAGCGGTTTTGCCGAATTTGTTTTCACCAGGTATCTGGGTGAATTCATACCCGTTGAACCGGCTATTTTAGGAGCAGTTGCAGTGGCCATGGCGCTGGTTTGGCGTTTAGCAACCTACTATCCATATCTTATAATTGGTGCAATAATTTTCCCTAAATGGATAAAAAGTAAGTTTGTTGACAAACAGGCTGAAAATGGGCAAAATGCAACCAAATAATTTTAGTTTATCAATAAAATACTGAAACAAAAAGCAATAACTATGAAAACAGTATTCTATATTACAGGCACAAGCAGGGGCATTGGCAAAGCGTTAGCTGAACTTGCTCTTAAAGATGAAAATAATTTTGTGTTTGGCTACTCACGAAACCAAACAATTAATCATGCTAACTATAAACATATTAGCTCTGATTTTAGTAATACTGAAAGTTTAATTAACCTTGAACTACCTGTTAAGCCAGATGTCTCCAAAGCAGTACTCATTAATAATGCAGGAATGTTGGGTGAGGTAAAACCAATTGGAAAGCAAAGTGCAGAGAATATCATAAAAACGCACACAGTAAACGCAATAGCGCCTACCATACTAACAAACCTCTTTCTTGGGGCTTATGATAATAAGAATACAGAAAAAACTATTATCAATATTAGCTCTGGGGCAGCACGTAATGCTGTTGAGAGCTGGGCTAACTATTGCTCATCTAAAGCATCTTTAGATATGCTATCGCGGGTTGTTCAGCAAGAGAATACCGACTCTAGCCTTAAGGTATTTGCTGTTGCCCCAGGAGTAGTTGATACTAAAATGCAGGATGAGATAAGAAGCGTAGCTCCAGAGAATTTTCCTCACCTTAAAAAGTTCATCAACTATAAAAAGGAGAACCACCTTTCCAACAGCAATGATGTTGCAAAAACGCTAATGCACATAATAAAAAATCCCCAGGAATATGGGGATATACTTATGGATGTTAGGGAACTTTAGGAGGATTGTAAACCTAACTAACTCTCTCTTTTATATAACGTATAAACGATTCAAATATCAAGCTCCCATCGGTATTGCCAAGTTCATCGTCAGAAGCACGCTCGGGATGTGGCATCATACCAAATACGTTGAACTGCTCATTGCAAACACCTGCAATGTTTTCTACTGAACCATTGGGGTTTACGCTCTCCGAAATGCTTCCGTTGCCATCAGAATATCTGAAAAGAATCTGTCCATTAATCCTCATTTTGGCCAGGGTATCCTTATCGGCATAGTAGCGTCCCTCGCCATGAGCAATAGGAATCTTCAATGCTCTTCCGCGTGGCAAGAAGGCAGTTAGGGCAGATGTTTTACTATCTGGCAGTATGAAAACGTTCTTGCATTCAAACTTTTGGCTATTATTATGAAGAAGTGCACCAGGTAAAAGTTGCGCTTCACAAAGAATCTGAAAGCCATTGCACACGCCAAAAACATAACCACCAGCATTGGCAAACTCAATCACCTTCTCCATAATTGGAGAAAATCTTGCCAATGCACCAGACCGCAAATAGTCGCCATAAGAGAAACCGCCGGGCAGCACAACGGCATCAACTCCCTGCAAATCCTTATCCTTATGCCAAAGTTCTACCACCTCTTGTTCTAAAATGGTTCTTAGGACGTATATCATGTCATGATCACAGTTTGATCCAGGAAAAACGACAACTCCAAACTTCATTTCGATACTGTTTTAATAGTTCGCCCAAAGATAGATATAAAATACTTTTTGGCAAGCATCGATCAATCATAAAACTTTTCGGCAATTGGTAAAACAGACAAATCAAGCAACATTTTCAGCAAATTTAAACCAGCTGCATAACATATTTTAAAGAAAAAAAACTACTGGTTACTTAACTCTGAAAAAACTAATTTTGCGGCAAAAACCCAGAGATGTCCAAAACTGCATTAATCACAGCCTTTTTAACGTTGATTTTTTCTTTACCTATCCATGCAATTATTAATAACGACAAGGACAAAACTCTTTTGGTTGAACCGCCAGAAAAGATTCCTGCCTCAACCGATAGCCTAAGCATAAATCTTAGTGCAGACTTTTATACTCGACACATTTGGCGAGGAACCCTAACATGCGACAGCTGGAATATTCAGCCAACTATTAACGTAAGCAAAAATAATTTTCAGTTTGGCACATGGGCTGCCTACACTGTTAACAATAATTACTCTGAACTAGACCTATACGTATCTTACACCTGGAGAAATTTTTCAATTTCAATATTGGACTATTTTTGCCCCGACGAAACGCTTAGGTTTAACAGGCTTTTCGATTTTAAGCAACAATCAACCCAACATACCATTGATGCTGTAGCAAGCTACGATGGTTCAGGCAAAATTCCTGTACGATTAATGGTTTCTACGCTTCTTTACGGCGATGACCTTAACCCATTAAACAACAAAAACTTATACTCAACTTACATTGAAACTGGTTACGAATGGAAGCTAAGCAACAGTCAACTTATCGATTTTCATATTGGTATCACCCCATACAAAAGTTACTATGCAGATTCATTTAACATTGTGAGCTGTGGCATTGCAATGAATCAAACGCTCCAGATTACAGAAGAGTTCTCGCTTCCAATTACTGGGAAACTTATTGCGAACCCATACACTGAAAACATTTTTCTTGTTTTTGGAATCTCGGTAAGTAACTTATAACTTTTTAAGTATAAAAGTTTAGAAAAACGGCTAGTCACATAAATACGTACTTCAAAAGCAGTTATAACCATTAATCCCTGCATTAATCTAGACAACCAATAAAATTACCTAATATACTTTGTGAATTAGCAAAGTATTTATATTTTTAGCAAGTTAAAAAGTAAACTTAACCATTGATTCTGTTTTTTAACCAAAGGGGTTATCTGCAACATAACGCTCGCTAGCCTCATTAAAATGCTTGATTTTAAGTTTTGTAATTAATTTTTTATGGTGATATCAGATCAGGATCTACAGTATTTTGTATCTGCTTTAAAGAACTCATCAAAATACGATTTTAGCGAGTATTCAGATAAGTCCTTAAAGCGAAGGTTGCAGAAAGTTCTAACGGACTTCAACCTTGACGTTGCTGGTCTTATATCATCAATGAAAACAAACCCCACTTTTACAGAAAGTATTGTAAAAGAAATTACAGTTAATACCACCGAACTTTTTCGCGACCCGCAAGTATGGCATATGCTTAAATCTAGGATACTCCCCAGGTTTAAGAACAACAAAAACATTAACATTTGGCATGCTGGTTGCTCAACTGGGCAGGAGGTTTACTCAATGATGATTCTGCTAAATGAGATGGGATTGTTTGAAAAGGCCAAGGTTTTTGCTTCCGATTTAAATACCGATGTTCTGGAAGCGGCGAAAAAGGGCGAGTACAAGTATCGATTCAATATTGGATACCTCGATAATTTTGATAAGGTTATTAAGCAGAACCCTCTTAACTACGAAGAATTTAACGACGTTCCATACGAGAAATATTTTAACATAGATAAATCGAAGGACACCATTACCATGAAACGTTTTTTAACTGAAAAACCAATATTCAGAAAACACGATTTGGTAAAAGATGGCAATCTGTTCTTCGCTAAGTTTGACCTTATTCTATGCAGAAATGTTATTATTTACTTTAATTACTCATTACAGAATAAAGTTTTCGATCTGTTTCACTCAAACCTTTACGCAAAGGGTATTTTGCTATTAGGAATGCATGAAACTATACTTGGCCCGTGGGCAAATAAATTTGAGAAAATGGGTCAATCGTACATTAAAAAGTAATTTAGCTAGTTATAATAAAAACCATGAAGTTTTTAAGTAACATAAAAATAAAGCACCGCATACTACTTGTAGTAACTACTCTGCTTGTAATACTGTTTAGCGCAGCTGCTTTCACGGTTTATACTTTTAGTTTGAAACGTTTGCTCAGAAACACTCAAACACAAATGGAGGTTTACCTAGAAAAAATCTCCGATATAATTACTGAAATTGACAAGCAAACACCAGACGGCTTTACTCATCAAGACTACGCACAACTTAAAACATACTTCAACAACCCTGCATTCTACTCAACCGATTATCCTTTTATGGTTAGCCGAGAGGGTAATTATCTAATCCATCTTTACAAAGAAGGCCAGAGATACCCCACTGAAAGATTAAATACAATGTTTGCTAACGCAAATAAGGAAGGACAGTTTGAATACTTTCAGGAGGTTAAAAATGAGAAGCACAAAATTATTGTGTATTTCAAGAAGATTGATTCATACAACGCTTTTATTGCAATCCCAGTTAACCTTTCTGAAGTAACACAAGAGTTAAAAACCAACAGGGTAGTTCTGCTTTTAATTATTTTTGTTGGAATAGCACTATCAGCTATTGCAATTAATTACGCGCTTCGCCCTGTAATTAACACCATATCAAAAATAAATTCTAGCCTTACAAGAATGGCAGAGGGGGAATCACCCCAGAAAATTAATTATAATACAAACGACGAGGTAGGGCAAATAGCCAAATCCCTCAATAAACTTATTGCAGGTTTAAGCAAAACAGCAAAATTTGCTTCCCAAATTGGTCAAAACAACCTCAGTACAGAATATGAACCTTTAGGGCCTAACGATGCCTTAGGAAACTCTCTGCTTAACATGAGAGAAAACCTGAAGAAGGCCTCGTTAGAGGAGCAAGAACGCAAGCTGCAGGATGAACACAGAAACTGGGTAAACTCAGGGCTGGCAAAATTTGGTGATATACTTAGGCAAAATAACGACAAGCTTGAAGCCCTTTCTGACAGCGTAACGCAAGAGTTAGTCAACTATCTTAAGGCAAATCAGGGCGGATTATTTGTTGTTAGCGAGGACGATGAAAGCGAACCTAAGCTCGAACTACTGTCAACTTTTGCTTACAACCGAAAAAAATCTAAGAACAAGACAATCCTTTTTGGCGAAGGACTCATTGGCAACTGTGCAGTTGAGAAACAAACCATTTATCTAAAAGAAATCCCTGAGGATTATATTGAGATAACATCAGGGCTGGGAGAAGCTCCACCCCGCACCCTTCTAATCGTTCCGCTTAAACTGGAGGATAAAGTTTTTGGTGTAATTGAAATAGCATCGTTCAACAACCTACAAAAGCATGAGATTGAATTTGTTGAGAAAATTGGTGAGAACATTGCATCAACCCTATCAGCAGTAAAGAACAGTATCCGCACCAATCAACTTCTAGAACAATCGCAACAGCAAAGGGAGGAAATGGCTGCTCAGGAAGAGGAGATGAGGCAAAACATGGAGGAGATGCAAGCAACTCAGGAGGAGATGGCTCGAAAAACGATAGAAATGGAGGGCATTACATCTGCTATTAATGAGGCGTTGCTTTTCTGCGAGCTATCTCAATCGGGTAGCTTCCAATTTGCTAACCTTAATTTCCTCGAAAAATTTGGTCACACAAAAGACACTATCGAGGACGTATCAATAAAAGAGTTTATTCATCCCGATGATACCTCATCATTCAATGAAGTGTGGAACACTGTTACTAAGGGTGAGATATTTAAGGGTACTTTAAAATGGCAAAACAAATATGACGAGGAGTTCTATACTTTGGCAAGCATCACTCCTGCCTTTGATCAGAATAACGAGCTCTATAAAATTTTCTACCTTGGACAAGACATAACCGACACCAAAAAAATTGAACTAAAAGCGAAACAGCAAGCAGAGGAAATCGAGCAGAATCTTATAAAACTTCAAGAAGAGCAGGAAATTACAAAGCAACAAGAGGAGGATATCTCTGCGCTTCTTCAAGC
>JAWLEY010000306.1:0-2743 GCA_041685855.1 Perlabentimonas sp. | reverse complement strand
CTTAGCATTGTTAACCAATTTACACTAAATGTTGTAAATAATTACACATTGAAAAGTGTTAGTGGAAACAAGGCCCATTTGGATATTTCTTCAACTCTCTCAACAGAGCCTGGCAACAAGAGTAATATGCAGGGCATGGAGGTTACCTACAATCTGTTTGGTACTCAAAATGGTGAGATTATTGTTGAGGTGGAAACTGGCAAAATTCTAGGTTCAGAAATTGAACAGAGCATTTCGGGTAACTTCTTAGCTGATATGGCAGGCCAAGAAATGGATGTCCCAATGAGTATTTCATCTAAAATGAAAGTGGAGATTATTGAGTAATACGCTTTAAGATAATATGTTAAAACCTGACAGGTCATTGAATCTTGTCAGGTTTTTTTTATCCCAGATTAGACATTAGGAGCTCTGCGAACTAATGGCTTACCCCGATATAGAAAAACTAAATTTGTAAGCATTTATGATTGAATGTCGTTTAGTTAAGGAAACATGCTTCGACTCCGCTCAGCATGACAACCGTCACCCTGAGCGGAGTCGAAGGGTACTTCTACAAAATCTACCATAAAAACACCCTTAACTAAACGACATTGATTTATGATTGCAAATTTTTAGTTTATCTTCATCGATTTGTCATTATAACATTCATGTAATCTGTGTATTAACAGTATCGTTTTCTAATGGCGGTAATTAGAAAAAATCGCTAATGACAAATTTGGGTTTATTAAAATTCAATAAATTCTCCGTTACCTCTTCCAATTAATTCAAAAGCGGTTTGTTTTGGATTCCCTGTGTAAAGCACATTACCAGACCCCTCAATAATTCCGCTAAAGTAGTTAGAGCAGTTAGCAATAATATCGCCTGAGCCCTGATTATGTGTACTACAGTTAATTGTTTCAATATTTTCGCAATCGAGAAATCCTGTTCCGCTAATTTGGTAATGTGCTCTTTTTGCAGTGCCGCTAAGATTCATATAAACCAGACTTTGGTTAAAATAGCAGTAAAAATAGTCAACAGCAATGTTGAGGTTTATGTCTCCAGAACTTTGTTGCGAGATAATACGTAGCGTATCGCTATTAATCTGATTACTTGAGGTAATATTTCCAATACCTTCGTAATAGATTTTTTTTAAGGACTTTACATGAATTGTTGCTAAAATTTCGTTGTCGTAACTTCTTACCCAGTTGAAATTGTTGTTATCCCTAATTTTCAAAACACCGTTATTTACCATAGTGCTTACCTCTGCTAAAAGGTTTTTGGGCCCTGAAAGAACAATACGTTCTATAGTATCCTGAACAAGTGTAACATTAACCCTGTCCATCATCTCTATAGACTTAAAGGCTGAAGTTTCTCTATTCTCCGTAATAATTGGTCCGGCCGTTTTGAAAAGATCCCATGCATCCTCATTATTGCATGATGCAAATAGAATTATTCCCAGTAATAGCCATATTTTCAGTTGCTTCATAACTTAGTAAAGTTTTATTGCTCCTCCCAGTTCTACGTAATCGGCAGATCCCCAATGGGTCTTTAGGGCAAGGTGACCGTAAAACCTGTTTGAGAAACGGTACCGTAACCCTAATCGCTGATAAACAAAACCATCGTTGCTATCTCTTGCTTTGTTATATACATATCCCCCAAAATAAAATACTGCCGATACCCTATTGAGAATAATCTCGGCTGTAGCAGCAGTTCCAATTTTTAGGAGGTCAGTTTCATTACCCCATTCAACCGCTTCATAGTTAAGAACAAATTCGTTTGATTTATCATCCATAAAGTCAATGGATAATCCGTATCTGACAAGAGCCCTCAAAGGCCTGCTATATTCTAAGGAAAATGAGTTAACTCGATATTTTGGTCCTCCAGCACCTTTTATCTCTTTGTTTGAGCTAGTCCCAACAATAAGTATCCTGTTTTTTTTGTCGGAAAAAGAGTAGCCGTTCCTATTGTTAGTAGCATTAGTTTCGTATGAGTATTTACCTCCAATATTGAAAAGGGTATAGTTTAGCCCAGAGTTTGGTTTTTTTGCCGTTCCATTGGAGAAATGTGAGAGATTGATACCTGCGTGGAAAGTTAAGTTACTATTAAACCTGTAGGCTGCAATAAGCCCAAAATTAATGTAGGCATTTAGGTGAGTTGAGATAGCTGAGTTCTTAAAATTATTGGTTCTGTTGTAAATTTTTGTTACATACCCAAGCCCGGGCCCAACCTTAAAAGTAAAGTTCCATTTTTGCAACGGTGTTTGTATGGGGAAATTAACAAATGGGTACAGGCAATGGGCATACCCAAGAATATCAGGACTACCTAAATCTAGGAATTTATATGAAACGCCAAACTCAGGGAAACCATAAAACGAATGCCATAGTTTTGATCCATTGCCAGTGAATATATGGGATATTTCTACAGCAAACACCCTTTTTTGTCGTAGAATCTCCATCTCCTTATGATGATGTTGCAAAATGCCTGAGTACACGTTTATTGCAATTGATTTGCTTTTTATGGAATCTGATACATTGTTCTCAGCATTAGCTAAAATATTAATTGAGACTAGTATAACGAGTGCTATTAACCTATGCATTGGTTTTGTAAATAAGAATACTTTGCGAATATAGCCGATTTTAATGTATAGGCGTAAAAAAACCGAATGGAATAATCTCCATTCGGTTAAGTTGCACATTAAAATATCGGCTTAATAAATTACTATTCTTTCAACCATTTTTCCGAAGTCGCCATTTAGTAGAAGAAAATA
>JAWLEY010000068.1:0-12128 GCA_041685855.1 Perlabentimonas sp. | reverse complement strand
ACGATGGAGTTTTTTACCAAAAATAATTATACTCAATTAAAATACAGTAATTTACGGTAAAGACAAGTTTGATATCCAAATATTTTCTTAAAAAAATTACACGAGAATAAATTAAACCTTACGGAGGAAGCGTAAAAAAACGTCGTCCAGTTCAATCCTTCTCGTCATAAAGGCAATTTTTTAAGATTACTTACAACTAAAACCCTTCAATTCCCGCTGGTAATTCGTAGTATAGCTCAGCACCGGGGCCAAGGGGTAATCCCAATAAAATCCAAATAATAAGAAGGATAGACCAGCCAATAAAGAATATGAAAGAGTATGGTATCATTGTTGAAATAATTGTACCAATACCTGCCTTCTCATCGTACTTTTGGAAGTAAGCAATAATAAGGGCAAAGAAGCTCATCATTGGGGAAATCACATTGGTAATGGAGTCGCCAATTCTGTATACCACCTGCGATAGTTCTGGAGAATACCCCAGCAACATGAACATGGGTACGAATATGGGCGCCATTATTGCCCATTTAGCCGATGCGCTACCCATAAACATGTTAATTACTGCTGATAAAAGTATGAACATTATCATAAGAGGTATTACGCCAAGATTCGCTTTCATTAAAAACTCTGCTCCGCTAATGGCAAATATAACACCCAAGTTGCTCTCCTTAAAAAAGGCTACAAACTGTGCTGCAAAAAATACCAGCACCATATAACCAGCAAGCGATTTCAGGCTGGTGGTCATGCCCTTAACAACATCACCATCGTTTTTATATTTACCTGTTACCGCACCATAAACAACACCCATTGAGCCAGCCACAAGGAAAAGTATGGCAATAACACCCTTTATTAATGGAGATGAAAGGATGCCACCATCAATTCCTCGAAAGAAACCATTAGCAGGTATAATTCCTACTAATATTATGGCAATCCAAATTAAGAGTGTATAGAAACTCCAACGTAAGCCTTTTCGTTCAATGGGACTAAGAGGCTCAATTTTTTCGCCTACTTCATCGCCAGTATATTTTCCAAAACGTGGTGCAATAATTTTCTCAGTAATCCACGTTCCCAAAAATGCAATAAGGAATGTAGAAACCACCATAAAGTAGTAGTTTGCAGTTGGGTTTACATGGTAGGTAGCATCAATTATATGCGCTCCCTCTTCGGAAAGGCCTGCAACTAAAGGGTCAATAGTACCTAGTATAAGGTTTGCGCTAAAACCGCCCGAAACTCCTGCAAATGCTGCTGCCATTCCTACAATAGGATGCCTGTTAAAAGCAATGAATATAACACCGGCCAATGGAATTAGAAGAACATATCCAATATCGCTAGCCGTATTGGAAAGGATTCCTGCAAGTACTATAATGAAGGTTAAAAGTTTTGCTGGGGCCCCAAGAACCAACTTTCGTATTAGTGCTCCAATTAAGCCACTTCCCTCTGCAATGCCAATACCCATAATAGCTACCATAACTATACCCAAAGGAGCGAAGTCTGTGTAGTTTCGAACCATATTTACAATTATATGCTGCAAACCTTCCTTTGAGAGCAAATTAACCGTACCAACCGTTTCACCAGTTGCTGGGTGAGTAACCTCCCACCCCAAAAAATGGCCTAAAGCAGACAGGGCAAGTGCGGCAAGGGCAAATATTGCAAATAACGATGCAGGATGTGGTAAAGCATTCCCTCCACGCTCAATAATATTTAGGAATCTATCAACTAGCGTAACCTTCTTCTTTTTCATCTTATTTGATTTTTTATCTCAAATTTCAACTTAAAAAAAACTGTCTCATTAAACTGAGGCAGTTCACAGCAAAAAAATACTCTTAATATTCAACCCCAAATTTAGATAAAGTTTAAGCAATGATTATTAAAAAGGGTCGGAATATTTTTCAATTAGAGTAACATATTGTTAACCTTCTAAAAATTAAACCTCCAGACCTAAAATACATATATCGTCAATTTGCTCGTGCCCCTGCTGATGTTCTTCTAATATCTCCATAAGCATTCTACTCCTATGGTCTATTGGCATTCTGGTAATACTATACAGTGTTTTAAGAAAATTTCTTGGGCCAAACTTTTTATACTCAGGGTTCATCTGATCGATAAATCCATCGGTTGTTAGATAGAGCGTAGTAGGTATTGATAAATCAATCTCTTTATTTGTAAAGAATCTTTGGCTCTCAAGCTGAATGCCACCAATAGAACGGGGGTCCCCTTTGATTCTCTCAATATTATCATTCTTAACTACGTATAAAGGACGGCTGGCACCGGCAAATGTTGCTTTTTTTCTGCTTGTATCAATTAAAACCAAACACATATCCATGCCAGCATGTGCCTTGCTCTCGCTGGTATCCTGATTTAATACCTTTCGTACCTGCAAGTGCATTAATTCAAGAATTAAAGCAGGATCGCGGGTTTGCCATTCGTTTACAATCTTGTTTAGTAACGTATTGCCAACCAACGACATGAATGCTCCAGGAACGCCATGCCCAGTACAATCGACAACGGCAACGAAGAGAAGTTCGTCAATATTGCTAAACCAGTAAAAATCGCCCGATACTATATCTTTAGGCAAGAAAACAACCATGTGTTTTGGCAGGTACTCATTCAATTGCTCTTTCTGGGGGAGAATTGCCTGCTGAATGGTTTGGGCATATTCTATGCTACTGATAATCCGCTCGTTCTTGGCCTCAATAATCTGCTGTGAGTTTTCAAGAATTTTATTCTTCTTTTCAATCTCATCGCGTTGCGAAAGTATCTCTTCCTGTTGCTGTAACAGTTCCTCGTTGGTTTCAATTATTTGCTCTTGCTGATGTGCTAACTTAATATTTGCTTTCTTTTTACCCTTATATGCACTATATATTGCAATTATAATTATCAGGAGCATCACCAAAATAAGTCCTAATAAATTTCTCAGTAACTTCTGCCTTCGCACCATCTCCTGTGCCTTTATATCACGCTTTGCCTGCTCAAGTTTTGATTCGTTCATTTGCTTCTCGAATTGATAAAGCATTTCTGCCTGTACCATTCGTTTAGTATTATCCTCGTTATAAAGACTGTCGCGTGTAGCTATAAATTTTTTGTAGTGTTTATAAGATTTGGAAGGATTGCCCAACTCCTCATAAATATGACTAAGTTTTTGGTTTGCTGAAGCAATAATATCCAATGCACCAATTTGCTCAGCATGATTTAAAGCACTATTCAAATGCTCTCTTGCTAAACTAAAATCACCCTGCTCAATACTTAGCTGTCCTAAATAAATATTACATTCAGCAATTCTCTGACTATTATCTATACTTTTAAAAATACGATAAGCTTTTTCCAAATAGGATTGGCTGAGGGCTAAATCTCCAAGAAGAAGATAAATTGAACCAATTTCGTTATACAATATCCCAATGCTATCTCCATCTTTATCATCTTCCTCGTATTTTTTGGCTAAAACTAGGGCTTTAAGGTAGTAGTCAAGTGCTTCTGAGTAGTTGCCAAGATTTTTATAAACTTCCCCGATATTTAAATATGAAATGGAAATGCCGTACCCCTCTTCAAACTCCTCTTCTATTTCAAGAGAAGCCTTGTAGTACTCAAGTGATTTTTCGTAATTCTTTTGATAAAAATATACTATACCAATATTGTTTAAAACGCTGGCCATTCCCTTTTTGTGAGATATTTCCTGCAAAATTGATAAGGCATCAAAAAAATGTTCCAATGCTCCCGGGTAATTCCCTTGCACCCTGTATATTGACCCAATATGATTTAATGCAAAGGCCTCCTTCTCCCTCTCTCCAATAGTTTTATAATGCTCAAGGCTCAAAAAAAAGTTTCTGAGGGCCTTGGTATGCTCTCCAAGAATTCTGTATGCTATACCTTTATTGTAGAGAATTAGCGCAATCTCATCCAATCGGCCATCCTCTTCACATTTTTTTATTGCCAATTCCGAAGCCTCTAAAAAATCGGCATACTGTTCGTTTTGGTATAGTTCAATGGTATAATCTACATAATTAACTGTATCATTAAGAATTACCTCGGCATTTGGTATGGTATCATCATATTTACCCATTGATAATAGGGGGAGAGAAAGGGCCAAAGAGATTATATATAGAAATTTCAGGTATTGCATTAATTCAAAAGAATATTGCTATGTACTATAGCATGATTACAGAAAAAAACTTTAATATTTAATTTACAGCAATATAGAAATAAAATGACATATTGAAACATCATAAAAGTATAAATTTTAAGTTTTGAATTCTAAGTTTTAATCAAAATTCTAATTAATACGGTTAATTTGATAAAAATTTATTATTTTGCTCTCTGATTTATCATAAACTTTGAGTTTTCGAGTAAATCTTTCAGAAAATTAAATTTATACCTTTGTTCTGATACTAGTAGTTTTCTAAACATTTAATTGTGCATTACTTTAACTACCCATGAAAATTATTAATTTTATCAGACTAAGTAATTCAAAATAGAAATTCCCTAGAACCTTCAACATATATTAATTATGGAGATAAAAGGCACTGCAGTTAGAATAACACCAGACTTTGTAAAAAACAAGTACCCCAAAAGATACCTTGAGTGGTTAAAATCAATGCCCAAGGACTCAAGAAAGATTTTTGAACAGCCAATTTACGCAACGAGTTGGTATAACCTTATTGATTCCGTAATAATACCAACTCAAAAGGTTGGTGACCTATTTTTTGAAGGCAATCATATTGAAGCGGCAAGAGAGTTGGGTAGATATAGTGCAGAAATAGCGCTAAAGGGCATTTATAAAATTTTTGTAAGGGTTAGTAGCCCTCATTTTGTATTAAGCCGCGCCTCAAGTATTTTTTCTGCTTACTATAAACCATCGTCAATAAAGGTTGTAGAGAGCAAGGACAAACGTTGCGTAATAAGATTAGCTGAATTTCATATTAATGAAAAACTTATAATGCATCGCATTGCAGGTTGGATTGAGAAAACCCTTGAAATTACTCTAAAGGCTGCACTTAAAGTTGACCTACAGAATGATGTTGCTGATAACAAGCTAACTACCCTAATTACAGCGGAATGGAAGTAGTTTAATCTGGCTATCATATAAAAAAACCGATGAATAATGACTCATCGGTTTTTTATTTTTTGAATATACTACAAAGTGCTATGAATATATTACGAATTACAGGATACACCTTACCTCAAAGCAAACTCTTAAATAATACTACTTAACCACATTCTGCGGTTCACCATTAAGCCATGCTCTTATGTTATCAAGAACAATTACGCTTCTTTCAGCAATAGCCTCGTGTGTAGCAAAACCCAAATGGGGTAAAAGCAACGTATTTTGCGCTTTAAGTATTTGATGGCTAGCCTCAAGTGGCGGTTCCTTCTCGTACATATCAACTGCTGCTCCTGCAATTTGTGGTTTGTTAAGAGCCTTAACCAGCGCTTCGGTTTCAACAATTTTACCACGTGCTGTATTGATAAAAATTGCGCTATCTTTCATCATTTCAAACTCACGCACTCCTATCAATCCTTCGGTTTTTGGTGTTAGAGGAAGATGAATTGAAAGAATATCGGATTGCTTAATTACCTGGTCAAAATCCATGTACTCAATACCATCAATTGCTTTTACAGTTCTTGACCATGCTATAACCTTACATCCAAAGGCGTTGGCCAACTGGGCAACCCTTTGCCCAATGGCACCTGTACCAAGAATGCCAAAGGTTTTACCATTTAACTCCCTGCCAAGGAATCCACTTCTGCCACCAAGGCTGCGAGTTACTGCATCGGCTGGGGTAACATTACGAAGCATATCAATTGCCATTCCAATGGTTAGCTCTGCAACTGCCTGCGTACTATATCCTGCAGCATTTGAAATAACAATGCCTTTTCCCTTACAGCCTGATTGTGCAATATGGTCAACACCGGTAAATGCCACGGAAATAAACTTTAGGCTCTCAGCCTTATCAATTACATTTGAAGAAACGGGAAAATTACTAACCACAAGCACATCTGCATCATCAACTCTGGATAACAATTCATTTTCATCCTTTGGAACATCATCAAAATAGGTAACGGAATGCCCCTTCGTTGACATTTCTTTCGAAAAACGAGCCCTATCATCCTCTGTTAGGCCAATTGGCTCAGCAAAAACTATGTTCATAAAATCAAAATTATTTAACTAGATTAAAAATAACATCCTTCATGGCTGCAAACTCTTCCTTATCAAATAGGCGGGTTAGGAAAACAATCTCACCTTTTTGGTTTATTACTACGTTACGAGTGATACCAGCATTCTTCTCAGCATATAAATTGAAAACATCACCGCCTGGGTCGAGAGCAAGAGGGTAAGTAATTCCCGTTTTACTAGCAAATTTTTTAGCTACCTCAAGGGGTTCATCCCTATCAATGCCAACCACTACAAAATCCTTTTCCTTTAATGGAAGCCAGATATCCTTCTCAATGTGGGGCATTTCAATATGACAAACCCTACACCAGCTAGCAGTAAACTGTAGCATAACCACTTTTCCTCTATTTTCTGACAGTGTAAAAGTATCACCCTCAATTGTTTTTACAGAAAAATCGGGCGCCATGTCTCCTACCTCAACAACATAACCACGACTACTATTCTCATTTTGCGAAGAACATGGTAAATTCAGCAACATTATTGCAGATAAAATAAAAAAAACCTTTTGCATAAAACCTTAGTTAATGATTAATATAATTCAAAATCAGGCCAAATTTAGCTAATCTTATACAAATTAATAATGTTTTATCAATGTCGTTTAGTTAAGGGTGTTTTATGGTAGATTTTGTAGAAGTACCCTTCGACTCCGCTCAGGGTGACGGTTGTCATGCTGAGCGGAGTCGAAGCATGTTTCCTTAACTAAACGACATTGAATGCTTTATACTTATTAACTCTGGAATACTATCATTTCTAATCCGAAGCAATTAATGGAGATTAAAAAATTTGACTAACAAATTTTGTCAGCTATTTTTGTAAATAATCCATATCATTTCAAAATCATATAAGAACCTAACAAAAAGCCAAAATGGAATATAAAGAATTTAACGATTTACAGTTTGGAGTCTTCAAAAACCTCGCAAAATATAATAATTCAATAACTCACTTTGTTACAACACGTAATGGAGGCGTTAGTTCAGGTTCATACAAAAGTTTGAATTTAGGAATGATGCAGGATGATGATACTGAAAATGTTCTGAAGAATCGTAGCAAAGTGGCAAGTGCTGTTGGGCTTAACCCCGATGACTTTGTATATCCTATTCAGGTTCACGGAACAAACATTGAAATAATAAACAAGGAGGATAAAGGTAGGGGAGCCTTCGCATTATCCGATGCTTTTGCTGATACCGACGGCTTTATCACGAATGCCCCAAAAATCTGTCTTATAACCATGGCAGCCGACTGTGTGCCAATCGTCTTCTTTGACCCAATAAAAAAGGCTATAGGTGTTACCCATGCTGGCTGGAAAGGTACTGCATTAAAAATACCATCAGCGTTAGTTGAAAAGATGAGGAACGAATACGGAACAAACCCCGCAGATTTAATTGTAGGTATTGGCCCATCTGGCGGCCCATGCTGCTACGAGGTGGGGCAAGATGTTATTGAGGAGGTTGCCAAGAACTTTAATGTGAAAAAAGTAATTAAAAACATTGATGATAAAACTATCTTTGATATGTGGGAAGCAAACACAATTTCACTTATTGAATCGGGCGTAAAACCTGAAAACATTGAAATATCAGAAGTATGTACCATTACCCAAACCGATAAGTTTTTCTCGGCTCGAAGGGGTGATGGAGGTCGGTTTGCTGCAGGAATTTTCATTCAATAATTCCAAAATTGATTTGTAATTTTGTATTTTGCGAAGCATTTTAAGAGATAGAACACAGGTGACATGGATAACCGTTCTCGTCATCCAGCCAAAGAACGGCTGTCTTACGAGACAAGCAACAAACAACTGACAACAAACAACATAATCAACCCAAATAACTCAATAACCTAATAAAAATGTCACAACAAAACGAAAACGAAAAAATTCAGGGATTACCTGAAAATGCCTACAGGGAATTAGCCCCAGGCGAGGAGTACAAACCAGTATTGTCTCCTTTAAAAATTGTACCCGAGGTTAGCCTCTATTCAGTTGCATGGGGCTTGGTAATGGCAATAATATTTTCTGCTGCAGCTGCGTATCTTGGCCTTAAAATTGGTCAGGTTTTTGAAGCAGCAATACCAATTGCCATTATTGCCATTGGTTTATCAACAGTAACAAAACGTAAAAATGCGCTGGGTGAGAATATCATTATTCAATCCATAGGTGCAAGTTCCGGTGTAATTGTTGCAGGTGCTATTTTTACCCTTCCTGCTCTTTACATCCTAAATCTTGAGGCAGCATTCTATCAGGTTTTCTTATCATCATTACTGGGTGGCTTCCTTGGTATCCTGTTTCTAATACCATTCCGCAAGTTTTTTGTTCATGACATGCACGGGAAATACCCTTTCCCCGAAGCAACTGCAACTACAGAGGTGCTTGTATCAGGTGAGAAAGGTGGCAAACAAGCCAAACTTCTTTTGGTTAGCGGTTTGGTTGGCGGAATATACGATTTTATAATTTCAACCTTTGGTTGGTGGAGCGAGGTTTTTACAACCCGTGTTATTCCTATAGGTGAGCAGCTGGCCAGCAAAGCCAAAATGGTTTTTCAAATTAACGTTGGTGCTGCAATTGTTGGACTAGGCTACATTGTTGGATTAAAATTCGCAGCCATTATTTGTGCTGGTTCATTTGTGGGCTGGTTCGTAATAATTCCATTCTTAAATTACTTTGCCGAGGGAATGACTTTGCCCGTTGGAACAAACGTAGCCACATTAATTGGAGATATGACTCCCGAGCAGATGTTTACCCATTACATTCGTCCAATAGGTATTGGAGGTATTGCAATGGCCGGCGTTATTGGGATTATCCGTTCATGGAAAATTATAAAAAATGCCGTTGGGTTAGCAGTTTCTGAAACCGTTGGAAGAAAGGTTCAAGGCAGCGAAGAGGTACCACGCACCCGAAGAGATTTACCCATGAAGATTGTTGGCTTTGGACTATTAGCCACAACCATCCTAATATTTGCTTTTTTCCAGTTTGGCGTGCTTAACAATTTAACCCATGCTCTTATTGGACTTGGAATTGTTATGGTTATTGCATTCCTGTTCACTACAGTTGCAGCCAACGCCATTGCAATTGTGGGTACTAATCCCGTATCGGGAATGACACTTATGACATTAATACTCACTTCACTGGTTATGGCATCCGTTGGGTTATCTGGTGAAACGGGCATGGTTGCTGCTCTTATTATTGGTGGGGTTGTTTGTACGGCTCTGGCAATGGCTGGTGGACTTATTACCGATTTAAAGATTGGTTACTGGCTGGGAGCATCACCATATAAACAACAATCGTGGAAGTTTTTAGGAACCTTAGTTTCTGCAGCAACAGTTGGTGGGGTAATCATTATCCTAAACAAAACCTACGGTTTTACTGGCGAAGGCGCAATGGTTGCTCCACAGGCAAACGCTATGGCAGCGGTAATTGAACCCATGATGAGCGGACAACCTGCTCCTTGGCTTCTTTACACTGCAGGTGCTATGCTATCGCTCATTCTTACGTTAATAAATGTATCGGCACTTGCGTTTGCTTTGGGTATGTTTATTCCCCTTCACCTAAATACGCCGCTTTTAGTTGGCGGAATAATTGCTCATATTGTAGCAACCCGCAGTAAGGATGCTAAAACCAATAAGGCTCGCCGCGAGCGCGGAACTCTTATTGCTTCTGGTTTTATTGCAGGTGGTGCGCTTATGGGCGTTATCAGCGCAATTCTTAAGTTTGGAGGTATAAACTATGTGAATAAGGAGTGGTTTGAATCTAACCCAGCTCAGGTGCTTGGTCTGGTGATGTTCCTTGTTATCTGTGGATACCTTGTGTGGGAATCGTTAAGAGGAAAGCCTGAGGAACTCTAAATCAAAACATAAACATTGATTTAACCTACAATACTTTTCATTCCAAAAGAGGTTCTAGTGTAATACCTAGAACCTCTTTTGATTTTTTAATCTTTCTTCAGAAAACTTGAATGATTGTTGAACGTTTCAATTTGATTCCTTATGCTATTTTCTTACAGCAACTAATTAATCATACAGAAATTATTTAGCAGTGCTCCTGAATTAATAGTTAAAACCATACGTAAACTCACCAAAAAATACTATAATATTATTAACTTAAAACAAACCAGCTTTTACTTAACCAATGGAAGTAAGTGTTCCTTTGTAAAATTAATCACACCAGGGGTATTCATATGATGATGGTCGTAGAAGTAATCTAACCGCCCCAAATAAACCTCTGAGAAATCGTATGTTTTAAAACCATACAACCTTTCAACTTCGCTCATAAACAGCATAACCTCATCATGTCCAGGCCATTTACCAAAAACTGTTGGCGTAATTAGAAAAGAGATTTCTATTCCGTTTTTTTGAGCCAACTGGCTCGTTTTCATAATATAACGTTTATTCCTTTCAAAAACATCAGTATCTAAACCATTAGGATAAGCCAACTGAAGTCCCTGTGTAATGTATACTGAATCTATCTCTGAAAGTGTCTTATCCTTGCTCTTTGCACTCCAATGTCCGTATTTTTTCCATCTTTTGTTATACTTATACCTTAAATAGTTATAAACTTTTTGCCCCTTATTTATACCTGGTCCTGTTAAAATTATGTATAGGAATTTTAGATTAAAAATTTCTTTCTCATATTCAAAAGCATTAGAATCCATTCTATTCGAGAAAAACATGGGCATTGTTAGTACGTAAAGAATCTTATCAGTAGTATTGCCTTTGGAAATAAAATATCGTAAGTAATTATGCTGACTGGCAATATTACCATTCCCGCCTCCTTTACCATAGTTCAACATGCTTATATCTAGCAAATCTTCAACCCTATTATGATTGTTATGCCTTGAAAAGTTTCGAGCATGAGAGATACCCAGCAGCAAATAATCAAAATGCTGGTTTTTAGGGGTAATAACCAAGCATTCTTCAGAATTATGGTTTTGAAAGTTTTTGCCTTTTAAAACACTTAAACTCTTATAGTAAGTAACACCAAACACTATGGCTAAAAACAGGATAAAGAAGAATAGTATTTTTAAAATAAAATATTTCATACTAAAAAGCAAAGTATATAAATTCAACCTGATTGAAATTTCCGTACATAAAAATAAAAAATGCTAATGAAAGGTAAACAAACCAACGAACAACTGAAGGCCACCCAGCAATCTCCAATCCATGCTTACGACTACGATTTATCCATTCAAAAATCAACATTATTAGTATTCCAATAAGGAAAACATCTTGGTTTAATGTAAAATCAATAGTTAATTTTTTAAAAAGGGATGTTGTCATTATTCCAATATAATTGAAGGCTCCTCCAATGGTTGGCATTCTGAAAAATATCCATGCAACAGTGACCAACAGATAAGTACCAATTATTTTAAATACAACAAATGGATTTTTAAGAATTTCCTTGTTTTGCAATACCTGAGTGTACTTCCTATTCTTTTTTGCCAAAAGAAGGGGAATAAACATGAGAGCATGCACAGCACCCCATGCTATAAATGTAAAGTTGGCTCCATGCCAAAAACCGCTTACCAAAAATATTATTAATACATTTCTAAATTTATGGTACCAACTTCCTTTGCTTCCCCCCAAAGGGATGTAAACATAATCGCGAAACCATGTTGATAATGAGATATGCCAACGTCGCCAAAACTCAGCAATATCTCTTGAAAAGTAGGGGAAAGCAAAATTCTGCATAAGATTAAAACCAAAAAGCCTTGCTGTACCAATGGCAATGTCGGAATACCCAGAGAAATCGCCATAAATTTGGAAACCAAACAATACCGCTCCAAGTAAAAGGGTTCCTCCAGTATGCTCTTGGTAACTACCAAATATCTCGTTTACATAGATACTGCAATTGTCGGCAATTACCAGCTTCTTAAAGAACCCCCAAAGCATTTGGCGTAATCCATCACTGGCAAGGGTTGGATTAAATTGCCTTTTCCTTAAAAACTGAGGGATTAAGTTTCTTGCCCTTTCAATTGGC
>JAWLEY010000067.1:0-12132 GCA_041685855.1 Perlabentimonas sp. | reverse complement strand
AGTTTTAAATATCCCATTATAGCTAAACATGAAAAATAGAATGGCAATGATTATATTTTTTTCAATTGTACTTATTATACACCTGAGTGTTAATTACTTTATTTACAGGCATAGTAAAGTAATCTTTGATATTAGTGGTTGGATTGGAATATCCCTTAAAACACTTTTTATTGTAATGGTTCTAACGTATCCAGCAGGGCGAATACTGGAACGATTATACCCATCCATAATGTCAGACCTAATTGTTAAAATAGGCTCCTTTTGGCTAGGTGCAATGCTCTACCTGTTTTTATTATTCCTGCTTTTCGATATTGCTAAACTTTTACATGCAGGTACGGGTTTCCCCGCGTTTCTATCAGCAAAGAATAATCCTCTGTTTCTTAGAAAAGTTGTTTTGGGAACGTACCTAGTTGTCTCAACAATCCTTATTGCGGGGTATTTTAATGCACTTTATCCAACAGTTAATTCCATTAGAATTAAATCAAACAAAAATGTTAATAGCCATAATTTGCTAAGAATTGGCGCTGCTTCAGATATTCACCTAGGCACTTTAATAGCTAACGGACATTTAGAAAGGTTTGTTAGTATGATGAATAAGCAGAATCCTGATATCATTCTTCTTGCTGGTGATATTTTTGATGAGGATTTAGGCCCTGTTATTAAGAAAGACATGGGCAGTGTGCTGAGCAAGCTTAGCGCTCCGCTTGGAGTTTACGCCGTTACTGGGAATCATGAATATATTGGAGGTGTTGAAGCAGCAGTTAAGTATCTTGAAGAACATGGCGTTAGGGTGCTGAGAGATACATCAATAGTAATTAACAATTCATTTAACATTGTGGGTAGAGAGGACAGGCAATCGAAAATGATGGGAAATTTCGAGAGAAAAACCCTTAGTAAGTTAACAGCAAATATTAACAAGGAACTTTTTACCATACTACTTGACCATCAACCATACAAGCTAAATGAGGCAGTTGAGAATGATATTGACCTTCAAATATCAGGGCACACGCATCATGGGCAGATGTTTCCATTTAACCTTATTACCAGTAGTATGTTTGAAGTTAGCCGTGGCTACAAAAAAATTGAGAACACTCATGTGTATGTCTCAACCGGGTTCGGAACCTGGGGACCTCCTATTAGAATAGGGAACAGACCCGAACTGGTAGTGATTGAGGTTGAAACTAATAAATAGCAATAAAATTATGATATCAAATATTTATAAATTCAATTAGTACAAACAAATGGTTTAACCGCCAAGTAGTTAATCATTCCGGAGGGTATTCAATTACAATAGTTCGGTAAAATTTTGTATCTATCTGAAAATCAACACATGCTTCGACTACGCTCAGCATGACTTAAGTCGTTGTTAATGTACTTATTGTCATTTTTAGCGGAGTCGAAAAAATATTTTCTCAATGAACTATAGCAATTAATTACTCCATCTTATCAAGAGCCTCCAGGGCATCAATGTTCATTGATTTTGAAAGACCGGAAATGGTTTTTAGGTCAATATCGTTCCCCTCAATTGATATTAACACATTATCGCTACCACCAACAATCAGAAGTAGTTCAACAACCTTGCCGCCAACATCTTTTATGAGGAAAGTTAAATGCTGATCCTGCTCCTTAACCACCATTAGCTCCTTATAATCCTTCTTAGAAAAATCTCTCATAATCTCCTCATGAAAATTAACTCCAACCTCAGGTGTTTCAGTTGCCAGAATCTTTATTCCAGTTAAACCACGAACAACGTCATTAAACTCCTTATCATTGCCTTCCAGATTAGAAAAAAGATTAAACATGTATTCAGATATATAAACAGAAGTGTAGCCTTCTTTGCCAGAATACTTTTCAAAAAGGTTATCAACTGGTGATTTTTGGGCTAGCACAGTGTTTGCAAAAAGCAAAAGGTAAAATAGCACTAAGTATCTCATAATCTATTGTTTGTTGTTTTCTGTACTTCTTTTCTGGTTCTCAAAGATATGGTTTAATAAAGGAATCTGGTTAGGTTTATCAATAATTTGTAACAAGTTCAAATATTCAAGATTATGTGACAGACTCCCAGCTTTTTTTGCTGCATTAAAAGGGGCATCAAGGTGATGCAAGGGTTTTAGTTCCTCCTGAGCCCTGTTGATTTTTGAACCCACAAGGGCTAATATTTTTTGGGTTTCCTGCATAGCTACTTGGGGATCGTCGTAAGTATCAACAAAAACAGATTCTGTTGATTTGCTGGTGGTCAACCAGCCCACCCCAATGACTAGCAAAACAACAGCCGCGGCGGCTGCCCAGGTGGTAATGAGCCGATAATTAATTCCCTTCCCTCTTTTTTCAACCGTAGAGTTAATAGCATTCTGAACAACTTCTTCAAAATTGAGATTCACATCATTTTCGCTGTCATCATTTATTAATGACAAGAAAAGTTGCTTATCAGCATTCAACTCATCATCCACCTCGTTGTTTGCAAAAAATTCTTTAAGCAAAGCCTCATCCTTTAGGGTACTTTCACCCTGATAATACTTTTCAAGCAGCAACTTAATATTCTCATTATTTACTTTCATACTGCAGCCTTCTTTTTCATTGTTTTTTCTTCAATAAGCTTCCTTACATGTTTTCTCGCTCTCGATAATGTTACCCTGGCGTTCTCTTCAGTTATGCCAAGTTCGCTAGCAATATCGTTAAACTCCATTTGTTCAAAATCACGCATAATAAAAACCTTCTGTTGTACATTATTCAAACTTGCAATGGTGCTTTTTATTAGTTGTAATCGCTTATTCTGATCATGCTCCTTACTTCCTACGCTAGTATCGTCTGATTTTAACTCAATTCCATCAATGCTTACGCTCTCCTTCCTGGTTTTTAACCTGTCAAGGCACAGGTTCCGTGTAATAGTTATTGTGTAAGCTTCTATGCTTTTAATGCTTTCAAGGTTTTTTCTGTTTATCCAAAGCTTAACCAGAACATCCTGCAAACAGTCCTTGGCTTCATCTGAAGAACCAAGTATACTTCTGCAGATGGCAAAGAGTTTACCGCTTAATGGAACTACAATCTCTTTAAACTGGTTTTCATTCATTGCTAAAAAAGATGTACCTGAGTATAATTCAGAGTTCTATGCAAATTTTGAGACTACCTCCAGAATGCTATCAGGACTTAAGTTCCCTTTAACTGAAAAGCACATGAATGATGATTGATCGTTAATAATAATAACCATCTCCCTAATACTACCGTTGTGCTCTAAAGTTTGAATGGTTACCTTTGAATCACTTTCAATAACCTCAATGATACTAGAATAGTTACCTGCCTTTAAACCTGCATTAATCCTTAAAAAAGCATCAGCCGCATTATCGGCATTTTCGTAAATGGATATTGTAAAAGATCTTGCTCCGTTTAATGCAGGACGAATGTTCCGTGTATCCTTACTAATGAGCATGGCACTTTTAACAAAAAAAGCAGGTATGGAATACGAGCGCATATTCTCTTGTCTTAGCAATCCTTTTAATATGGGTTTGCTCTCCGATGTGTTCTTCTGTGAACAGTTACCAAATGTTACAGATATTAGGATAAGGGCAATAAGTACAACTGTATTTTTTATGGGTGTTTTCATCACTAATAATATTTTAAATTAATAAAAATAACTACCCCAAGCATAAAGAATCATGCATTGGAGTAGCGTGTTTTACTATTTCTTCTCAAGATCTTTGAGCAATGTAAGATGCCCTGTTCCACTTCCAAACGATCCGTTTTTGCCCAAGGCAGTAAGATCGCTCATTTTCATGTTTCCAGTAATAGCCAGCAAAACTTCTTCGTTTTCGTCAATGGCAAGGAGAATTAAATCGGAAATCACTTCGCCATCTTGTTTAATATAAAAGTTAACCTTTTGGGTGCCATCAATCACCTCCATTATACTAAGATAATCGCTTTTGCTTAATTCGCTTCTAATTTCATTGGTAAAACCAATAGATTTTTCTTCAGAAACTAGTATTTTAAGCGATTTGAGCTTTTCAGATAAAAATTTCAGATCCTTATCCTCTTTGTCAACAAATGATAACAACTTAAATAGTTCTGGTGTTATCAATACTGAAGTGAATCCCTTTTTACCAGCATATTTATTGAAAACATTATCAATAAAAGGTTGTGCGAAAGCTGATCCCAGATTCATGGTTAACAGCACTAAAACTATGGCAGCAATTCTTTTCATTTTTTTGTGATTTTTAAATTCTACTTAAATTAAATTTACATTCTTAAAGCGCTTCTATAACAATGACGAACTAGCTACCAATTTGTAACAACTTTTTTCATCTTTTTAATTATTCATTAAGCTCAAGGCATTAATTACAAATTGAAGATTCCAGTACAAGCTGTATTCCCAGCCCTTTGCAAAGTAATCTGAAATATATTTTTAAGAATACTAAAGTAAATAATAATAATTATTATGTATGTAAAGATATAACAAAATAGGATGGCTACATATAACATACTGTGAACAAAATGCTTACTTTGCAAAACATTAAAAATTCCAAAAAAACACCAAATAAGTTTGTTTAGAGGGATAAAAACTATTAGTTTTGCACCGCTTTTGTAAAGCAATGTAACCATAAGCAACACTTTATACCAGCAAGTTAAGTTTATGGCAAGGATTTAAGGGTCCTTTTTTTATTTGATATTGATTCAGTAGCTCAGCTGGCAGAGCACATCCCTTTTAAGGATGGGGTCCTGGGTTCGAACCCCAGCTGAATCACTAAGTGCAAGTAAGTATTGATTCAGTAGCTCAGCTGGCAGAGCACATCCCTTTTAAGGATGGGGTCCTGGGTTCGAACCCCAGCTGAATCACAAAAAAAGGCAACTCATTCGGGTTGCCTTTTTATAATTTTATAAGGTTAGCCATTCTACCTAAAGCTAATTCCAATACCAGCTGAATATAGTGCATAATCACCCAGAGTATAATCAAAATTTATCGATATAACCCCAAGCCTAACCCTTAAGCCAGCATTTGCACTAAAGTTTGAAACTGGAAATTCCAGCACAAACGGATCATTTATAATATCATCATCACCATAGGGTTTGTTAAGACCCAACGCGTAATTACCTTTCAATCCAAAATCGGTTGTTGCATGGCTATATCCAAAACCTGCATAAACTGAAAGCAGTGGAATTGTTTTACCAACAAGCAAACGAGCCGTAAAACCACTAGCATCAAGGGCTAAACGCTGATTGTTAAAATCAGACATTTGATACGTTGAGTTTGGATCCAATTCATTAACCTCAGGCCTGAAGTTAACCTCAAACTCACTAGTGAACTTTGTGTAACCAACCATTAAGGATAGGTCAATGGGAAGTCGCTTAAGACCAGGAATAAAATCTTTGAACTCATTCTTAGCACCAACACCCCATAGCGAAATTCTACCAAGTTTAGGAATATTTAAAGGAGGCAAAAACCTAACTGTTAACTCAGTACTATAAGGCAATCCAATTCCTGCCTGCATCATGGTTACTGGTGTGAAAAACAGGTTGGCACCCTTGGGCAGTTCAAATTTTAAGGATTCAGTTGGGTCATCCTTAAATAAGAGCGTTGGTCCAGTAACGTTACTACCAGCAATAGTTGGCGATATGTTATCGGAGGGTGTTTCCAACTCTAAATTATTTAAGGATAATTCTCCTACGTTAAAATCTTTTGCATTTGCGGGTACGGTGGCAATTGATGTGACAAAGGTCACATTAAAACCAAGCAGTTTATGCGGACGCGCGGCCTGATACCATCCACCATTTAAGGATGTGCCAAAGGTAGTTCCAAATGGCTTAAGGTAAGCATGCCCAAGCGTTTTGGCATCTTCTAAATTACCTTGTAAAAACTCAGCAACGCCACTCTGGGGCTTTGCCGTAAAGGAAAAGAGCAATAAAGATGCGAAAATTACTAATGAACGGAATGATTTCATATCAGTAAGGTTTTAGTGTTTTTTTTATTATAACAAAAATCATGCTATAACAGTTCAGCAATTTATACTAAAAATTTTATAATCCATAATTAATGGTAAAAAAATGGTAGGAGTATTTTTCTGGTTAACTTATGAAAGAAAAAAACATTCTTAACTTTGCACAAAGTTCTGACAAATGAGCAATATACCACTTGCAGAAAGGCTTAGACCAAAGAGTTTAGATGAATTCATTGGGCAAACTCACCTAGTTGGGGAAGGAGGAGTACTGCGGCAAATGATTGAGTCGGGGAACCTTTCATCGTTCATTCTATGGGGGCCTCCGGGTGTTGGAAAAACAACCCTTGCAAAAATTGTCTCAAACCAGCTAAACAGACCATTCCATATATTAAGTGCTGTTAGTTCAGGTGTGAAGGATGTTAGAGGAGTTATTGAAAAAGCAAAATCGCAACGTTTTTTTAACAACCCCTCTCCTGTTCTCTTTATTGATGAGATTCACCGATTTAGCAAATCTCAGCAAGACTCCCTGCTCGGTGCCGTTGAGGAAGGTACCGTTACCCTTATTGGCGCAACAACAGAGAATCCTTCATTTGAAGTTATTAGTCCACTTTTATCTCGTTGTCAGGTATACGTGCTAAAGTCCTTACAAAAAAAGGAATTGGAGACTCTGCTTAATAGGGCGTTAACTACTGATTATGAGTATAAAAGCATTACTATTGATGTACAAGAGACCGATGCGCTCTTCCGTTACTCAGGGGGCGATGCCCGCAAACTTCTAAACATTCTGGAACTTGTAGTAAACTCTCAACCAAATGATAATGTAATAATTAGCAACGAGGTTGTAATTAACAGGCTGCAGGATGCAATGATTCGTTATGATAAGAGCGGTGAGCAGCATTATGATATTATATCTGCTTTCATAAAATCAGTAAGAGGGAGCGACCCAAATGCTGCGGTTTATTGGCTTGCAAGAATGATAGAAGGTGGCGAAGACCCCAAATTCATTGCTCGTCGGCTTGTTATACTGGCATCGGAGGACATTGGGCTTGCTAATCCAAATGCGTTGCTGCTGGCAACAAATGGTTTTCAGGCTGTTTCAATGATAGGCTGGCCCGAGTCAAGGATTATTCTCTCAGAAGTGGCCATATATCTTGCTACCAGCCCCAAGAGCAATTCGGCTTATATGGCAATAAACGATGCGCAGGCACTGGTTAAAGAAACTGGCGACCTTCCTGTTCCTCTAAATATTAGGAATGCTCCCACAAAACTCATGAAAGAATTGGGCTACGGAAAGGATTATAAATACGCCCATAGCTATAAAGGAAATTTTGCTAGTGAGGAGTTCTTACCAAACGATATTTCTGGTAAGAAGATTTACACACCACAAGACAACCCCAAAGAAAAAGAGATAATGAGATGGCTGGAAAGCCGATGGGGCGATAAATACAACAAGTAATTATTAATATATATAACTTACAACAATGAAAGTACTTTCTACATTACCAACAATTAAAAATCTTGAATCAGATAACTTCTTTTTACTGGCAGGTCCTTGCGTAGTTGAAAGTGAAGAGCTAACACGTGAGGTTGCAAAAAAAGTTCAAGACATTACTGACAGGCTTAAAATCCCCTTTATTTTTAAAGCATCGTACCGAAAGGCTAACCGGTCGAGAAAAGACTCATTTACAGGAATTGGCGATGAGAAGGCTCTTGGTATTTTAGCACGTATTAGAGAAGATTTTAATCTCCCCATTGTTACAGACATACATACAGCCGAGGAGGCAAAATTAGCTGCTCAGTATGTTGATATACTTCAGATTCCAGCATTCCTATGTCGTCAGACTGATTTACTTCTTGCAGCGGGCGAAACTGGGAAGATAGTTAATATTAAGAAGGGACAATTCCTTGCTCCCGAATCGATGCAACATGCGGCTAATAAAGTTGTTGAGACAGGCAACAGCAATGTAATGCTAACTGAAAGGGGTACTACCTTTGGTTATCAGGACTTAATTGTAGATTTTAGGGGAATTCCCACAATGAGGTCGTTTGGTTTCCCCGTGGTGGTTGATTTAACCCACTCGTTGCAGCAGCCAAACCAATCGAGCGGTGTAACCGGAGGACGCCCTGAACTAATAGAGACAATTGGTAAGGCATCAATTGCCGTTGGTGCCGATGGTCTTTTTATTGAAACTCATCCTGACCCAAAGGATGCGCTCTCTGACGGAGCAAATATGCTGAATATAAATAACCTGGAGAACCTTCTTACAAAACTTGTGGCAATAAGAAAAACGACTAACAAGTTCTAATCCTTAGAGATGGTTAGGTGATTGTCAATCTTCTCAAGAAGTAAATTTGAGTTGATGGGTTTCGATATATAATCGTGGCAACCAGCCTCAATGCACTTAATATTATCGTTAGGCATTGCGTATGCTGTTTGTGCAATAATTCTGATACCTGGATTCATCTTCTTAATTGCTGCTGTAGCCTCATACCCATTCAGTTTGGGCATTTGTATATCCATAAGCACCACATCAACAGCGGGATTCTCTTTACATATACTCACGGCCTCCTCACCGTCCTTTGCCCAAATAAGTTCAGCTTGCGTACTATTGAGAATTGCCTTTAAAAACTTATAGTTTGTTTCAACATCCTCAGCAATTACAATTACTTTATTTTCCCAGTTAAACGACCTTTTTGCAGGCTCAAAAACTTTCGTGTCACCATCCTTCTGCTGCATATTACTATATGGTAATGTGAAGTAGAAGGTTGAACCTTCATCCTGTTTTGACTCAAGCCAAATCTTACCGCCAAGCAAATCAACTATGTGTTTACTAATGAACAATCCAATACCGGTACCACCATATTTACGAGTTGATCCCTCCTCTACCTGTCTAAATCTCTCAAAAATAAGGTTTTGCTTGTCCTCGGGAACACCAATTCCCGTGTCGCGAACATAAAACTGAATAAGATGCTCCTCCTTGTTATTTATATAGCCGAATTCAACTATCCCCTTATCAGTAAATTTCAAGGAGTTACCAATAAGATTCGTTAACACCTGCCTTATACGCTGTTCATCCGTAAAGAAAACGCTATTCTCATCATCGTTTAGGTTAAGCAAGCGAATTGAGATGTGCTCCTTCTCCTGCTTAAACTTTATCTCGTTAAAGAATGTGTATAGGTCGAACATCAGGTTATCAAGATTCACCTCAGTTTTATTTAAAGGCAGCTGCCCGGCTTCAATCTTTGAGATATCCATTATATCGTCAATCAGGTTTACCAGCATGGTACCATTATGACTGATAATATCCAGATACCTGCTCTGCATCTCCTTGTCAACTTCCTCATGCTGAAGCAACTGAGCGAAACCAAGAATTCCATTCATGGGCGTACGAATCTCGTGGCTCATGTTGGCAAGAAAATTTGATTTTAGCATATCAGCCTCATCAGCGATTTTTCTTGCCTCAGTAAGTTTATGCTGTAATAATGAGTTCTCTTTGTCTGTGATGTCTTTGGCCTGCTTAGCTAAGGTATATTCCTCTCTTAAAGTTGATATTGTTGCATTCAACTTCTCTGTTAGATTAAGTAATCTTTCATTCTCTTCAGCCAGACACTTATTTGATAATTCTTTTTGAGCGTTTTTTTGTTTGTAATTAATTAAAAGGTATAATCCAACAAGAATAACGACAGTAAGTAATGATAATATTATGAGTAAAATAGAATTATTTATAATCAGCAATAGAAAAAAGGGAGAAATTGTTGATTTTATTCTTGAAGGAAATAAAAAACTAGAGATAAAAGGGCTGCTAAACTTTTTGCATTTCTTTAGCTGATGTGTAGCCTCTATTTTACTTAATTGATTCACAGATATTAATTTAAATTCTTTAGCGAATTAGATAAAAATTACAAATAAGTATACGTTAGCCATAAAAATAGTTATAAAAAATTACAAATAAGTATTATACCTAAAAAATAATGACAATCAGTCAATATTTTACATTGAACTGATTGTCATTATATTTTGAACTTTCCAGCAGGGTTATTAACAACGAATAAGGTTGCTTCCTATAAATATATACCCAAACTAAATATCCACATTGGATTTCTTGCATCTAATTGTCTTGGCACGCCGCCAATAACCATGGTATCGCCAAACTTACTTAAGTTACCCTCGTACTTAATATCAAAAGTGGCAAACTTAAATATGTCAAGACCAATACCCGCTTGATAACCGAATACTGCATTTCTAAAACCAGATTGGGTTTCAACCTGAAGAATTTCCTTTACCTCAGACTTTTCATTAATATTAAATGTAGCAACTGGCCCAAGGAAAACTTTTGCTGGACCAAATGTCCAACCCACCATAACTGGTATATCAAACCTGTTTACACGCTGGCTTGCCTCGCCAAGAGTATTGAGCACAGTGCTTGATTCTTGCTCGTTAACTACAATCTCACCATTGGACTGTGTGAAAAGCAGCTCAGGCTGTATAAAAAGTCCAGCAACCTGAATTCGTCCAAAAACACCAAAATGAATACCAAATTTCTTGTCACCCTGCGCCAAAACAATATCCCTGACTTCGCTTCCAGTGTCAACATCTTCAAAGGTTGTTCTGTCAATCTTAATTTCGGATGAGTTTAAACCACCTTTTATTCCATAGCGCAAGAATTGGGCATTAATTGCTGTGGTTGCAACTAGAATTATTGATAATGCTAAAACTACTCTTTTCATAATTAAAAATTTAAATTAAACAATAAGAAAAATTTGTACTACGCAATTATACTTCATTTTTTATTTGAAAAACAAACATCGTGCCTAAAAGTTAAAAAAGCGGGCTAAACATGCGTGCAAACGACTCGTTAAAGTTTTGCCTTTTTGAACGCTTCATCCAATCACTTAGTTCAACCTGCTTGCTTTTTTGAATATCTTTCAGGTACCTTTCCTCTAAAGTTACTGTCAGCTCCTCATCATAAATCATTGAGAGCACCTCGAAGTTGTCTTCAAAACTTCTAATATCCATATTTGCTGAACCAACGGAAGCGAACCTGCTATCAATCATAAGAATTTTTGAGTGATTAAATCCCCCATGGAAAAGGTAAACTTTAATGCCAGCATCCAGAAGTTCCTTAACGTACGACATGGAACTCCAGTAAACCACGGTTGAATCGGATTTTCCTGGTAACATAATTCTTACATCAATACCACCAAGCGAGGCAGTTTTAAGAGCTGTTAAAATACTCTCATTAGGAATGAAGTAGGGAGTTGCGATATAGATATGTTTTCTGGCATTATTAATTGCAGCAAAGAAAGCTTGCATTATCGATGCCCAATCTGAGTCGGGCCCACTGGCAGTTATTTGAAGTGAATGCTGTGTGCTTACCTTATGATTTGGGAAATATTTTTTTCGACCTTCCAGCACTTTATTACTTACAAAAAACCAATCAACAAGGAATATGAGCTGTAACATGTGTACTGCCTCTCCTTCAATTCTTAGAACAGTATCGAACCATTTTCCAAGAATTCCATCGCCAACAAGGTAACGATCGGCAATGTTCATTCCCCCCATGTAGGCTACTTTACCATCAACAACAATTATCTTCCTATGGTTACGGTAATTAATTTTGCTTGTGAAAAGGGGGAACCTCACTGGTTGAAAAGGGTATACCTCTGCACCAGCCTCGTTAAGTTCTCTGATAAATTTTTTTGATAGATGCCAGCTCCCTACATCATCAAAAATTAATCTAACCTCTACGCCTTGCTTTGCCTTATCTATTAGAATGTTTTTTATTCTATTTCCAATTTCATCATCATCAATTATATAAAACTCTAGATGTATGCTCTGATTAGCTGATTTTAAAGCACTAATTATTGCATTAAAGGTTCGCTTCCCTGTTTGATATATCTTAACTTTATTATAAAGGGTTAGTAAGGCCTTACTATTGTTTAGCAGAAGAGTTATTATTTTAAGATTGTGGAATATGCTGGGATTGTTGATGTAGCGTTCTCTTTTTAAATCAATAAGCTGAGTTTGGCTAAGCTCATCTATATGTTGTAAATCGCTCAGTCCTTTTCTGCTAAACAGTTTCTCCTTACGATAGTTCTGCCCAAAAAAAACGTAAAACATTAACCCTACAATGGGAAGTAGAAGAAGAATTAGTACCCATACGCTGGTTTTTGCAGGATCGCGCTTTTCATGAATAACCAGGAC
>JAWLEY010000305.1:0-2801 GCA_041685855.1 Perlabentimonas sp. | reverse complement strand
AAAACGGTAGTTGGCGAAAACTATTTTTTTGAGGTACATGTTAACACCCCACTCGAAGTTTGTAAGGAGCGCGATGCTAAAGGAATGTATAAAAAGGCAAAAGAAGGAATAATTAAAGATTTTACCGGAGTAAACTCACCATACGAACCACCTATCTCACCAAATTTAACCATTAATACTGCAACAATAGATTCAAATCAGGGCGCGAAAGAAATTTTTAATAGTATTAGCCAAAAGTTTTTTTAATTTTGTGCCAGATTTAAACGCTCATTTTTTTTCTAATCATTTAATGTGAGAAAAGATGTGTCAATTAAATGTATTGAAATAAACATTTTCTTATGAAGCAATTCACCATTAATCACCTGCGAGAGCTGGAGTCAGAATCAATATTTGTAATTAGGGAGGTAGCTGCGCAGTTTGAGAACCCCGTTATGCTTTTTAGCGGTGGCAAGGATTCTATCATTATGTTTCACTTGGCCCAAAAGGCATTCTATCCTGCAAAGGTTCCATTCCCCTTAATGCATATTGATACAGGGCATAATTTTGATGAAACCATAGAGTTTAGAGATCAGATTTCAAAAGATACCGGAGTGTCAATCATTGTTGCCTCGGTTCAGGAATCCATTGATAGTGGTAAGGCCGTTGAAGAAACTGGCTACAACGCCAGTAGAAACAGGATGCAAACCATTACCTTGCTTGATGCAATTGAGAAAAATAAATTTGATTGCGCCATGGGTGGCGGAAGGAGAGACGAAGAGAAAGCAAGAGCAAAAGAGCGGTTCTTCTCTCATCGTGATGAGTTTGGTCAGTGGGATCCCAAGAATCAGCGACCTGAACTTTGGAATATTTTCAACGGGCGCAAGAATATGGGCGAGCATTTTCGCGTATTTCCAATTAGTAACTGGACTGAAATGGATGTATGGCAGTATATCCTCCTTGAGAACATAAAAATTCCTTGCCTATACTTCTCACATGAGCGTGAAGTTTTCATGCGTGACGGTGTTCTTTATGCCAAAACGCCCTTTATGAAAATTCGCGATAGCGAAAAGGTTGAGAAGAAAATTGTTCGCTTTAGAACCATTGGTGACGCTACTTGTACCGGTGCAGTTGAATCAGAGGCAAACTCATTAACTGATATTATTCGTGAGGTGGCTGCAATACGAACAACAGAACGAGGCGGAAGAGCCGATGATAAGCGAAGCGAAGCAGCTATGGAGGACAGAAAGATTGAAGGGTATTTCTAAAATACCTTACATCCCTTTCTGCTTTATACAAAGTTTACTTTTATTAAAAATTGATTTTTACCATGAGCAACAACGAACATAACGAATCAGCATACTTGAATATGGAACTATTGCGGTTTACCACCGCAGGAAGTGTAGATGATGGGAAAAGCACGCTAATTGGAAGGCTTCTGTTTGACTCTAAAGCAATTTTTCAGGATCAGATGGAGGAGGTAGAGAAGGCCAGCGTTAAAAAGGGTGACGATTACGTTAATCTGGCTTTGCTAACTGATGGCCTAAGGGCTGAGCGTGAGCAGGGAATTACCATTGATGTTGCATATAGGTATTTTCACACTCCTAAACGAAAGTTTATTATTGCAGATACTCCTGGCCATATTCAGTACACACGAAACATGGTAACAGGTGCTTCAACTGCAAATGTTGCTGTTATTCTGGTTGATGCTCGCCATGGTGTAATAGAGCAAACCATAAGGCATGCTTACATTGCTTCTTTGCTTTGTATACCCCATGTAATTGTTTGTGTTAATAAGATGGACCTGGTTGAATATAGCGAGGAGGTATTTATGAACATTCAGAAGAAGTTCATGGCTTTCTCAACCAATCTTAATCTGCAGGATGTTCGCTTTATCCCCATTAGCGCTTTGCATGGCGATAATGTTGTTTTACGTTCCAAAAATATGGATTGGTACAATGGCACAACCCTCATGTATCTGCTTGAGAATATATATATTAGTAATGATTACAATCAGGTTGATGCCCGTTTTCCCGTACAGTATGTTGTTCGACCACAACTGGCCGATTTCCCCGACTTTAGGGGCTATGCTGGCAGAATGGTAAGCGGAACGCTTAATATTGGCGATAAGGTTAAGGTTTTACCATCAGGTTTTACATCATCAATAGAGTCAATATTGTTTCACGATAAATCGTTGAATAGTGCCAGCGCGCCACAATCCGTTACTTTGACCCTATCGGACGACTTAGATGTAAGCCGAGGATGCCTAATTGTATCCGCCCAGAATGGCATAGAGTCTGCTCAGGAAATTGATGTTATGGTTTGTTGGCTTGGAGAGGCACCGCTTAACCCAAGTGCAAAATATGCAGTTAAACACACCACTAACGATGTGAGGTGTATGGTTAAGGAGATTAAGTACAAGGTTGATATAAACTCTCTAGAGAAAATCTACGATAATAATACTGTTGGCCTAAACGATATTGCCTGCTTAACTATTAGAACAACCAAACCTCTGTTTTTTGATCCTTACAGAAGAAACAGGGTTACGGGTAGCCTTATAATTATTGATGAAACTACCAACGTTACCGTTGGCGCAGGTATGATCCTATAACTTTACTTGGCTCTAGTTTAAAATAGCGTTGCAATCTGAATTCGTCATCATTTCTGACTTTAAATATATTTTGCAAACTACCTTTAGCCACTAAGTCACAAAAACACTAGAGTAATTGCATTTAAAAATTAAACAATAAAAAAGTCCCGCTAGGGACTGAATATTGGTAGAGAGAATCGTTACAGAGGTTATCTTTCCGTGCCGTTAGGTACGG
>JAWLEY010000066.1:0-12267 GCA_041685855.1 Perlabentimonas sp. | reverse complement strand
CCATTTAAAAGGTTAATGAATGATAAGCGTTTTGACGATATCCCCCTGATTCTTGAAACCATTAACCCTGACCTTTGGGCCGATGAGATTAGGATGTTGTATGGTATGGTTGATTAGCAGACATTTAATCTATAAAGAAGATATCAGGTTCATTACTCCTTGCTTTTAGGAAGATAAAGGTTAAACTGATTGGCATCGGATTTTAAAAGATTATGGTGCTTATGGTCTCTAGCACAGCGTAAAGCAAATTCAGATAGTTCAATTCTCTTAATTCACCTTTCCCAGTATGATAACCTGAGGTTTGAAATTATAGAATTCTCCTCCGATTCTTAGAAAGAGCTATATACCTCAATTCTTTTAACCATATTACCCCCTTACTGCAATAGCAATAATCTTTTCAATGTTACCATCATCATCCCTTACAGGCGAGTAGGTCTCGTTAAGGGTTAAACGAGAACCGCCTATGGTACCTTTAAATACGCGTTGTCTCACGATGCCTTTCCTTAAATCATCCCAAAACTCTTGGTAAGAGGCATCATCATCAGCCTTAGTTTTAAAAAACTCGGAATGGTGCTTGGTTGCAACTTCGGATGTAGTTTTGCCCATAATGGTTTGTAGGGGCTCATTTATGCGAATAATAAAACCATCAGGGGTGTACTCTGCCAGGAATGTTGTTGAGTCAATTGCTTTAACAATTGCCTCATACTCCCCCTCGTTGGTTGTTATCATTCCCTTAAGTTTTTCAGCTTCGTCGGCTAGTTCCTGAGCTTTTAGTTCGGCTTTTTTAAGGTCGGTAACAATCTTACTAATACCCCAAGTTCCAACTACTTCGCCAGAGGTGTTAAAAAGTGGCATTTTAGTTGTTGATACCCACTGGTCCCTTCCATCCTCAAACTGCTCGTGAACAACCTCGTCAACCACTGGCTGCATTGAATGCATAATTTCCAACTCATCCTTATAGAATCTTTCAGCATTTTCCTTAGAGTGGAAATCGAAATCGGACATGCCCACCACATCCTCTGGTTTTTTTGCGTTCAATAGTTTAACCATCGATTTGCTAACCCTTATGAAACGGCTGTTTTCATCCTTAAAGTAGATATAATCAGGGATATTATCCATTAATGCATTAAGCAGCATAAGTTCTTTCTGTAGCTCCTCCTGAATATTCTCCTGCTCAGTGCGTTTCCGTTCCATCTCCTCCTGAGTGGCTTGCAGCTCTTCCATATTTTGACGCATCTCCTCCTCTTGGGCTTGCATTTCTTCTGCTTGCTGCTGAGATTTTGCCAGAAGCTCCGTTGTGCGAATATTAATCTTTACGCTCGATATTGTTGATGCTATGCTTTCTGCCAGCTTCTCAACAAACTCTATTTGGTGTTTTTCGTAGGTTTTAAATGTGGCTAATTCTAACACACCCAGCACCTTGTCGTTATCTTTAAGAGGCACAAGGATTAGGCATCTTGGTCTTTCTTTCCCCAGTCCGCTACTTATGTTGATATAGGTTTCGGGTACATCGGTCATGTATATGGTTTTTCCTTCCTGCTGGCAGCGTCCAACCAGCCCCTCGCCAATTTCAACTTTTTTCTCAAGGTGCTTTCTGCGGTCAAAAGCGTAGCATGCTGTCATCTCAAGGAACGGGTTGTTCTTGTCGTTATCGTTAATTACAAAAACACCCCCTTGGTTTGAATTGGTGTAATCTACTAGGTTTTTAATTATGTTGAAAGACAGCTCGTTAACATCGTCGTTATTCTGACGTAAAATATCTCCAAATTTTGCTAAGCCCTGTGTAGCCCAGTTCTGTTTCTGTTCTTCAACCTTTCTCTCCTCTTCAAATTCCTTAGCCTTTTTAAGGCTTTTTTGCATTTCAATTAAAGATATACCCAATATGTCCTTGTCGCCTAAAACTTTAAATTCAGCATCAAGGTTCCCTTTCCCAATTTCCTGAGCAAAGTTTTCTGTTAGGTTAAGCCCCTCAATTAGTTTGTTAACAGATGTTGCCATTTCCTCTATCTCGTCTCCGCTGGTGATGTTAAGCTTCTTTTTACGGTCAATATCCCCAGCTGCCATATCGTTTAGGACTCTTGTTGTTTTTACAATGGGGTTTGCAACCATTTTGGCAACATAGAATAGAACTATACCAAGAACTAGAATGCCCAAGGCAGCAACAATAATTCCGCTTAACATTGCGCTCTTTGCCTCTTTTGTTATTTCGCTAGCAGGTATTGCTAAGCATATGGCCCAGTTTGTAGAAGAGTTGCCAACTGTAATTGGGGTTACCAAAAAATGGTAGTCGTCTTTGTTTATCTCCCATTCAAACTGGTACGAACCGCCCCTTTTTACTTTGCCAGTAAGGTTGTGGGTCATCTCAATATCAGGGTAAACCTCTTGGAACGATTTGCCTGAATGCAGTTCGTTTGAATGAGCAATTATGCTACTGTTATTTGATAGTAAAAAAGCTTGTGTATTTGGGTATGGTCTTATTTTTTCAATTGTTTTTTGAAACTGGTCAAGCGTAATATCAACACCAGCTAAACCAACATATTCACCATTGTTACGAATAGGTACACAAATACTTGTAAGTAGAATATTGTTAGTGCCATCGAAAGTATAAAAATAGGGGTCTAAAATAATTTCCTGATTTGAACTTTTTGCCTTAAAATACCCGCTAGTCTCTATGTCGCCCTCAACATTTTTGTGCTCAACCAAAATTTTTGGGAAGCCATGTTCAAGAAACGCAGAAACGGATTTTCTACCAAAATTCTTGTCGTAATCAGGCTTTATTGCATAATACTCAAAATTATACCATACAGAAACGTAGCGTGGATTGTTTGAAACCAGATTTTTAGCAATATTAAAGTATATACTGTCGCGTGTTGTGGAATCGTACTTTTGGTATGTTTGCAGGGAATGAGCAAAAGAACGTGAGAAACCTAAATCGAGTTCAAGTTCAGCTTTAATTTGGTTTGCTACTCTTTCTGAGTAGCTGCTGGCAATAACCTCGGCGTTATTTTGCGCCATTCTATACGTTCTAAACTGTATGTAGGAACCAATACCAGCAAGAATAATAATTGAGGTGGCTAAAACGTATACCAGCATTTTGTTTTTTATGCTCAATTTAAATCGGCTATTCATACCGCTATATTTTTTATTATTTAAAATAATATCCTGAATAACAAGACAATATAATATAAGGCTGTTTTTACACCGTTAAAAATACGAAATGTTTTTTAAGGATTTAAACTATTACAATGTTTTACCCCACATAAATTTAAGTAATGAATGGCATGGTTACTAAAAAAGATTAATTTAGCATCAGAATTAACCCGAAAACTTCTTTGTAATTGATGATTTATAGATTACTTATTCTCCCTTTCGTTTTCATACTGATGTATGCTAGCGAAAGTTACTGTAAAGATGTTAAAAAGGATGGAGTAGTTCCCCAATCAGTTGAATTCAAATCATCCTCAGCAGACTCTTCCCTAATAGTTGCATATAAAGATTTGGAAAAAGCGATATCTCAAAACGATAGCGCTTTATTACAGCAATCACATTACCAGTTAGGATACATTTACTATAATAAGAATAGCTTTAAAAAATCATACGAGCATTTATCACACTCGCTTAGCATTGCTAGAAGCAGGAAAGACGAAAAGGGTATTTCTCTGGCACTTAATCGGCTTGGTAATGTAAAGCAGCTTCAAACAAATTATTTACAAGCACTTGACCTATACCAAAGTGCACTCAAAATAAATAAATCAAGTGAGAATAATGCAGAAATAGCGCGAACCCTTGTAAATCTTGCAAATATTTATAGTATAATTGGGCAGTATCAACTTTCTATTGAGCACTTTTTGCAAGCACTGGATATTCACCAAGTTGCTGATGACAAGGAGGGTCTTGCTTGGACTTCGCTGGGTATTGCTCGTCTTTTTAAAAGATTAAACCTGCTTGATAGGGCCATGGAGTACGCTCAGAGCGCATTAGACTACTATAGAACTATTGAGCAGAAAACAGGGAATAGCGTTGGTGTTACGCTTAGTTTAAGCGAACTTGGAAGCATTTACCATAAGTTAGGTGATTACGAGAAAGCCTTAGAGTATTCCTACATGGTTCTTGACATAAATAAAGCAAATGGGAATATTCACGGGCAGGCATCAAACCATATTAGCTTAGGAGTAATTTTTTTAGACCAGAATGATAATAAGTTAGCTGGAAAACACTTAAAAGAAGCGCTTCGATTAAAAGAAACCGTAGGCGACAGTTTAGATTTATCAACACTATACCGTTTTCTTGGAAAGGTTGAGTTTAGAGAGAATAATACGCAGCGAGCACTACAGTATTTTTCACAAAGCAAGGCATTTGCGCATAAGCATCGTCTCATTCCTGATTTAAGCGAATCGTACCTGAGCCTTTCTGAGGTTTACACTAAAATGGGGCAGAATGCAAAGGCCCTAAAGGCCTACAAAACACACAGCATTTACAAAGATAGTCTTAACTCTAGCGATATTGCCCGCCTAGAGATGCAGTACGAGTTTGAAAAGCGAGAGAAGGAGCAGGAACTGCTTAGCCAGCAACGAGAAGCCCTGCAGGAGGCCAGACTGGAACGTCAGAGAGTGGTTCTTATATTTTTTATTATTGGATTTATACTTGCAGGTAGCCTGGCTGCTTTTATTTTTTATAGTTACAGAGAAAAGAAACGAGTAAACATGCTTCTGCTTAATCAGAATAACGAGATTAGGCGCCAAAAGCAGGAGATAGAAAGTCAGAAGGAGGAGATTGAGCAGCAGCGCGATTTTGTGACATCGCAAAGAGATAAAATAGCACATCAGCAAAGGTTAATTACCGATAGCATAACCTACGCCAGCAGAATACAGAGCGCTATATTGCCAAGTAAGGAAACCCTAAAAAAACTGCCGTGGGATTCGTTTGTGCTTTACAAACCTAAAAACATTGTTAGTGGCGATTTTTACTGGATTTCGCATCTTAGTAATAACAACATTCTTCTTGCAGCCGCAGATTGCACGGGCCATGGTGTGCCAGGAGCCTTTATGAGTATGCTGGGCGTGACGCTTCTCAGGGAGATTGCTGGTAAATACGGAGATAGTAAGCCCGCTGATATACTAATGAAACTTAGAGAGATGGTAATCATGTCTCTAAATCAGCAGCCTGGTAAGATTGACCAAACCGATGGTATGGATATGGCTTTAACTCAAATAAACCCATCAACCCTGGAGATGCTTTTTGCGGGTGCTTACCTGTCGGCTGTTGTTGTTCGTAAAGGTGACGTTACTGTGGATGGTGATGGGAAGAACCCAAGGGTAACCAAGTCCGATGGTTTATCTTTGATAGAGTATAGAGGAGATAAAATGCCCATTGGCCATCATGTTTTAAGGAAAAATCCTTTTGTAAATCAAACCATTCAACTTGAAAGGGGCGATATGCTTTACCTTTTCTCCGATGGGTATATTGACCAGTTTGGAGGAGAGAGCAATTCTAAGTTTTTACTTTACAACTTCCGCAAGTTGCTCCTGTCAATACACAATGAGGATGTGGAGAACCAGCAACGTATCTTAGATAAAACCATTGAGGATTATAGGGACGACAAAAAACAGGTTGACGACATGATGGTTATTGGAGTAAGGATAGTTTAAAGTTTGTTGCGTTTTCTTGCAGTAATAATAACGCTTTCCGTATTTATATATCCACTACCGTTTGCTAAGCTGCCTGATGTTATGGGGTTAATTGAAAAAATCTCATAACCCTCTTTTGCTAAAGAATTGCATTGGATTTCAATTTCCTGAGCTAAATCATCGGAGTCAACAACGCTGTACTCCTCGTTTGTATCTTTGTGTGTCCAGTAGGTGGAGCGGGTGTGCACAACTATTGATTTATACATATTTTGTTGGGTTAACTTGTTTATCATTATAAAAACTTGAAAAGTATACGGAATAATTGAATGAATAGTTCCTATATCCTGAAAGAAACAGGGAGAGTTTTCTTTTTATAACCCTAAACAAACTAAATACCAGTTCAATGACATTCCCTAAAAACATAAAATAAATTAAGATAGAAATGTTACTTTTATCTATCTTTGAACATATGTTTGTTTGTGAAAATTTTACCCATTTGATAAAGGATTAATAGCATGGAGAACAATATAGTAGCAATGATACAGAACAGGGCAGAGACCTACGCAAACCGCGATGTTCTCCATTATAAAGATATGGATGGTTCATACAAAAGTATGAATGGAGGAGAGTTTTGGAAAGAGATTGTTAAAGTTGCCAACGCTCTTAAAGCATTGGGTATAAAACCCGCTGAAAAAATTGGGATTCTCAGCGATAATATGCCACAATGGACAATCACCGATGTGGCAATACTTGCCATGGAGGGAATTGTAATTCCAATTTTTGGCGGTTCATCCTACGAGCAGATTGAGCATATTATTAATGAAACCAACATGCGAACCCTTTTTGTTGGGAATCAATTACAGCTTGATAACGCTCATTTAGCGCTGAACGAAACACAAACGCTCCAAAACATTGTTACATTTAAAGAAAACACACAAACTCCTGATTCCAGATGCATTAGTTGGAATTCTTTTTTAGAGCTTGGTTCTGAAGTATCAGTAGATTTATCTAAAGAGAAAATGAATGCAATACCGTCAGCGCAGCTGGCAACCATAATATTTACATCAGGTACAACAGGCAATCCAAAGGGCGTTATGCTGTCGCATGGTAATTTTATTCAATGCTTTGCTATTCACGATGTACGTTTAGATATTAATAACGCAGATTTATCCATGTGTTTTTTGCCTTTAAGTCATGTTTTTGAGAGAGCGTGGACATACTACATATTTCATTGTGGTGGAAGAAATTTTTATCTTGAGAATCCCAAAACAATTATTGATGAACTAAAGGTTGTTAAGCCAACAGTTATGTGTGCAGTACCAAGGTTTTTTGAGAAAACCTACAGTGCCATTCAGCTGGAGGTTCAAAAATGGTCGCCACTTAAAAAGCGAATCTTTAGCTGGTCAGTTTCGGTGGGAGAAAAATCCGTTGCATATAAAACAGAATGCTCGAAGCTGCCATTGCCCCTAAAATTAAAATTGCGTATTGCCGATACTCTGGTTTTGTCAAAGTTGCGTGGCCTGTTTGGAGGCAACATTAAAGCCATGCCTTGTTCTGGAGCAGCAATGGTTTACGATCATTTACTTTTTTTCCATGCAATAGGCCTGTTTGTAAACTATGGGTACGGTTCAACGGAAACAACAGCAACCGTTTCATGTTTTAAGAGCGATTCCTTTGATTTAAAGTCATGCGGATCAGTTATGCCCGAGGTGGACGTTAAACTTTCCGATACTGGCGAAATAATGGTTAAGGGAAAAACCGTATTTGCCGGCTACTATAATAATTCGGAAGCAACAGAAGATGCGATTGATAATGGTTGGTATAAAACTGGCGACCAGGGGAGTTTTACTGAAAATGGGGATTTGCTAATGACTGATAGGATAAATGACATTTTTAAAACTTCAGGAGGAAAGTTTATATCGCCCCAAAAAATTGAGCTACTGCTCATAAAAGATTCTTTTATTGAGCAGGCCGCCATAATTGGTAGTAACCGCAAATTTGTAACAGCGTTAATTGTTCCCTGTTTTAATAAAATTAAAGCTGTTTGGATGGTTGATAACGAGGAAGAGCTAATTAATGATCCGCGTATTTTAGACTTTATGCAGAAAAGAATTGACCTATGCTTAAAAAGCCTGCCTAACTATGAAAAGGTTATGAAGTTTAAACTGCTTGCAGAGCCATTTTCAATTACTGACAATACCCTTACCAATACGTTGAAAGTTAGGAGGAAGTTAATTGAGGAGAAGCACGAGAATGTAATTAACGAGATGTATTTATAGCTACTTGGCAAATTTCCAGCGTTTGTGAGACCAAAGCCATTCTTCGGGCTTGCGCCTAATCCGGTCTTCAAGAGTTTGTGCGTAACGTTTGGTTATCTCCCCATTGGGCAACTCAGAGGGTCTCTCAACAAGGGTAGATAGGTTAACCTCGTAGTAACCTCTTTTTATCCGCACAATATCAATAAACACAACAGGCAGGTTATAAAGTTTGGCATATTTTTCAGGTCCATGTAAAAACGGAACCTCCCTTCCAAAAAAGTTGAACCAGTGTGATTTATCCAGGTTTCTTCTTATGGTATTTTGGTCGGCAGCCATAACAAAAACAGTTTTCTTGCCTATGTTCTCCTCAAACGCAACGCTCGTTTTGTCAATGGAAGCAAGCAGGGTGCCAAACTTAGCTCTGCTTTTGCGTACAAAACGATCAATATGCTTGTTGTTTAGTTTTTTATAGAAAGCAACTGCTGTAGCATCAATTTGTGTGCTTGCCGATAAGCTTCCCCATTCCCAGTTAGCAAAATGTCCGGTTACTCCCAGAACATCCTGCTTGTTTTTAAAAAAAGGATTTAGTAACTCAGGGTTTAATACCTTATGCCTTTCCCTTATCTGCTTATGATTTAGGGAGAAAGATTTAATGCCCTCAAGAAATATATCGGACAGGTTTTTATAAACCAGCTTCTCAAGTCTTCTCAATTCACTTCTACTTTTTTCCGGGAAAGCATTGGTGAGATTATTTCTTACAACCTGAACCCTATATTTTACAATTTTATGCAGTACAAGTCTGAAAAGATTGGAAAAAGCATATAATAATGGGAATGGTAGAATCCCTATTAGAAGCACGCCAAGATAAAAGAAAAATGCAGAGATAATTTTCATGTGTAAGGCTAAATCTTATAAAACTTTTAAAAATACTCTAAAATTGAGAATTAACAAACAAATGAAAAGTTTCTAGTTTAACGGCATATCGCTTACTTTCCTTAGTTTGATGACTATAATCAATAAAAAAATTTAAAAAAAATATACTATGTATTGCATAGTAGTGGTAAAGTATATATATTTGCAAAATGAGAATACATAAATAAACAAGGTATATGAAAAAAACTGCAACAGTTAGCTTAGGAGGCATGATTTTTTGCTTTGAGGAGGATGCTTACCTTACACTTGAAGCATACTTAAAAAGGTTAGAGTATAACTTTAGGGGTGAGCCCGACACGCAGGAAATTATGAAAGACATTGAGGTGCGAATGGCCGAGCACTTTAGAGAGAAGGCCCCAAGCCAAGAGGTTGTTATTACCCTTAATGAGGTTAACAGGGTTATTGAAATTATGGGCGAGCCTACCGATATTGGCTCGGAGTCAAATAGTTTCCAATCGGCTGAGTCAACTCAGCAGAGAACCAGCAAGCGGCTTTATCGTGACCCCGACAATAGGGTGTTTGCTGGAATTAGTTCAGGCTTAGGCTACTATTGGAATATTGACCCCGTAATTATTCGAGTACTATTTGTAATACTCGCAATATGGGGAGGGGGCGGCCTATTGGTTTACATAATACTCTGGATAGTTATACCCGAAGCCAGAACAACAGCTGAAAAGCTTGAAATGACAGGAGAACCCGTAACAGCAGAGAATATTGGTAAATCCTTTAAGGGAACAAATGAACAAAAAAATCAGTAGAGATGAATGCCGAAAATGCAAAAGCACAAATGCGAAAAGGGGTGTTAGAACTTTGCATCCTTTCAATACTTGCACGCGGAGACGCATATACAACCGATTTAATAAACAAACTGAAGGAGGCTCGTATGATTGTTGTTGAGGGAACCCTATATCCCATGCTCACACGTCAGAAAAATGCAGGTTTGCTCAGTTACCGGTGGGAAGAATCGCCCCAGGGCCCTCCCCGAAAGTATTATTCATTAACTCCAATGGGGAAAGAATACTTAGTTGATTTAGAGGAAGGCTGGGAGAATATTATTGAAACCGTAAATGCAATACGCAATAAATCATAGGTGAAATGAAAAAGACCGTAAAAATTAGCTTGGGGGGCATTGCCTTTAATATTGAGGAGGATGCCTACGCAGCATTAAACGAATACTTAACGTCATTAAAAAATCATTTGGGTGACTCACAGGAGGCTAATGAGATATATGGCGATATTGAGGAGCGTGCTGCAGACCTGTTTACCGAGAAGCTTGGTAGTAGAGAAATTGTTGATATAGACATGGTGAATGGAGTGATTGAAATTCTTGGCAGACCCGAACAAATTACCGATGAAGAGGATGAAGACGCTACCAAGCATAAAGCAAACAGGCAGGATGTAAGAAAAAGATTTTATCGAGACGATGAGAATGCCGTTATTGGGGGTGTTTGCTCTGGTTTAGCAGCATACTTTAATATTGACCCTTTAGTATTTAGAATTCTTTTTGTTGTTCTTGCCTTTGCTAAAGGATTTGGTGTGGTTGTTTACATCATACTTTGGGCCTTGGTTCCTAGAGCACAAACAACTCGTCAACGCATGGAAATGAGGGGTGAGGATGTAAATCTATCTAATTTGGAAAAAAACATTAAAAAAGAGTATGAGGAGGTAAAAAAGAGCATGAAAAAGCATCGGGTTTCAGATATTTTCGAGAGTATTTTTAGCGCTTTCGGTAAGTTTTTTGCCGTAATTGGTACCATTCTAGGTGTATTGGCAAAAATTGTGGTTGTTATTTTAGCTATTGCTTTTGTAAGCATCGGGCTGGTTGGCCTTTTATCTAGTATTGCCTCCGTTTTTTTAGGTGGCTTTATAACAAGCCTATTTCCTGAATTTAGTGGGTTTACAGTAAACGAGGTGCTGGCTACAACCGTTGACTTAGGCTCAATGCTATGGGTAACTATACCTGTATTCTTTGTTGTTGCAATACCGCTAATTGCCCTTATTTACCTTGGTTTACGAATGGTTTTTAGGTTTAAACCTCGCGACTCTGTTTTCTTTGTTACAGGGGCAACGCTATGGATTGTTGCCGTTACTATACTTGCTTTTGTTTTCTTTTTACAAGCACGTAGCTTCACTATTCTCGAAACTGTTAAAGAGGAGGTCTCGCTCCAAAAACAGGAAGAAAACTTTTATCGCCTATACTTATACATAGATGAGGAAGTGTTAGAGGATGTAGATTATCGGGATGACATAGTACTGTTCGACGAATATACCATTGCAGATATTAACGGGGTTCCTCAAGTTATTGGTCAACCAGAAATTTTTATCGGGAAAAGCAATAGTAGCAACTTTGAGCTAACTATTGAGAAAAAATCGAGAGGAGCAACAAGGTTGCTGGCCAGACGAAACGCCAATAATATTCGATATGATTTCAAGTTTGTGGATTCCAACCTTATTATTAATCCGCACTATATTGTGTCAAACGGCGAAAAATGGCGAGCTCAGGATGTTGATATTACAATACATGTACCAGAGGGTAAATCAATTTATATTGATAAAGGCTTGCAAGAAATGTTAAGCTATGAGCAGGAGTACTGCTTTTGCTGGCCCGATGAGATGGTATCAAGAACATGGATTATGAGAGGAGATAGACTTAAACCTCTTGGAGAATAATTTTATAAAAAATTTTTGTAGCTCAAAAAAAAGGTTTTATATTTGCACCGCCTTTGTGAAAAAGGTTAAGGTTACTGACCCATGGTGTAATGGCAGCACAGCAGATTTTGGTTCTGTCGGTCCAAGTTCGAGTCTTGGTGGGTCAACTAAAAGTCCCTCAATGTTTTGTGTTGAGGGACTTTCTTTTTATTACCCATACTTAAGCAAAATCCATATTAATACTTGGTATCTTTTAGGAATAGATAACTTTCTTTATCAAAAGAGTATCATTCTGCATACAAGTATTGATTTGTTTTCAAAACAAGAATAATGTTTGTAAAGTATTTAACAGGAATAAATTCTGTTGAAAATGTTTGATTCTCAAAATGTACATCATCCGCTTTGCTGTTAAAAACTATTGGGCTATTTTTACAACCAATAATTAAAAATACTTGTAATGAATGTTCTTCTTATAGGTTCAGGTGGCAGAGAGCACGCCTTTGCATGGAAAATTAGCCAGAGCCCTTTACTTAACAACCTTTACATTGCACCCGGGAACCCTGGAACAGCCCAACATGGTGAAAATATTAGCATTAATCCTTTAGATTTTGAGAAGGTTAAAGATGTTGTACTAGAAAAAGGAATTAATATGGTTGTGGTTGGTCCTGAAGACCCATTGGTTAAGGGTATTCACGACTTTTTCTTATCAGACGATGAGCTTAAGCAGATTCCTGTTGTTGGCCCAACCAAAGCAGGAGCAAGGCTTGAGGGGAGTAAAGATTTTTCAAAAACTTTCATGT